>JANMOP010000082.1:0-78910 GCA_031369365.1 Methylotenera sp.
CAATTTTGTAGCCGCCATGAACGGCATTGTGGCACAACGATTAATCCGCACCATTTGCCCCTACTGTGCAGAAGACTTTCAACCAGACGCACAATTATTAACCGATTCAGGCGTGACTACAAGCATGGCTGCCAGCATGCACTTTAAGTTTGCTAAAGGTTGCGGCCATTGCCGTGGCACTGGTTATCGTGGCCGCAAGGCAGTAGCTGAACTGTTGATATTAAATGACGAATTGCGTGAGATGATTGTGGCGCGTGAGCCTATTCGCAAACTGAAAGATGCCGCAAAACGCAGCGGCATGCGCACCATTAGAGAAGCCGCACTGGAAGCCGCGGGCAATGGGGTTACCACTTTGCAGGAGATCAATCGTGTTACGTTCGTTGCTTAATTTTGTGTGTCCAAATCAATTGACCGTTACGCTAAGCATAGACAGCGTTGCTGTCAATAGTCGGCAGGGCGGTTTGCCCGTTTTGCCTAGTCGCGTTCTTGAGCAGAAACCTATTGCAATCATACCAACTGCTGACGAATTGCCTTGGCAACTTGCTATCAATAAACTTGAAAGCTTGCTGGAGTCAATGCAAGTTAAACGTAAAACCCAATTACAGGTCATTCTGTCTAGTGATTTTGTACGCTACCTTATATTGCCATGCCAGCCAATAGCAATGAGCACAGCAGAAAAATCGGCTTATGCAATTGCAAGCTATCGAGATGTGTACGGTGCAGTTGTTGATGGTTGGCATATTAAGCTGCATGACGCAGCGCCAAATCACAGCACAATAACGGCGGCAGTTGATGAAAAGTTATTGGCAACACTCAAGCAAATCTCACTGAAACATCAACTCAAACTTAATAGCGTACAACCATATTTGATGAGCGCATTTAACACATTCAACCATCAGCTCAGCAATATAAATGGTTATTTAGTAGTCTTGGAATCAGGGCGGCTGTTGCTTATTAGCCTGCGTCAGGGTCAATGCCAAAACTTACGCACTATTACTGTAAATGTTGATTGGCAAAACGAATTAAAACATTTGCTGATGCGAGAATCGCTACTAGGAGATACTAGCGGTAGAGAGGTGTTGGTTTATGCGCCAGCAATAAAAAAGTCCGCACTAAATAGCATTGAAGGCTGGAATATTAGGCGTATAGGTCAAACTCACACGCAAACGGTAAATGATAGACACTTTGTGCTACTTGAGGCATCAACATGAGTCGCAAGCTAGATTTAGAGTTTATCCAAACGCCGTTTTTTTCGCTCTCAAGCTTAAGCTGGTTAAACCTGCTGATGCTGATGATAAGCTTAGTGGCAACGGCTTTTATTTGGCAATCCTATCAAACTAAACAGGTTTTATATGACGAACTTGAGTTAAAACTTAATCAATTGAATCAGCAGCAAAAAAAAATACCCGTAACACCAGTAGCAATATCAATTCCACCTGAGAAAATTAAACAGATTGAGCAAGTAGTGAGTGCTCTGGCAACTCCATGGAACCCACTATTTCTAGCGATTGAGCAATCTGATCACAAAGATATTGCACTATTAGGTTTAGAACCCAATAGCCAAAAGCAACAAGTAATTGTAACTGGTGAGGCTAAAAACATGCAAGTAGTGCTAGATTACATCCAGCAGCTAGAACAGCAGCCTGCACTAGCGCACGTATATTTGCAAAAACACAGCATTGATGAAGCCGATATATCAAAGCCAGTTAGGTTTACCGTGTTTGCTAGGTGGGAAATAGCTCAATAATGACTAAGTTAAATTTACATTATGCTGCTTGGTTATTAACTGCATTTTCAAAAAAACTAGGTTTTTTTGGATTAATTGCATTGGCTATCAGCTTAGTGTGTTGCCTATTTTATGTGCTGAAAGTTTTGCCATTAAATAAACA
Organism: Methylotenera sp.; assembly: GCA_031369365.1. Classification (GTDB taxonomy): domain Bacteria; phylum Pseudomonadota; class Gammaproteobacteria; order Burkholderiales; family Methylophilaceae; genus Methylotenera_A. The sequence goes on from JANMOP010000082.1 coordinate 1,890, forward strand.
ATTAAATTTGGCGCAACAACAACTAGAGCACGTTAATCCTAGTGAGCGAAATATAGCCAACCTCCAACAAGCGCCAGTTAATGATACAGCCCAAGAAATGGCTACATTTAATCAATTACTGCCTCGGACAGATAGCCTTCATCAATCCTTAAGTTTACTAGATGAGACGGCATTAAAGCAGCGTTTAGTTTTAAACCGTGGCGATTACAAGTTTACTCAAATCAAACAAGCTCAAACAAGCAATGCACTCAATCTATCAAGTTATGAAGTGGTATTACCTGTCACTGGGTCTTATTCGCAAATTAGGCAGTTTATTGCCAATGTACTGCAACAGCAGCCTGCATTAGCGCTTAGCGAAGTGAAAATTAAACGTGACAACTCAATGTCTGCAAATGTTGAGGCAAGGTTGGTCTTTGTACTTTATTTGCAAGGAGATTCATGGTGAGTATGAATCTGTCAGGTGGCGAGCAATCATCTAAATGGTTGCTTATTCTACTTTCAATTACAGCAATACTTACGGTATGGGTAGCAATACAGGGTAATGATGCAGAAGGCGACGACGCTATTGAGTTGGCAAGCCAGAGAGCTCCATCCAATATCCATCAGTTGAATATAAAAAAAGGGGTTGTGCCTTCTAGCCACTTAGTTGCATTAACACCTCAAAATGCTTTGTTTGCCTGGCATAAACTGGAACGAGCGCCATTACAGAATAAAACTTACAACTTGTTTAAGGTGCATTCATGGCTAGTGGTGCCGCCAGTTAAAAAAATTAAAGCACAGCCACCACCAGCGCCTGTTGCGCCTCCCGCGCCGTTTACTTATGTGGGTAGGTTAGAACAAACAGCAAAAAATACCCAGATATTTATGATGGCAAATGGCAGGCTTTATTCGACGCGCTCAGGTGAAAAAATAGACCAGCAGTGGCGTTTGGATGCCGAAGATGCCAATGCATTGCGGCTGACCTATCTGCCACTTAATTTACCGCAAGTGCTATCTAAATCTGCAAAGCCAGTAGATCCTGCTAACGCTTCAACACCAGAAATGAATCTGTAAAAAGGATGTATGCATGACAGTTAGTAATAAATTTCAACTCATGAGTTCAGTCAAAAATTGCGGGTTAATGCTAATGTTATTGACACTGCTTGCCAGTTGCGCATTCGCGCCTTGGGAGCAATTAAATGCTAAAGGTGACACCGCAGAAGCTAGGGTGATTGAGGCGAAAAAGAAGGTAGTTCAACAGCCTGAGAAAATTATCCCGCGTAAAAATTTACTGGTTACCCAAGAGCTAGCTGCCACTCAATTGCTTGTACTGGCAGAACAAGCGCGTCTAAATGGACAATATGCAGAAGCAACTAGTCTTTATAATCGCGTACTGAATTTTTTGCCAAGCGACCCAGGTGCCATTAATGGAAAAATAATGGTTGAGCGTGAATTAGCGCAGTTGAAAAGGCTTGCTAAAGCCACCGAGTTAGTGGCAAACAATCAAGCAGCAGATGCAAAGATAATCGTGCATGATGTATTGATGGAAAGCCCGCAGCTATCAATGGCCATCGATTTGCAGCAAAAAATTGATGCTAGTTTGTCACCATCGAAAGCGCAGCCGCCCCAACTTAAGCCACCATTTGATAAGCCCATTTCATTAGAACTGCGGGATGCCAACATTAAGGTGGTATTCGAGGCTTTATCGCGCGCTACTGGCATTAATTTTATTTTAGATAAAGATATTAGACCTGAAACTAAAGCGACCATTTTTATTAAAAAAGCGCGTATAGAAGACGCGATTGAGATGGTGCTTGCTAGCAATGGATTACAGAAAAAAGCCTTATCAGAAAATACAGTGTTAGTATTTCCCAGTACGCAACAAAAATTAAAGGACTACCAAGAGTTAATGATTCGGAGTTTTTACTTTACCAATACCAGCGCAAAGCAGGTTGCAGTTTTACTAAAAACCATGCTAAAAACCAAAGACATTTTTGTGGATGACAGGCTAAATATGTTGGTGATGCGCGATACACCAGAGGTGATAAGAGTCGCAGAAAAGTTAGTAGCCGCTAACGATTTAGAAGACCCTGAAGTGATGCTAGAAATTGAGGTGTTAGAGGTTAGTCGCAGTCGCCTGCAAGAATTGGGCATTGTTTATCCAAATCAGCTTGCAGTATTAAATACAGGTACAAGCTTAACTTTACAGGCGCTGAATAAGGTGACATCTCAAACAATAGGTGTTTCACCTAACCCCGCCGTGAACTTTAAAAAAACTATTGGTGATGTTAACTTACTTTCAAACCCCAGAATACGTGTTAAAAATAACGAAAAAGCTAAAATTTTAGTCGGCGATAAAGTGCCTATTATTACCACCACATCTACCGCTAACGTAGGAGTTTCAGAAAGCGTTCAATATGTAGATGTCGGCTTAAAGCTAGATGTGGAGCCACGCATCACTTTAGATGATTTTGTTAATATAAAAATAGGCTTAGAAGTAAGCTCCTTGGGCGAAAAAACCATTACTAGAAATGGCGGAACGGTTTATACCATTGGCACCCGAAACGCTAATACCGTTTTACGCTTAAAAAATGGTGAAACACAAATTTTGGCAGGCCTTATTTTAGATGACGAGCGCAAAAATGCCAGCAAGTTGCCAGGCCTGGGCGATATTCCACTGATTGGACGCTTGTTTTCGAATCAAGAAGACAGAAAAAGCAAAACTGAAATTGTGCTTGCCATTACGCCTAGAATTATCGGCAACATCAGCAGGCCGCAAGCAGAAATATCAGAATATTGGTCTGGTACCGATAATGTTATTACTGATAAACCTCAAATCAATCTGCCTGCTGCTAATGAACCTGCAAACCCACAAGATAGAATTAGAGAACAAATGAGGCTTAGGCGGGAGCAACTAAACCAAGATGCCCCGCAAGAGCCGATTACCACTCAACAATTAGAACCTACGCCAGAACAACCTGCCAATCCGCTTATCAATCCAGATGGCTCAGCAGCAAATTCGCAACAGGCAGTTGATCCCGCAACCCAAGTACAACCGCCTGCTATTGATCCAGCTAATCCACCAATTGCGCCCTGAGCCAAAGATCATGAGCCAAAGTTCTTGATTCAAAGTGCATGAGCCAAAACAGGGATTAACAATGTGCCTTATTTGCAGTGGTAAAACCATGATGAAGTATTACTTTTACAAGCAATATAAAAAGCCTAATTGCAAAAATAAAGGCTTTACTTTGGTGGAATTACTGGTGGTTTTAGCAATTTTGGCGTTATTGCTTACTTTGGCCGTGCCGAGATACTTCAGTAGTATAGATCGTGCAAAAGATGCGGCTTTAAAACAAAGCCTCAATATAACGCGTGAAAGTATTGATAAATTTTATGCAGACACTGGGCAATATCCGAAAACTTTAGAAGATTTAGTAGAACGCAAATATATCCGAAAATTACCATTTGACCCCATTACCAGTAGCACGAGTACATGGCTATTATCAGCACCAGAAGCACCCTTAGCAGGCGATATTGCCGATATTCATAGTGGCGCTTTGGGGCTAACTAAAGATGGCAGTAAATATGCCGATTGGTAGGCATATTATTGGCAATGACTATTGCAAGCATTGGCTTGGCTGGTGTGGGTACTGCTAAGACCTTGCTTCTACAATAAAAGGTACGTTGCCCTTATTTTGCAGATTAGTTATAAAACTGTAAGAAAACTGCCATTAAGTTTTAATGCTGTTGTCATTAAACTTATTCAAACTCTTTAAAATTTAAAAATTAAACTTACAAAGTTTAGAAGACAATCATCCTTACTCTACTAAATACTGATATGTCGATAAATGACGATACAAGCTTAAGTGAAGAGCAGCGTGTCGTTTTTATGGAGGTGATTGCAGAGTCATTGCGGGTTTCGCAACGTTCACATTTATTTAATTGGTTGCAAGGTGGCTTTCAATACCTACTTGGTCATGAAATTATGATCTGCGGCATTAAAACTTCTGATAACGATGATTACGAGTATGAGTTCTTAACTAGCTCACGCTATTTTGATGATTTTCAATTTAATGAAGTCATTAAGCAAGAAACAGGGATCATAAGCCAGGCATTAAAGTTATGGAAAAAAACCGCATTACCTTTGTTTGTAAACAATCAACTTAAAGCTACAGAATACAATAGTTATTCTATACTTAATTTAGATGAGGCTCAGTTAAAAGAATCAGAGCTCATTAATCTTATTGCCTATGGCTTTGGCGATCATCATAGTAATATATCTGTTTTTGTCGCGTTTGCAAGGCTTTCAAAGCAACCCACCCCCAGCCATGCCCATCTTTTAGAGCTGCTTATGCCGCATTTGCATTGCGCACTGATTCGGGTAGCAAGTAGCAAAGGCAGCCTAGTACCCAACACCTATAATAAGGCTAAAAAAATTACTGGAAGAGAAACAGAGGTGCTGCAATGGGTGCACATGGGTAAAACCAACTGGGAGATTTCAACCATACTCAATGTTAGTCCGCTCACTGTTAAAAATCATGTACAAAATATCTTGCGTAAACTCGATGTGCAAAACCGCGGCCAAGCGGCCATTAAAGCCTCTAAGCTTGGTTTGGTAAAAATTCTCAAGTAACAGTATCTCAAATTAGTCTTAACCATCCCAAAAACATAGTCCGAACGGACTAGGTCTTATATCTCAGCTTTAATACTCGATGCCCATAATTCTAAGTGGAATTATGTAATGACCATTGGTATTGGTATTTTTTTACTAGGTCATTTTCGTAGTCCACCTAGACTATATATTTTGTTTGGCATGTCATAAGTGGGCTGTAAATTGGCAACCTTGCTTAGTGGTTCATTATTTTTAAGCGAGTGATTAATTACCAGTTGTTTGTAGTAATTAAATGCATTTTTTAGTACTACTTTTTTGGTAATACTTTTTTTATTTTTAGGAGATTTAAATGAAATTTCAATTAAAAGCATTAGCAGCTGCCGCAATTTTAGCCGCTTCTATTCCAGCTCAAGCTGCCATTGATTTTGCAGCTTCAGGTAATGGTTCGATGGTTTTGACATTGTTGGATTCTGTTTCTGGCGTTTCAGCAGGATTTGATTTGGGTAAAAATTACCTAGATTTTAACCAAGTAGCAGCAGCTGGTGCAGTTAGTAGCGTAACAGCTTCAGGTACAGCTTTTTCATGGGATTTAGCTGGTAATGCAGATTACTCAGCTGCTTGGTCACAGTTCTTTACTGCAAGCGCATCTGATGCTAATGTTAGATACGCTATTACTGGCGGTGACAATTTAGGTACAGGTGCTGGTCTGCGTGGCTATATTACTACCTATGCTGGCGCTGGCGCTTCAACTAGTACTAATCAGTTGATTACTGCACTTGGTAACCATGATACATACACTCAAAATCTGGGTGTACTTGCAGGTAGTACTACAAATACCGTGGCTAATGGTGCTGCGTTTCAATCTCCATCAGCTACTTTCTATCTCGGTAATAAAAATAACAACACAGGTCCTCTTGCAACTGGTGCGCTTGGTACCAGTTTGGGCGTGATTCAATCTGTTTCTGCCGCAGCTACTTTATCACCAGCAGTAAACACAATATTTGGCAATGGCGCATCTTTTAACTTAGCTAGCAATGGTGCGCTTTTATACAGTGCTAACGCAATCGCTCCAATCCCAGAGGCTGATACATGGGCCATGATGTTGTTGGGTTTAGGCTTTATGGGCTTTGTAGCACGTCGTAAACAAGCTTAATTTAACCAATCACTTCTGTCATTGCGCATTAAATGCGCAATCTAGTTGAGTAAGTGGCTAGATCCTAGCCTTCGTCAGGATGACAGATTTTCTGAGTTAAAAGACAGTCTTTGTAAAAAGACTGTCTTTGTTAATACCTACTTTTATTAAGGAAAATATCATGAAATTGACTAAAATCGCTTTAGCAGTGGCTACACTTTTAGCTTCAACACAAGCTTTTGCAGCACCAGTAACAGCTGCGCAAATCACAGCGGCACGAACTGCAGGTACATTACAACAAGCTTGGATCTCTGGTGCTACTGCACCGACAAAATCTGTTTATGAAGGTTGGGTTGGTTCAGGCGCGGGTGTAGGTTGCGATGCTGGTACAAACACCATCTTTACTAGCCAAGCGCTAACTAATACAAGCGTGGTGCCTGGTTCATTGGGCAACTTTACTGCATATGCCTGTACACGTGCTGGTGTAGTTTCTGTGCTTTACCATACTTTAGATGGCGGTTCATTAATGTACGTTGCGCCACACACCGTGGGCGTAAGATTAGCACGTGTTAAATTTGCTGGTACTGGCAATGGCTGCACAGGTAGCTTAAATTACGTTGATGCAACTAACGCTGACAATAATGCAACTGTATTTAAAAGTTGTACTCTAGTCGGTACTGCATTGCCTGCAGCGGGTGCCAACCCTGCATTTAATGCTGCTAATGCCGCTGCTGTCGCAGCTGACTCGTTGGCTCCATCATTGCCAGTAGGTGGTTTTTCTGATGTGGAAGCAGCTTTGTGGCCATCAGCAATCGGCGGCGGTGATGTATCTTCTAAAGGTATCGAAGGGTCAGCTAACGTTGGTCAGGCTTTTGGCGTAGTGGCCAGCCGTCCTTTATACCGTGCCATGCAGGTTGCGCAAGGTATTGCTGCTAATACAGATGCTTTAGACCCTAGCTTTGACCCAGCTAATGCACCTAATATCACCAGTGCGCAATACACTTCTCTTATTGCTCAAGGTGGTACCTATCAAACTGATTGGTCACCGATTGTGGGTGCTGCTGGTGTTGGTAAAAAAGTGATTGTGGCACGTCGTGTACAAACTTCAGGTACGCAAGCCAGTTCTACAGCGTTCTTCCTGAAAAACCCATGTACGACTGCTGTTGGTGCAAATTTAAACCCAGCAACTACGGCTGATTCAACACCCACATTTGAAGTGTTTGAAGGCTCTGGTACAGGTAATGTAAAAACACGCATTACCACTGCAACTAACGCTGCTGCAGATAACTTTGCGGTTGGTGTAGTTTCTGCAGAAAATGACTGGCGTGTAGAAACTGCAGCCAGCGGTCAAAACGGTTATCGCTTTCTTAAGGTAGATGGTGTTCACCCAGAGGCTGGCGATACGGCAAATGCACGTGCAACGGCAACTGCTGGCACATATACGTTCCATATGGAAATGAAAAATTTCGTTGCGAACACTGCCACTGGTTTTGGTGCATTAGTTGTAGGCCAAATCACGGCAGCGTTATCTAACCCACCAGCAACATCTTGTGCAGTTTTACCACGCGGTTTGACTATCAACCCATTAGCTGGTTCTAGCTGTACCGTTGGCGTACAAGTAGCAAAAGGTACTAACCAAGGTAACAATTGCGCACCAGTATTGTTAACTCAATAATAGTAAATTTTGGTGTTGTGTTAACACCTAAATAAAAATAGCGCACCCCTCAAAAGGGGGTGTGCTTTTTTGCTAATAAATTAGGTACAGATTTTGTTTGTTCATCAACTTGCAACATTTGTATTTTATAGTTGCATGGTTAAATTCTTGGTTTTTAAATTCTTGGTTTATTAAGGTTATGCTAGTTAAAAATAATTTAGTCAAAAGTGTCATTGCTAGTCACTTGCTGTTTCTGTTGCTGTTGCTACCTGCTTGGGCTTGTGCTGGCAATAGTCAGCCGCCAAACAACCAACAAGAACAAAAAATAGCAGAAAAAACAACCGAAAAGAACCCAAGCTTTAATGTATTTGAATTTAAAGTGGACGGTAATACGGTATTAGCCAAGGGCAAAATTGAAGAGGCGGTGTACCCGTTTTTAGGTGAAACAAAAACTATTGAAGATGTAGAAAAAGCCCGTAGCGCATTAGAAAAAAAATATCAAGACGCTGGTTATTTAACAGTTTCTGTGAGTATTCCACAGCAAGAAGTAGATTCTGGCATTGTAAAGCTATTGGTAACAGAAGGCACGGTAGAGCGCTTGCGAGTAACCGATTCACAATACACATCGCTGGCAGAAGTTAAATCTAGAGTACCCGAGTTTAGTGAAGGCAAAGTGCCGCATTTCCCTACCGCGCAACAACAATTAACCACGGTAAATCGCGGTCAAAATCGCCAAGTAACCCCCATTTTGCGTGCAGGTAAATCGCCAGGTAAAGTAGAGGTAGATTTAAAAGTACAAGACAAGTTACCACTGCATGGCAGCCTGGAATTGAATGATAGATATTCACCCAATACCACAGAAACGCGCTTGAATGGTAGCCTGCGTTACGAAAACCTTTGGCAAAAAGATCATAGTTTGGGTATCAGTTTCCAGCTGACACCAGAAAATTTAAACGAGGTAAAAGTAATTTCTGGCACTTATGTCATCCCTAGAATGAATGGCGATTATTTTGCCGCTTATGGCGTTATATCTAAAAGTGATATTGCTGCGGTGGGCGATGTGAATGTGATTGGTAATGGCTATATTGCGGGCGCTAGGTATATCCACCCTTTGCCGCTGGTTGAAAACTATTATCATAGTTTAACGGCTGGCGTAGATTATAAAGACTTTAAAGAAAGCGTAAATCTATTGGGCTCTGATGGATTTAAAACGCCGATTGCTTATACCGCATTTACGCTTGGCTACGATGGAACATATCAAGTACAGTCATCACAAACGCAATTAAACATTGCCCTTAATTTAGCGCCGCGCGGCCTAGGCAACAAAGAACAAGTGTTTGCCGATAAACGATTTTTAGCTAGACCAAACTATGCGTATATTAGAGCCGATTTAAAACACACACAAAAGCTAGCTTATGATTGGTCTTTGCAGGCCAGATTAAGTGGGCAAGTAGCGAATGATCCACTTATATCTGCCGAGCAGTTCACCATTGGCGGGGTTGATTCAGTGCGTGGCTATTTAGAATCTGCCGCACTGGGTGATAACGGCATATTTGTAAACCTAGAGTTACGTACCCCTCAGCTTACAAAATACTTCAAAGACACTATCAAAGATTTGTACGCCTTTACTTTTGTGGATGCTGGCCGCGTGAGCATTTATGACCCATTGCCTAATCAAGACAAAGCTAGTGATTTATTATCGGTTGGTTTAGGCATTAAGTTAAAAGCGACTAAGGGTATTTTTACCAATTTAGATTATGCCCATGCGCTTCGCGATTCAGGTGAAGTTAAATCTGGTGACGATAGATTACATTTTAAAGTTGGGTATGAGTGGTAGTTTTTTATTTTGACATAAAAATTTAAAAGCAATTAAAAGGAAATAAAAATGAATCAAGGCCTATATAAATTAGTGTATAGCAAGGTGCTAAATATGTTCGTACCTGCATCAGAGGCGGTGCGTGGCAGTGGCAATAAAAGCAGTCGCCGCATACGCAAGCATGCTAAAAACTCATTACACCATGTATTAATGGTTTGTTTCTTTTTTATAGGTAATGCGCTAGCTGATCCTGCTGGCTTAATTCCAGGCACTTCGTTGATTCCAGGTACCCAAGCTTGGATTAATTCCAGTATTACCGGCGCTACCAGCAATAGCCTAACCATTACCCAAACGGCGCCAAAAGCCATATTAGATTGGCAAAAACTTAACCTGAATGCAGGCGAGTTACTTAAATTTAACCAGCAAGGCAATCGCACTTGGTCGGCGTTAAACCGTATTCATGATTTAAATCCCAGCATTTTAGATGGCTCTGTGCTGGCAGACGGCAACGTTTATTTTATTAATACTAATGGCATCATTTTTGGTAAAAATGCGCAGTTTAATGTGGGCTCACTTTATGCAGGCACGCTAGACATTACGAATGATTTATTTAATGCAGGTATTTTATCTGTACCTTTTAAGCCTGTATTTGAAGGTATAGGAGGTTTTGTTACCGTAGAAAAAGGCGCGCAAATTAATACAGTCAGTGGCGGCAAAGTATTGTTATTTGCAGAAAACGTAACCAATAGTGGTGTTATTAATACGCCAGATGGTCAAACTATATTGGCAGCAGGTAAAAAAGTTTACTTGCAAGCTAGCACAGACCCTGCAGGCTTTATGGTAGAGGTGGATGGTGGTGGTAGAGCGACTAATTTGGGTAAAATTGTGGCAGAGCGCGGCAATATTACAATGATGGGTTTGGCAGTAAATCAAGCAGGCATATTAACGGCCACTACTTCGGTACGTGCAAACGGTTCTATTCGATTACTAGCACAAGACAATGCAGCAGAATCTGTGGGCGGCGTAATAGGGGCGCGTAATGGTATTGTGACATTTGCAAAAGGTAGCGTCACGGAAGTGAACCCTGAATATGCGAATAAAGAAGAAACCATCGCTTCACAACCCTTTAAAACATCTGATATAAAAATTGAAGCGAGTTTGGTGAATATTGATGGCAAAATTAGTGCAAAAGGCGGCAATGTCACTTTAATTGCGCTTGAACCAGCATCTACACAGTTAGCTAGTCAAAATCCCAATGGGCTAGTAAGCAGAATTTACTTAGGTGACAACGCTGAGATTGATGTCTCTGGCGTAGATGCTTTAGCGCCGATGTCGCGCAATCAGCTGGAGATTCAATTATTTTCAGACCAGTTAAAAGATGCGCCTATTTTACGTGATGGTGGTTTGTTTAAAGAAACAGTGTATGTAGATGCGCGTAAAGGCACACAATTATTTGATATTCAACCTTTTTTGAATCTAAAAGGTGCCACAGTTGCAGAGAAAATGACCAAAGCGGGAACCATTACATTATCTACTCCCAATGATTTAATTGCAGAAAAAGGCTCAATTTTAAATGTATCTGGTGGTTCTACTACATATGAAGCTGGGTCTATTAGAGAAACTAATTTATTTTTCAATGGTAAGTTGGTGCCAATTTCTGAAGCAAAACCAGGCGTACCCTATGATCAAACGGCTGATTTTTACACAGTTAAAGATACAAAATGGGGTGTAACACGTAGTTGGGATTTAATTGGCGGAACCACTCAAGGTTGGGGGGGCATTACAACAGGTAACGCTAATAAGCAATTAAAAACTACCGTTATAGGTACAGATGTAGCCAGTTATTTTGAAGGTGATGACGCTGGCACCTTAGATTTGACGGTTGCCGATGACAAAATCACTACTCAAAACTTAGTATTGGCTGGACAAGTGCTGGCGAATACTAAAGTGAGCACTCAACAGCTGACCAATCAGGCAATCCCTAATAGTGGTAAATTTGTAGCTAGCGCCAATGATTTGGTCATAGCAAAAAACGCCAATGAGCTTGTAAGTGGTTTTACTTTTGAACAAAAGCTTGATGATAAATTTCAGTCATCAATAAGCACCGATTTGTTAGCACAAGGTTTTAATGATATTGATTTAACTAAAACTAACAAAATTCAAGTTAATGATGCCATGCATCTTAATCCCAATGGAAAGCTTTTGTTAAATCGAGATTTAGATGGTAATACAACGCAAATTAATGCCGATATTATTGCGCCAAGTGGCAACATTACACTTGCTGGATCTACCACCATTGCGGATGGCGTGAAAATTAGCACAGCTGGCTTGTTTACAAATGATAAGACTGGCATTACAGGGCAATATTCACAAGCTGCAGCTATAAATGGAGGTGGTGGTATTAATGATGGGATTAAAGATTTTGGAATTAAAGCAACCTTATTAACGCTTGGCAAAAACGTTACCTTGGATGCATCAGCAGGTGCTTGGGTAGATAACAAAGGCCACCTGCATGAAGGTGAAGCGGGCAATATAAAATTTACTACACTAGCAAAAATAGATGATAGCGTTGCTTTGCAGGCATATGGCTTTAAGCAAGGCGGCACATTATCTGTTACTTATGGCTTAGCTGGGCAAGAAAAAACGCTAAACATTGCGGGTAACCCAAATGCTAGTAATGCAGATATAGATGTTGCTGCTGGCTTTTTTAACAAAGGTGGGTTTTCTAAATACGCGTTATCAGCTCAAGATGTCAATATTGGTGATAACGCTGATACCCCACAAGAAATTTATGCTGCCGCCCAAACTTGGCAACTTAATGCAGGCTTTGCAAACCAAGCGGGTGCACCCACATTAGCAACCGTTGCTAGTACTACAGCACAGCCTGAAACCACACGTAAACCAGTATCGTTTAGTTTTACTGCCGATAAATTAGGTGGCGTTTTAACGCTGGCCGAAAATACCACTATTCGTACTGATAGGGCTGGCAGTGTAAGCTTAGCTGCGGGTAAGCAAGTGAATGTGTTGGGTAATGTTGTTACCCCAAGTGGTGCAATTGACATTAAGATTAATGATAAAGATGGTAGCTTGCCATACGACGCAACGCAGGCGGTTTTTATAGGAGACAAGGCAAATTTAAGCGCCATTGGTAGCAGTATAACCTTACCAAATTCGCAGCCCAATTTGCTTAAAACGCAAGTGTTTAATGCGGGTACTATTAACATAGACGCCCCCAAGGGCGCTGTTGTTATTAAAAATGGCGCAGTGTTAGATGTTTCAGGTACTTCGATTGTAAATGACACGCAAACCGCAACAGGTTTTACACGCGAAACTTTACATGGCGATGCAGGCACAATTAAAGTAGGTGCAAGCGATGGTTTGTTGTTAGATGGCACTTTTAAAGGTGCGGCAACAGGCACTGGCAGAGGCGGCATGCTAGATATAGGTTTTACTAACACAATATTAGATGGCGCGACAATTTTAATGGGTAATAGAGAATTTACTATTACCCAACAAAAGCAATTAACTGCGCAAGACTTTGCGATGGGTGATGCGCTTAAAACGGATGCAGGCATTGCTTATACTGAAACCAGTGCCGATACAATTCGTGCTGGAATTTCGGCAGAGCAAGTGCAGCAAGGTGGCATTGCTAATTTAAAAGTGAAGTCATTTATGGCTGATGCCAGCTCTATATCCAATAACTCAATTCAATTAACGGCTGATTTAGATTTAAAATTAGCTGGTAATTTAAAATTAGAAACCTCTCTTATTAATGTAAAAGATAATGGCGTAGCCAAATTAGCGGCCAGTCACATTACACTTAAAAGCTTGAATACTGCGGTTGACAATACTGTTATTGCTGCGGGCGATGGCAAGCTAATTGCCCAATCTAAACAGCTTTATATCGATGGCTTAATGGCGGTTACAGGGGTTAAAGAAACTTCCATAAACGTAACGCAGGATATTAGCGGCCAAGGCACTCAAGTGAATGCTGGTGGCTTGGATGCAACGCAAGGTGGAATTGTAGCTAATGGTGATATTAACCTGACTGCAAGACAAATTTACCCCAATACTGGCGCTAAACTTGGCTTTGAGGCTGTCGGTGAAAATAGCAATATTACAATTCGCTCAAGTGGAGCTGTGCCTAAACCAGCGCTTTCTGCACAAGGTGAATTAAGCATTAAAGCCGCTAATGTTGTACAAAGCGGTGTGCTAACTGCGCCATTTGGTCAAATAATGATAGAGGCTACAAAATCAGCCACATTTACTGCGGGCAGCGTAACTTCAGTTTCTGGCAACAATCAAAATATTCCGTTTGGTACAACCAGTATAGGCGGTGAAGCATTTAATCTTAATGCGGGCGCTTCAACACCGCTTATAGGCAAAGGCGTTAGCATTAAATCTGCCAAGGTAGATTTACAAGCCAACTCAGTGCTGGATTTATCTGCTGGCGGCGATATGTTTGCCTACGAATTTGTGCCTGGCACGGGTGGCAGCAAAGATATATTAGCCCAGCCCAACATGTATGCGGTTATGCCTAATTTGGGTCAAGATTATGCTCCATTCGATCAGGTTTACAGTAATAGCTCAGCTGCTGTAGGCGTAGGGCAAGCGGTATTTTTAACAGGTGTACCAGGTTTGGCCACAGGCACATATACGCTATTGCCAGCACGCTATGCATTAGTGCCAGGTGCATTTTTGGTAGAAGCTAATGTGGTAGGCGGTGAATTATTGCCAACACAAATTGCGCCGCAGTTAGATGGCGCAACCTTAACCACTGGCTACCGTGCCGATTTAGGCACGGGTGCACGCGATGCTAATTGGTCAACATTTAAAGTAACCGATGGTGCAATTTTTAGACCAGCCGCAGGTACAGTTTCAAAAGCGCCTTCACAGTACATTATTACTAGTGCAAATACCTTTTTTGCCAACCCCAATAAAACAGATGGCAAAAAAGTAAGTTTGCCGCAAGATGTAGGTAATTTATCACTTAATGCAGCTAAGTTGGCTTTAGATAGCACTGTGGTGGCTAATAGAGTAGCTGGTGGCGCAGGTTTAAATGTAGATATTAGTTCTACCAATATACGCGTGGTTTCAAGTGCTGGTGCAGATGATGGCAGCTTACAATTATCAGCCGCCAGCCTTAACACCCTAAATGCAGAAAGTTTGTTGCTAGGCGCAAATCGCAAATTACAAGATGGCGTAGTGGTAATTACTACCAGCGCTGAAACTGTCAGCATTGAAAATGATAGCAATAATGCTATTAAAACGCCTGAAATTATTATTGCAGCAACCGATACAATTACGGTTAAAACAGGCTCTGTTATTGATACTGGCGCAGCATCAAAAAAGCCAGCTAGAACAGTAATAGAAGCCAATGGAGATGGCGCTTTGCTAGCGTTGTCATCTAAAAGCGATATTAGCTATAGCCGCACGGGTGGTTCAGCAACCTCAACTATAGGTGAGCTTAATATTGAAGCTGGCAGCACACTAAAAGCGGGTAACTCATTGGTGTTAGATGCCACAAAATCAGCAAGTTTGTTGGGTAATGTTAGCTTGCAAGACGGCGGCAGTGCTACGCTTGGCGCAAACCGTATTTTATTGGGTGCTGCGCCAACTGATATTTTAGGTTTAAATGTAAACGCGGCAGCGCTGGCAGCACTAGGTCAACTAAAGGCTTTAACGCTTAATAGTTATAACAATATTGACACCTTTGGCACAGTAAATTTTGGAAATAACACATTAGATTTAACCATGAATGCCGCTGGCATTGCTGGGCATCTGGCCAATGGCGAAGCTGCGGTGCCTGCGGATGTCGCACCAAGTATTATTAGCGCAAATACCTTTACGCTTAAAAATACGCAAGATGCAACATTTACAGCACCTGTAGATTCATCAGGACGCGCTTTGCAGATTAATGCGAACACAGTTAAATTAGATGGTGGCAAAACAATTAGTGGTAAAACCGAAATTGCTGGTTACACAAAATTAGATATAAAAGCCAATGAAATTCGCGTGGCCAATATTGGCGAAACTAATTTTAATGTCGCTGAAACAAAACTCACCACAGGGCGTATTACTTCAGATACTGCAGCTGATTTTAAAATAACAGCGCAAGCATTAGAAGTTGCAAAACTTGTAGGCAGCTTAGCAGGCGCGCAAGCTGGCTTTGGTTCTACATTAACTATCGCGGCAAACGATTTAACAGTGGCTAGTAATATTGATTTGTCATCGGGCAAGCTAGTATTAACGGCTACCAACGATTTAAATATTAATAATGGCGCCGCTATTAGTGCTGCTTCAACCAGCAATACTTTTTACGATAAAACGATAAGCGCAAATGCAGGCAGCGTTACGCTAACGTCAACCACGGGTAATGTGAATGTAAATGCAGGCGCAGTAGTAGATGTTACCAGCCAAGGTGAGGCGAATGCGGGCTTGGTAAAAGTAGTGGCAACCGCTGGCACAGTTAATATTGCAGGCGACTTAAAAGGTGCTGCATTAGGCACTGGTAAAGGCGGCGTATTATATATAGATGTAAACACACTGGCCGATTTCACCGCCACCAATAGCAAAGCAGCTGGTTTTAGCGAAGGCCGTCAATACCGTGTGCGTACAGGCGATGTGAATATTACTGGCACGGTTGCAAACAACAATGCCCTGACTGCCCGTGAAACTATAGTAAGCGCGGACGCAGGTAAAATTACGGTTTCGGGCGATATTATTGCCACAGCGCCAAAAAATAGCCGTATTGGTTTATATGCTGGCAATGGCGTTACCTTAGAAAGCACTGCGAATTTAGAAGCTAAAAGCACTAATGCAGGCGAAGAGGGCGGTAAAGTGAATATTACTGCCACATCAGGTGTGCTTGACACGCCAGATCAACTCAATTTTAAAGCTGGCTCAACAATGGATGTTAGTGGTGGTTTGGGTGGCGCTGGGGGTGAAGTAGATATTACTGCGCCGCGCACACTAGATAATAAAGATATTGAAATTGCTCAAATGGGCACTACTTTTATTGGCCTTAAAGATAAGGTTAATATTAATGGTTTAAAGGCTTACGATGCCACTTCAATCACTTTAGCAAATAGAACACTAGCTATTAACGAATCTGAAAATTTTTTGGTAAGCGCACTAACTGATAGTACCAAAGGCTTGCAACGTTTAGGCATTTCAAATAACCCACAATTTGTGATCACCTCAGGGGTTGAGTTTAGAAATAAAACAGGTAATTTAACGCTTGCAACAGATTGGGATTTACATGATGCACGTTTTGACCCAACTACAGGTTTACGCGTAAGCGATGTAAACCAATTGGCAAGCGGCTTAAATGCTAATGGTGATAAATTATTAGCGGGCACATTAAACCTACGTGCAGCAGGTAATGTATTAATTAATGGCACATTAAGTGATGGCTTTAGTAGTGCTAACTTAAATGTAGTAAGCCAAGCAGCCACGCCAGTTATTCCAGAAATTCCTGATGTACTAGATGCAAATGATGAAGTAATTATTCCTGGCACACCCGAAATACCAGCAGTAGCTGCCACTGGCGTGATAGGTTTAAATTCTTGGACATATAACATTGTTGCGAGCACAGATTTTGCTGCCGCTAATCCGTTGCAAACCATTAGTGCCGCAAAAGACCCGGCTACTGGCAATGCACTATCTGGCAATGTGATTATTGCCAACAATAAAGGCATACGTACTGGCACAGGCGATATTAATATTGCCACAGGGGGTGATTTAAAAATGCTTGGTGCAGGTGCTGTTATATACACGGCAGGCCGTAGTGCAACGCAATTGGCTGGTTTTGAAAGCCCCTCTGCTAACAACCCTTTTTATTTAACAGGTGGTGGCGACATTAATGTTGCTACAAAAGGCAATATTATTGGTGGTGAACCAACATCAGGCCGTCAGTTAATTAACCAATGGTTATTCCGCCAAGGCGGTGGCAGTGGCAATTTAGATACAAGCTGGTGGGTGCGACCCGATTTATTTAAACAAAGTTTGGCAACCTTAGGTGGCGGCAACATCAATATTAATGCAGGTGGTAGCATTGGCAACTTCTCAGCCTCTGCGCCAACCACGGCAAGATTTGATACCAACGGCACAATAGGCAACCAAGTGATTGATGGTGGTGGCGATGTTAAAGTCAAAGCAGGGGGTGACATTAATAATGGTGTTTATTTTGTAGCTAAAGGCGAAGGTGAAATTACTGCGGATGGTTCAATTCAAAAACTGGGTGCTACATTTGGCACCACACTTGCCTTACAAGACGGCAGCTTTAATGTAAGTGCTGGTAAAAATGTTTATATTGAAACAGTGCTTAACCCAACACTAGTCGGCCAATCACTTACAAATGCAGCACGGATTAACTCAACAGGCATTAATTCATACTTTAATTCTTATTCACCACAAGCTGCTGTTAATGTTGTTAGCTTAACTGGCAATGCTGAGTTTGCTACTGGTGTTACCAATGACATAGCTAGTAAAGTTGCTGGTTTAGATTCTAGTGTGACAGCGAGCCTAAAATATAACCCAGGTAACTTAAAAGTAGTGGCGCATGCTGGCGATGCAACTATTGGAGATATCACCTTGTTACCTTCAGCAACGGGTGATTTAAAAGTGCTGGCTGCCAATAATGTTAATTTAGGTAATATCACCATGTCGGACGCTGACCCTGCAATATTGCCGAGCATAAACAAGCCTGTATCGGCAACTAGGTTTAATACTCTTATTGCAGGTCAGCTCACAACCCATTCTGCACAATTACTGCATAAAAACGATGCTGAACCTGTATGGATTGTGGCTCAAAATGGCGATATTTCAGCTAAGGAAAATTCGTTAATCACCCTGCCTAAAGCCGCAAAATTTGTGGCAGGTAACGATATTAAAGCAATCAACTTGGTGAATCAAAATAACAACGCTAGCGATATTACTTTGTTAAAAGCAGGTAACGATATTAAAGTGGGTAATATAACTGTTGCAGGGCCAGGCGAGTTGCTGGTGCAAGCAGGGCGTAATATTGATTTAACCAATACCGCTGCTGATATTGCAACCACAGGCAATTTTGGCTTAACTACATCGGAGGGCGTACTTAGACAAAGTAATAACCCCGCGTTGCCAAGTGATGGTGCATCGATTACCCTGCAAGCAGGTTTAGGCAAAGGTGCCAATGTACAAGCTTATATTGATCAATATATTTTAGGTGCAGGCCCAGCAGCGCTAGCAGGTGATGTGGCTAAATTAGCTGAATATCGTGCGGCTACAGCATCGGCAGTCACATCTTATATGCGTAAAACGTTGAGCAATAATGCATTAACAGACGCACAGGCCGTAACACAATTTAATGCACTTAGTGTAGAGGCAAAAAGCATATTTGCGAATAGACATTTAAGCACCGAGCTCATCGCATCAGCCAAAGGTTTTGCTAAGGCCGGCAATCATGATCGTGGCAATTCAGCGATTGCTGCTTTGTTCCCCACCCTTAACCGAGGTGATATTTTATTGTACGCAAGCAAAGTAACCACCAATAGCGGCGGCAGTATCGATTTGATTGCACCAGGCGGTTTAATTAATGTGGGTGCACCTGGTAAGCAATTTAAAAACGACGCAACACAATCTGGTGATATTGGTGTGATTACTGAAAAAGGAGGTGCAATTCGCGCCATTGCCAATGGAGATCTTCAGGTTAATCAATCTAAAGTTATTACCCAATTTGGTAGCGATATAGCCATTTGGTCAACCACAGGCACTATCGATGCGGGTCGTGGCTCCAAAACCGCAACATCAGTGCCACAGCGTATTGTGCAAACCGATGTAGATGGCAATACAATTATTGAAGTAAGAGGTGTGGCGGCTGGCAGTGGTATTCGTGCCCAAACCTATGATCCAGATGGCCCTAATGGCCCGCAAATAGCGCCTGCAAAAGGCAATATTTTCTTAACCGCACCTAGGGTAGATGCAGGTGAAGCTGGTATTGAGGCGGGAGATTTGTTTATAGTTGCGCCTATTGTATTAAACGCAGCCAACATTCAAGTGTCGGGTAGTTCTTCTGGCGTGCCCGTTGCAGCAACCTCAAGCTTAGCTGGAGTTGGCGCAGGCCTGTCGCCAGACTCAGTCAATGCTGCTACGGCTGCAGTGGCACAAAGTGTCGCACAATCGGCCAGTCAACCTTTTGTAAAACCCGTGTTGCCTTCCATTATTTAAGTTGATGTGATTAGTATTGGTAACTAGTTTGACACATTAATATAAGCACCTATTTCGGCAACGGGCTGGTTACGGTGACGGACTAGGTGCTTTATTCTATTTGTCACATAGTTTTAACCAAGTTGAAACATTGCCTTATTAAAATCTTTTAATTAATTTTAATAAGCATAATGATGATAACTTCTCAGTTTATAAGCACCCATAAAAACAACTTTTCAATCGCAATCTTCTCAGTATTGTTCATGGTTTCTTCTTTAGCGCATGCTGAGTGGAATGCCGAATGGACAGTACGCAATAAAATCTCTATTAATTCACAAGGCTTAGCCGAGGCTGCTTATCAAGCGCCAGTGCTAGTGCGTTTACATTCGGGCAATTTTGATTTTACAAGTGTCAATATTGATGGTTCAGATATTCGTTTTATAGCGGCTGATGATAAAACTGAGCTGAAGTATCACGTAGAAAAATTTGATGCCGTCAATGAGCTGGCTATTATTTGGGTGCAATTACCGCTTGCTAAAGCAGATGATAAAGATGCGCACTTTTGGCTGTATTCTGGAAATGAAAAAGCAGCGGCAAGTACAGCTACAAAAGCTAACTGGGATGCCAACATCGTAGCAAATTTCCATTTTGCAGAAAAAGCTTTGTTACAGGATAGTTCCGCCACAGGCTTGGCAGCTGGCGGCGAAATCGTTTTGCAAAAGGCTGGTTTAATAGGCGAAGCGGCTACGTTTGCAGGTAAACCATTGGTTATTTCAGTTAACCCAGCGCTTAAGCATGTTGCTGGCGCTGGCTATACATGGTCAGCCTGGATAAAGCCTACAAGCCTGCCGCAGCAAGCTGAGTTGTATAGTCAAAATGAATCAGTTAGTTTTAAGTTGGATGACCAAAAATTAAACCTAAATGTGGGAGCCAGTAAAATTTCAGGTGGTGAAATTAAAGCAGCCACTTGGCAACATGTCGCATTTACTTTAGAAGGTGGTAAAGCAAGCATTTATGTGAATGGTGTGCTGGTGGGTTCTGGCGAAGCGCCAGGAGTTGATGCAGAAACGGATATTAAAATTGGTGATGGATATTCTGGTGAGATGGATGAGCTGGAGATTGCCAATATCGCCAGAAGTGCAGCTTGGCTTAAGCTTGCCGCCAGCGCGCAAGGCGTGGATAGTCAGTTGTTACAAATTGCAACAAGCGAAAATGGTGAAGCGGAAGAAGGTGAAGGCGAGGCCAACTATATCGGTATATTAATCAATAGCTTAACGCTAGATGCCAAAATTGTGATTGGTATTTTGGCGGTAATGTTTGTAATTAGTGTGTGGGTGATGTGGGCAAAAGCGGTACTAGTTTCAAAAACAGATAAAGACAATAAAAAGTTTCTCGCACGTTTTCAAAAAGCTGATGCTAATGATTTATTGGCATTAGATAAGAATGCTAACTTTCCAAATTCCACATTATTCAAGTTGTATCGAGCAGGGCTGCGTGAGATTAAAAAACGTCAACATGAAGGTCAAGTATTGGCATTAAGTGGCGCCTCGATGGATGCCATTAAGGCCGCTATTGATGCCGATTTGGTACGTGAAACTCAAAAGCAAAACGCGGGCATGGTGCTACTCACCATTGCAATTTCGGGCGGCCCGTTCTTAGGTTTACTAGGTACTGTGGTAGGGGTGATGATTACCTTTGCGGCGATTGCGGCAGCGGGTGATGTTAACGTAAATGCGATTGCACCTGGTATTGCGGCAGCCCTTTTGGCGACTGTAGCAGGCTTAGCAGTGGCAATCCCAGCTTTGTTTGGTTACAACTATTTGGCAAGCCGAATTAAAAATATCACCATTGCTATGCAGATTTTTGTGGATGAATTTGTGACACGTTCTGCCGAGCTTTACGGTAAAGAATAGGCTAGAACATGTCTGAAGGCATAAAGGAAGAGAACCAGCTATACGACGAAATCAATATTACGCCAATGCTGGATTTAGCTTATGTGTTGTTGGTGATATTTATCATCATGACCACGGCTTCTGTGCAAGGCGTAAAAGTAGATATTCCTAATACAGTGAACACCAGCAGTTTGGCAAAACCGCAGACTAGAGCTATCACGATTGCCAGCGATGGTTCTGTGTATTTAGATGCATATCCTGTAGATATGGCGACTTTAGAGCAGCGTTTGAGTGAATATAAAAGCGGCAACCCAGAATTGCCAGTTGTGTTAAAAGGCGATGCGGCAGCGCATTACGAAAAAGTATCAGAAGTGCTAGAAATTTGTAAAAAATTGGATATAACTGAAGTTGGCTTGGTCACAAAAAAAATAGCGCAATAACCTATAAAGTAAATTATGCAAGTACAAAACGACGCCCAGCCATACGACACCATCAACATTACTCCAATGCTGGATTTGGCCTATGTGTTGCTGGTAATTTTTATTTTGATGACTACGGCAGGTGTGCAAGGGCTCACCATGAATTTGCCTAAACCATCTAACAAGCCGAGTACCGAAAAACATGATGTAAAAATCGTGCAAGTACAGCAAGGGGGCGGCGTGTTGATAAATGGTGTAGGCGTGAGTGCAGCTGAGCTTGAAAGTCAACTAATTAGCGCCAAAGCAGCAGATCCAAAATTTAATGTGATGATTAAAGGTGACGCAAAAGCCCCTTATGCAGGGATTATTGGTGTGATTGATTTGGTGAATAAGCTTGAGATTGAAAATGTGGGCTTGGTTACTGGGCGTATAGGTACTTAACTTAATAGCCACTTAGGTTAATAGTTATTTAGGTTAATAGGTACATAAGGTTAAAAAAACTATGAACGAAACTTATGACCCAATGCTAGATGAGGACAATGAATCACAAACTAGTGTTTGGATTAAGCGTATTGCGACTGTATTGGTGGTGTTGTTAGTATTAGGCGGTATTGGTTACGGCATAAAAAAATTAATGTCAGGTGGCTCACCTCATAAAAAACAAGTGACTACCATTAAATTGCTTCCTGATACGCCGCCTCCGCCGCCTCCACCTCCACCAAAAGAGCCGCCCAAAGTACAGGTAAAAGACCAACCTAAAGAAATTAAAGTGGAGCAACCAAAACCAGCAGAAACGCCGCCTGCAGAGCAGTTAAAGATGGAAGGCGCTGCTGGTGATGGCCCTAGCCCCTTCGCGGCAGGGGCAGTAAATAACGATTACAAAGGTGGCGAGGTTAAAACGATTGGCTCTGACGGTGGTGCTAAGTTTAATTGGTATGCGGGTGTTCTGAAAAACCAAATTCAGGACGCTTTGGAAAAAGTAAAACAACTAAAAGAAAGTCAATACAAGCTGATAGTAAGCATTTGGTTAAAGCCAAATGGTGATATTGAAAGGCTTGAGTGGTCAGGTGCAGAAGCAGAACCTGAGATACAGCAGGCTGTTAAATCGGCTTTAGATAATATGCCTGCAATGCGTGAAGCGCCGCCAGAAGGTATGCCACAACCTATTAAGCTGCGTATTACTGCACGCAAAATGGGTTAGAAAAAATTGTTAGAAACTTAAGGAAATAAATATGTTAAACCAACCATTATCAGAACGTAACGCCAAACTACTGTTGGCTTTGTCACTATCTATTGGGTTAGGTGCAACTGCACCATTGGCTAATGCAGATGAGCGTGAATCCTTAGAGCAGCTTAAAGCTACAACCACCAACTTGATTGATTTACTGGTGCAAGAAGGCGTACTACCTAAAGACAAAGCTGACGCAATGATGAAAAAGGCCAGTCAGGATGCTGCACAACAAGTAAAGCAGGCCAAAGCTATAGAGGCAACATCTGCTGAAAATACTGCTCAGGAAAACATCCCTCAAGCGGACAAATCAGTGCGTGTGCAATATGTGCCAGAGCATGTAAAAAAAGAAATGCGTGATGAGATTCAAAAAGAGGTGATGACTAAGCTTAATTACAAAGCTGGTACACGCTTAGGTTTACCTGGCTGGATCGATAGAATCGCATTTAATGGGGATATTCGTTTACGTTTTGAGAACGATTCGTTTTCTAGTGAAAATGCCCCTCTAACAGCATTAAACAATACTGTGCGAAATGCTGGCATTTTAAACTCTACAGAAGATCGCGACCGTTTTCGTTTACGTGCTAGGCTAGGTGCTGATATTGAAGTGAATGATTGGTTAAAAGGCGGTTTGCAATTTGTTACTGGCGCACTTACTAGTCCTGTAACTCCTAATCAAACTCAGGGCATTGCGCAGGGTAAATATACTTTTGGTCTAGACAGGGCATTTCTTACAGCATCACCCTTACCGTGGTTGTCACTACAAGGAGGGCGTTTTGCGAACCCGTTTTTACGCACAGATTTGCTTTGGGATCCTGATTTGGCATTTGATGGGGTCGCTGCAACAGTTACCCCGAAATTTAACGATAGTTGGTCGTCATTCACCACTGTTGGTGCTTTCCCTATAGAGGAAATACAATCATCTGAAGTGAATAAAGCTAAAGATAAATGGTTATATGCACTACAGACTGGTATTAAGTGGCAAGCACAAAATAGAACAAGCGCTAAATTGGGTATTGCTTACTACGACTATCAAAATGTGGAAGGCAAATCGAACCCAACGGGTTTGGATACTTATTCTGGAACAGTGCCTGCTTTTAGGCAAAAAGGTAACAACACTTTTAACATAAACACATTAAATGGCGGCTTACCTAGTACTAATAATATTGCGTTAGCTTCTCAATTTGAGTTAATAAACTTAACAGGGCAGATTGATTTGCTTACATTTGACCCTGTGCATGTCACTTTGACAGGGGATTATGTTAAGAACATAGGATTTGACGCGGATGAAATTTTTGGACGTACAGGCAATAAGTACAAAGAAGAAAATGAAGGCTACCAACTACGTTTAGATGTTGGACATAACAGCTTTAATGGTGGAGCTACTACAGAAGTCAAACCGAAAGATTGGCAAGTGTCACTTGCTTATAAGCGACTAGAAGCAGACTCAGTATTAGACGCCTTTACTGACTCTAACTTTCATCTAGGTGGTACGGATGCTAAAGGTTGGCTGATAGGCGGTAATTATGCGATTGATAAAAACGCTTGGGTAAGCGCACGCTACTTCAGTGCAGATACCATTACAGGTTTACCGCTTTCTATTGATGTTTTGCTACTTGATTTTATTGCTAAGTTTTAATTTAGGGTCTGAATTGGAATTTAAAATGAAGTTAATCTCTAGTCACAAAATAGTGTTTTTGATACTGCTGGCTTTTGCAGTAGGCCTTGTGCAGCCAAACATGGCACATGCAGCAGAAAAAAAAGATAAATCTGCTAAACGTGCTGCGCTGATGATGCAGAAAATGAAGCAAGACATGGAAGCTGAAAAAGCGGCTTTACAGGCGCAGTTTGATACGCAAAAAAAAGAGCTGGAAGACAAGCTCAAAAATAAAGATGAGGAATTGGCTAGTCATGATAAAAAGTTAACTACTGCTAAAAATGTAAATAAAAATTTAGAAAGTGAAATTAAAAAAGTTAATGCTGAAAAAGCAGCAGTGGAAACAAAGCAGCAACAAACTCAAGCTCAGTTAGAAACCACGCAAAAAAACTTAGCGGAACTAAAGGCGCAACACCAACAAGCACAAACTGATCTTAAGTTTAATGATAATCAGCGCAAAACCTTATCGACAAATTTAGCGCAAACTACTAAATCGGTGAATGAATGTGAAGAAAAAAATATCAAACTTCACCAGTTTGGTACTGAGCTAATACAAATATACGACAAGCCGAGTAGCTATGATGCTGTTATGCGTAAAGAGCAGTTTTTTCAGTTAAAGCGTATTGAGCTGGAAAATATACTGCAAAATAAACAAGATAAGCTTGATGATGCTCAGTTCATCAATGGAAAATCTGCATTCTAAGATACCTAAGATAGTTATTTCTTATTAATGTCACAAAAGAAATAATGCCGTCATAATCCGTCCGTAACATGCCTGTTTTAAATGCGAGTGGAAACATGCCAAATCAACAAGCGCTTTCAAGAATACTCCCTTTCGCCATTTACATTTTGTTTTTGGCATTAGGGGATATCTTAGCGCCATTATTCAGTTATCTATTAATTGATACCAAATGGCTATATGCAATCAGAATCGCTGCGGTAATTGCAGCATTGCTTTATTTTTTAAGTAATTATACTGAACTCGTTAAAAGACCTCCAATGGAAGATTTTTTATACGCTGGGGTGGCGGGTTTGATTGTATTCGTGGTTTGGATATTCCCATATCCGACATGGCTGGTGGCTGGTGCAGATGCAGTAGGTGTTGACCCTACACAAGGGCAAAACAACCTCGAAACCGTGATATGGCTATCAACGCGCATTATGGGAGCAGCACTCATTGTGCCCATTATGGAAGAATTATTCTGGCGCTCATTTATTATGCGCTGGTTTGATAATCGAAACTTTCTAAGTGTTGATCCAGAAAAAATATCAAGCTTCGCATATGTTGGCAGTGCATGTTTATTTGCATTGGAGCATAACTTATGGCTTGCGGGATTATTTGCAGGCCTCGTTTATGGTGAATTGTACAAAACCTATAAAAATTTATGGATACCTATATTTGCCCATGCTGTTACCAATGCTGTGCTAGGCGTTTACGTGATTTTTACTGGAAATTGGCAGTACTGGTAATGTTTAGGCGTGTTAGTAAAAATATTTCTATTGGCTGCTTGTTGTTGTTTTGCGCGCCAACTTTTGCAGAAGGCATTGTTGAAATAAAACCATACATTAGCACCAGCCTGACCTTTGACGACAACATATTTCGTTTTTCATCTCCAGCACAAGCAAAAGCCGCATTTGGTTCATCAGCTACTTCTGATGTTGTAAAGCGGCTTGATTTAGGGGTTGATGTGAGCTTTAGGTTAAGCAGACAGCTAGTCACATTGTCGGCTAATAGCAACGAGAGTCGCTACAATCGCTTTAATATATTGGATAATACGGGAAAATCGTATGGATTAGGTTGGAACTGGCGACTTGGAAACGATTTGTATGGGGAATTAAGTACCAGTGAAAGCGAGTCATTAGCTGGTTTTTCAGAGATTAGAAATCCAGTGAATAATGTAATCACCTTTACGAGGCAGCGTGCGAGTATCAATTGGGATATACATCCAGAATGGACTTTGCATGTGTCTGAGGAGCAAGTGAAAATTGAAAATGAGTTGAGTAGTTTCAACTCTTTAGACAGAAATGATGAGATTGTTGAAGGTGGTGTTCGATATCAAAATCCAACTGGAACACAGCTTGGTTTAGCCTACAGGGTTACAGCATCTGAATTTCCAAATAGAACAGGTTTCGCACAGTTCTTTTTTGGGGATGAAAGTAAGCAAAAAACCATAGTAGCCTCTGCAGCTTGGGCTCTAACAACAAAAAGCAGGGTTAGCGCTCAATTGGCACAAGTCAGCATTGAACACCAAAATAAACCGCAACGTAATTTTCAAGGCATTAGCCAGCGCTGGAATTTAGACCAGTCAGTTTCAGCGAAAACAAATATTAATTTAACGGCTTATCAAGAAGTCTATCCTATTGATGATGTGGAATCGACGTATGTAGAAGCCAAAGGCGCTGCTATTAATTCAACCTGGAGTCTTACCAGTAAAGTTTCATTACGAGGTGGCTTAGGATATGAAGAAAGAGCATATCTTAGTAGCGCAGGTTTATTTGCAATAGGTAATAATGACCGCAGTGATGAATCAAAAAGAGCCAATTTATCTTTGCTATATACTCCCACCGATAAATCCCTAGTTCAGCTTCAATATCAAGGTGAGAAGCGAACATCTAACCTTGATGTCCAAGGTTATCGATCTAACACACTTAATTTTTTAGTACGATATAATTTTTAGCAAATAGTTTTAGGAACCTTTTTCTAAAACTCCGAAATATAATTTTGTGACTTCCTTCAATGTTGGATTTAATTTTATATCATAAATATTACTTAATTTTGACACATTAAATTCACATTATTTTCTTATAGTTATGACTATTGGAAACTAGTGAGAAAATTATGACTTGCAAAATAAATAGTGTGTTGGTTTTGTTGGTTGGTACTGCATTGGCATTAACTGGATGCGGTAAAGAAGATCAAGCAAAGGCGAAGGAAAAAATCGAAACTCAAGTGGTAGCCAAAGTGAATGGTGATGAAATATCAATTCACCAAGTCAATTTTCAGCTTGGTCGCATGACACAAAGTAATCAAGCGCAGCTAACTGAAGCGCAAGGCAAGCAGGCTGCCAAACAAATTTTAGTCAGACTAGTTGATCAGCAACTTTTAAAACAGCAAGCGCTTGAAACCAAGCTAGATCGTGATCCTAGAGTTTTGCAGGCACTGGAAGCGTCAAAAAATGAGATTTTAGCTCAAGCGTATCTAGAGCAGATGATGACCAAAGCGGCAAAGCCATCCGCTAACGAAATTGAGACCTTTTATACAGATCATCCTGAATTGTTTGAGAAGCGTCGTATATTTCGCTTGCAGGAGTTGGTAGTTGATGTAAAAAAAGAACAATTTGAGGAAGTTGAAAACGGTCTGAAAACAATTAAGAATGTCAATGAAATGGCTGCTTGGTTAAAATCAAAAAATTACCCATTTAGTGCAAATAGCAATGTTAGAACTGCTGAGCAACTGCCACTTGAATTGCTGAAAAAAATTCAACCACTTAAAGATGGTGAGTTGATGGCTGTGCCTGCGGAGCGAACACTAAATATTATCCATCTGGCCGCATCGCAATCTGCGCCCATCTCACGTGACAAAGCCACACCAATTATTGAGCAGTATTTTTTAAATCAAAATAAAACCAGCCTGGCCAAAAAAGAAATGCTTGCACTGAATACAAAGTCAAAGATTGAATTTATTGGTGCATTTGCTGATATGAAAAAATCAGAAAGCACACCAGCAGCGAACAATGCTAGCAATGATAAAGCTGCTACAGAGCTTTCCACTAAGCCAATATCAACGATTCACAAGACTAATCAAAGTGTAGCTAAGCCAACGGCTGAAGGCGAAAATATGGATAAAGGTTTGGCAGGTCTGTAATTAGTACGATTTTTGTCCTTATTGCCAATCATAAAAGGTTTGAATTAAGTATGTCTAGAGTAATTTGTTTGTTATTAATGTGGTTTGCCTGTTCTTTAACTATGGCAGAAAGTATTACCAAAGAACTGGGCAGTCAAGAAGTAAAAGTTAATAGAGACTATATTTTAGGCTCGGGGGATTTAGTTAGAATTAATGTGTATAGCAGCCCAGATATGCTGACAGAAGCAAGGCTATCTGCGACTGGGTCTATCACATTTCCGTTAGTAGGTGAAATTGTACTTGGGGGATTAAGCCCGAAGTTATCTGAAAAGAAAATTGCTGAATTGCTAGAAAAAGGTGGTTTTGTTAAAAAAGCCCAAGTGAATTTAGTGGTGTTGCAGTTTCAAAGCCAATTTGTATCAGTATTGGGTGATGTTTATAAGCCAGGAAAATACTCTTTAGATAGACCTAGTACGCTTTCAGATGTATTGGCAATGGCAGGGGGCGCCACACCAAACGGCTCAGACATGGTTACGCTGATTCGCACGGAAGCAGGAAAAACCAGCAAACAAGAGTATGACTTAAGAGATTTGATTTCAAAGGCAGATGCTTCGAGCAATCCGCAAGTTACGGGTGACGACATTGTTTTTATCAAAGGCCGCGAAGTCTCTGTCTTAGGTCAAGTAAATCGTCCAGGCAAATATTCCGTTGTAAGTGGAGTTCGCACCGTAATTGACTTTCTGTCGCAGGCAGGCGGTATATCTGCAGGCGGTGCGGACAACATTATTGTAATCACTAAACGCGACGATAAAACAGTTAAACATGAAATTGACGTAGACCAACTGTATCGCAAAGGTGATACCTCGGTTAATTTTGAATTAATGGATGGTGATTCGATATATGTGCCTAGAACACCAGTATTTTATATCTACGGTGAAGTACAGCGCCCAGGTTCGTTTAGGTTAGAGCGCAATATGAGCGTAGCGCAGGCGTTATCTACTGGCGGAGGCTTGTCAGCAAGGGGTACTGAGCGAGGTATCAAAATTAAACGCAGTGTTGATGGGGTGTTGAAGAAATTGAATGCTGGCGCTGGAGATTTGTTGCAAGCTGACGATATAGTATTTGTGAGCGAGAGCTGGTTTTAGTTATTTCGGTCATTTTTTTAATTTAAAAAAGTGTTGTTCAAAAACCTACCATTATAAGTACCAAAAAATATGAGTTTTTCACAATTATTATCAATTTTAATCGCCCGCAAATGGATAGCGATTTGGGTGCTATTAACGACTATTTTGGTTACCAGTATAGTCAGTTTTGTGTTGCCAAAAACCTATAAAGCTACAACTACATTAATCATTAATTTTAAAGGAGCAGATGCGGTAACGGGGTTGATGTTACCCGTACCTCTAATACCAGGTTATATTGCGACACAGGTCGATATTCTTCAAAGTCGCAATGTTGCGCTCAAAGTTGTCGATAAATTGGGTATTGTTAATAACGCAACTGCAAAAGCACAATTTGATAAAGCCACAAAAGGGGAGGGTGATATTAGACATTGGTTTGCAGAACAATTTACACAAAATTTGAATGTCAATCCGTCACAAGAAAGCAGTGTCATTGAAGTCAGTTATGAAGGTGCAGATCCCAAATTTGTAGCTGCCATGGCCAATACTTTTGCAGAAGCTTATATTGAAACCAATTTACAATTAAAAACTGAGCCAGCAAAACAGGCGGCATTATGGTTTGATGCACAGATTAAAGCCCTGCGACAAAATGTAGAGCAGGCGCAATCTAAACTATCCACTTATCAGCAAGAAAATGGCATTGCATTTGCGGATACCAGGCTAGATACAGATGACACAAGATTAAGTGAGCTATCTAGCCAATTGGTCGCAGCCCAAGCGCAAACTTATGAGAGTAATTCTCGCCTAAACCAACTTAAACGCGGAAATGCTGGAGAATCGCCAGACATATTATCTAACTCGCTGATACAAGGGCTTAAATCTCAATTAGCCGCAGCTGAAACAAAATTAGCCGATATTTCACAGCGTTTGGGCGAGAATCATCCACAATATCAAGCAGCTACAACAGAAGTAGCAAACTTAAAAAGCTTAATAAGATCTGAAACGGCTAATACCAGCAGTAGTGTAGGCCAGCTTGCGCGCGTCTCTAAACAAAGAGAAAATGAAATTAAATCATCGCTGGCCGAACAAAAAGCGCAAGTGCTTAAGCTTAAAAATCAACATGATCAGATCGCTGTGCTAATGCGAGAGGTAGAAAGTTCTCAGCGTATTTACGATAACGCGCTACTTCGATTTGGACAAACCAATATGGAAAGCCAATCTGGCCAAACAGATGTTTCTATTCTCAACCCAGCAATACCACCAATAAAACACTCAAGTCCACATATCACTTTAAATATTATTTTGTCCATTTTCCTAGGTTCTATATTGGCACTTGGGTTTGCTATGGCTGCTGAAATGTTAGATAGGCGTATTAGAACGCCCGAAGATTTAGAGCAGTTGCTAGAATTGCCTGTGTTACATGTGGTTAGCGAAAGAAATCGTAAGTCTGCGGGTTTTGCAAACTCACTACGCCAGTTGTTTAGCAAAAATAAAACCAACAATAAAATCAATAAGAATATTCGTTCTAACTATCGATATCTGTAAGTTGCTATGAGCGCAATTATAAATATGCTGCAAGCCGACAGTAATCAAAACATTGAAAAAAATTTGAATTTACCACTTATGAACAATACCTCAGCCCTGGAAATTATAGATGCACTTAAAATTGGTGAAGCATTAGTTGCACAGGGAAAATTAAAGCCTAGTGATTTAGACAAAATTTTAAGTCTGCAAAAAGAGAAAAAAATGCTGTTTGGAGAAGCTGCGATTCAATTAGGTTTGGTCTCTAAAAATGATGTAGAGAGTGTTTTGGCTCAACAATTTAACTACCCATACGTGCGAGAAATTAACTCAAACATTAGCAAGCAACTTTTATCTGCTCACATGCCTTTTAGCGATGAAGTAGAAGGTTTGCGAAGTT
Organism: Methylotenera sp.; assembly: GCA_031369365.1. GTDB lineage: Bacteria > Pseudomonadota > Gammaproteobacteria > Burkholderiales > Methylophilaceae > Methylotenera_A. The sequence continues at coordinate 33,353 of JANMOP010000082.1, forward strand.
TAAGAGGCCAGTTAATGATGCGCTGGTTTAATCAAGGTAAAAAGACATTAGCAATAACTGCTGCCAATAGCCTTGAAAACGGACATTTAGTTGCTGCCAATTTAGCCATTGTTTTCTCGCAATTAGATAAAAAAACATTGTTAATTGATACTAATTTGAGGCAACCGAATCAACACCTTTTATTTGGTGTCGATTCGAAATTAGGCTTGACCAATATTTTAGGTAATCAACAAGGTAATTACGCAATGACTAAACTTAAGTCATTACCTAATTTGGCCGTGTTGTCTGCGGGTACAGAAGTGCCAAATCCGCAAGAGTTACTCAGCTTAGCGTCATTTTCAAGTCTTTTGGAAGACTTGAAAAAAGTATATGACATTATTATCATCGACACTGCGCCATTAAGTTTAGGTTCAGATTTGCTAGCTGTAGTACCTGTAGCTGGAGCGGCAGTAATTGTTGTAAAAAAAGGCGTTAGTCAAGCTAGTGACGTGCAAACACTGCTTGCGCAACTTAATACCACTAGCGCCAATGTATTAGGAAGCGTATTTCAGGATTCCTAGATGGCTAGCTATTTCCCAACATCATACTTAAGTAAAGTCAGCAATAAAACTGGCTATTGGTTGCCAATAGCTATTGGATTATTAGCGCTTTACGGCCCCACATACTATGGGCTTATGACTGGGCTTTGGGGTTTTGAAGACCAAGCCCATGGCCCAATTGTGCTTTTGGTCGTTTTATGGTTGATTTGGCAGAAAAGAGAAATATTTGCATCTAATAGTGCAAACAAGCCTAATTTAATAGCTGGTAATATCGTTTTTGGTTTTGGTTTGGCTTGTTACGTTGTTGGACGATCGCAAGATATCCTGCTATTAGATATTGGCTCACAAGTGTTTGTTTTCGCAGGAATATTGTTGTTAACTATTGGCCGTAAAGTACTCATTGCAATGTGGTTTCCGCTTTTTTTCATGCTATTTATGATTCCACTACCAGGCATTTTTTTGGATGCAGTAACCCTGCCTATGAAAATTGGCGTGTCGTATTTTACCGAGCACATTTTATTTTATTTTAATTACCCAATTGCCAGGTCTGGCGTAATTTTGCAAATTGGGCAATATCAGTTGTTAGTGGCAGATGCATGTGCTGGCATGCATACCTTAGTTTCATTAGAGGCGCTTGGTCTTTTGTACCTTAATTTAGTTAAGCATGATTCTGTTGCCCGTAATATTTCTCTAGCGATATTAATCATACCCATCTCATTTACCGCCAATGTCATTCGCGTCATTGTGCTGACTTTAGTCACCTATCATTTTGGCGATGAAGCTGGTCAAGGTTTTGTACACGGTTTCGCTGGGATAGTACTTTTTGTGGTTGCTTTGATGCTGATTATGAGTGTAGATAGCTTATTGCAGTATTTTTTCAAGGGTGATTCAAGTTCACGTAAACAAAACTTAAACGCACCTAAATCAAACTTAGGCCTATTTAAATCATGAATATGTCACGCAAATTCATTGTATTACTTGCATTGATGCTTGCAGCGTCAGTGATTGCAATGTTGTTACGACCGACGCAGAGAATATCTGAGGCAGGTGAAAAGGTTAACCTTGAGACGATGATTCCTAAAAAATTTGGTGAATGGAATGCCGTAGAAAATCCAACGAATCAAATCGTAAATCCAGAACAACAGAAAAAAATCGAGTCACTATATACACAAATACTGTCTCGTGTGTACGTAAATAAAGTTGGTGAGGCCATTATGTTATCCATCGCTTATGGCGAAGATCAGTCAGATTCAAAACAGCTGCATTATCCAGAGGTTTGTTACCCCGCCCAAGGGTTTCAAATAACATCAAGTCAGCAAGGTGATCTTAGCACCCAATTTGGCAATATTCGCGTATTGCGGTTGCACGCCGAAATGGGTTCGCGCTCAGAACCTCTTACTTACTGGAGTACAGTGGGTAATAAAGTAGTCAGAGGTAGCAAAGAAATTAAACTGCAGCAATTAAGCTATGGCTTTAAAGGTGAAATTCCTGATGGTTTGTTGTTTAGAGTTTCTTCTATCACCGAAGATAAAAATGAAGGCTACGCGCTTCAACAACGATTTGTACAATCGCTGATTGCAGGCATGACACCAAGTAATCGCACTCGTTTAGCCGGCTTGTAGAAGTGGCTAATAAAAGTGCTTATTAAAAGCAAAAACGTATTGCTGCACCTGACTAAAGTGGCTGCAATATTATTTTTATCCGCTTTAAGTTTTATTTCACTAGCAGATGCGTGCTCTAACGACCCATCACTTAGTTGTAACAACAATCAAACAAAAGTGCTTATTGGCGATGTTCTGGCTGATACAGCGACAAGAGATGTAAACAAGTTCTTAGGGCTTCATGCTCTGTTTTGGGCATTTCAGGCTGATTTGTACGCCAATACACCCTCAAAGGTTTCTCCAAAAGCAGTCTCCATTTTAAAAAATTCAGGTGTTGGATTTATTCGATATGGTGGTGGCGTTAACGAAATTGATTGGCACGGCTGCATGGGTTGGGTAATGGAAAGACCCAAGCAGCAGTTGGTTAGCTGGTCTGAGCCAATGCGTTGCATATTTGGTTTGGTTGAATATGAAAAATTAAACGATGAACTTAATTTATCTAGCACTTGGCACATTGCCAATGTGGTTGGATTTGAAGGCAAGCTTAAATCGATAGACTATTTAGCAAAAGATGCAGCTGAAAGAGCGTTGTTGATTAAACAGCTATCAAACGGGCGACAACGCTATTGGGAGCTTGGAAATGAGATTGACCGTGACACGCTTAGATGGAGCGCAGAAAAGATTATAGAGCGCGATATGCCTGTAGCAGAAGCCATTAAAAAAAGTGACCCAGATGCCAAGCTTATTTTACCATTGCTAGAATATAGCCCGCCATGGATCAAAAATGCGGACGAACATAATCGCACACTGGCGCGTGCGCACAAGCATCTAGTTAACAATTATGCCTTGCATTTGTATTACGATAATCCGCCTTGGGGCCCAAGTGTCGCTAATCGCTTGGCCTCGGTTAGAAATGTGTCAAACATTATTAAAAAAGAGCAGATTAGCAATCCTGGTATTTGGATAACAGAACACGCCAGAACGCCACCTGGCACACCTGACGATAAAGATTGGAACAAAAGCTGGTATCAAACAGGTAATCATGATGCGGTAATAGCCACAGCAGATTTTTTGGCTGGCCTTACGCAAATTTCAATGGTACAAGGCGCAGCTTGGCATGGGCAAGGCTTGCGAGTTGGGCCTTGGACATTTATTGATGTGACCAAAGATAATGATTTGGTGGATACACGAATATCTCGCTTGTATGAGTTGCTAAAACCAACATTTCATTACCAAACGCTATCTACCATTACTAGTACGTTATCTGAGCCAAATCTGCCAGGTAATTATGCGATTAGGGCAACTGCTTTCTCAGATAAAAATGATCAAACAGAGTCTAAATGCATCGTTTGGCTAATTAATCGCTCAAATAAGCCACAGAAAGTGGTGATATCTAAAAAAAGTTTCGCTCAGTCAAGCTTATTAAAAGTCGAGCAAACTAATATGACTGACACCTACGAACCAACTCTTTCACCAGCTGATTTACCTGTTTTAAAGCAATCTATTAAAGCTGTAAATGGCGAGATATTTTTCAATTTACCTAAGCGATCGGTTGTATTGGTTAACATCACTAAAGCCAATAAATGACTGTTGCGCTCAACATATTGCTTTCAGCATTTGAATGTAATCCGTACATGGGGTCAGATGCAGAAGTGGGCTGGCAGTGGGCGCATCAACTCTCTAAGCGCGGTTATAAAGTAACAGTAATTACGCGTAGTACACACCAAAAAGAAATTGAACAATGGATTACTAAAACAGGTGAAAGCAAAGCGGTTAACTTTGTTTATGTTGATATTAAATGGTTGTATCCTTTAACCGAGTTAATTAATCCACGTAATCATATTTACTATTATTTTTGGCAATTTAGCGCATATTTGATTGCTAAAAAACTGCACAGGCAAAAACCGTTTAGTTTAATCCATCACCTAACCTGGGTTAGTTTTAGACAGCCCAGCTTTATGGGATTAATCGATGCGCCAATGTATTTTGGACCAGTAGCTGGCGGTGATGAAATACCAAAAGGCTATACTAAAACATTTGCCTTTAAACAGCAGTTGCTTGAATCTCTTCGTAGTTTAATCAATGGATTAGTTAAGATAGACCCATTAATGTGGTTAACCTATGCCAAGGCCGAAAAGGTTTTTTTTACCTCCCCTGCACATCTTGCCCGCGTGCCACAGTTTGTAAAAAGTAAAGCACAAATCGAGCTGGCGATTGGCTGTGATTGTCCAGCATATAATTTAAGCCAAGAAAATAATAAAAAATACCTAAGGCGTGGCAATCGATTGTTGTTTGTAGGCCGATTTTTAGGGTTAAAAGGCATGGATATTGGCTTAGACGCGTTTGCGCTTATTCGGCAAACTAGGCCAGATATTACGCTAACACTAGTAGGTGACGGCATAGAGCGCGATCGATGGATAAATAAAGCCAAGCAGCTAAATGTGTTTGATGCAATTGATTGGCGTGGGTGGATAGCCAAAGAAGAAGTACAAAAGCTGTATGCAGAATTTGACCTGTTTTATTTCCCAAGCCTAAGGGACTCTGGTGGTTTTGTGGTATTAGAGGCACTACAAAATGGCATGCCTGTGGTTTGTTTTAAGCTGGGCGGCCCAGGAATGTTAGTTAATGATACGTGTGGTTACGCAGTTGAAGCAGGTAAAAGCGTAGCGCAAGCTACTCAAGTTTTAGCAGCCGCTACCTTAAAAATATTAGCTGACGGTGAAATAAATCATCATCTGCCAGAAAACTGCCGCAAGCGCGCAAAGCTGTTCACGTGGGATGCATTAATAGCGCGTATGTATTCTTTTGAAGGCTTGTAATTAGGATGACTAGAACTGAAAAGATTGGAACTGAAATGACTGGGAATAGGGAGAATAGCGTGACGCAAAAAAAACTAACAATGGATTGCCGATTATGTGGGCAAATAATTGCGACACAAGCTTGGGGGGGTGCAGAATGTGTAGCTTGCGGCTCTGTGTCAACTGCGCTTGTGCCATCTAATGAAACGCTTAGCGCGTTTTATAACCAATTTAATCAATCTTATCAGGGCGGTGGTACCTCAGAAGGCAAAAACTTAAAGCGTTATTCCCGCCGTTATTTACAAATTATCAATCGATATTGCAAAAAAGGCTCACTCATTGATATTGGTAGTTCAACAAACCCATTTCCTAACGATGCGCAAACAGCAGGCTTTGAAGTAACCGCCTTAGATTACATAAAGCCCAAGGACATTTCTCCGCAAGTGAATTTTGTGCAAGGTAGTATTGATGATGACAGTATTGACCATGAAATTAAAAGCAGATTTGACGTGGTGACTGCATGGGCAGTGGCAGAGCATTTACCTAGACCACTTGTTTCAGCAAAAATTATGGCTAATTTGTGTCAATCAGGTGGGTTTATATTTTTATCAACGCCAGAAATTGGCACATTTTTAACCAATCACTCAATAGGCAGATCAGGCTGGTTTTATCCACCAGAACATTTAAACCTTTTGTCACCCGTAGCTATATCAGAAATTTTTCAAGCACACGGCTGTGAGCTTGTTAAATGGGGCAGACTGGAATTAAGCCCATTACGCTATTTTATAAGATATGGAATAGGTGTGGCTGAAACTGGCCTTGGCTATTTAACTAAATTAATCATGCCTAAAAAATGGCGGTTGTTGCGTCACACCAGAACGCATAAATTTGCAGGAATCACTTATTTTGTCATCAAAAAACACTGATTCAACACTAAAATTTGTTGTCACGCATGCAAGTTGTTTAATTGCATGCAAAAAGTAAACTTAAATATAAACAATCGTTAATGCACACTAAATCCTATTCAGCCAAACAAAATAATTACTCAACCATTATGCTGTGGTCGTTTGGCCTTATTTTGTCCATTTTAATGGGGCTGGCTTTAGCGCTTAGCATTTACCCTGTTGTCATTTTGTTGTTTGTTGCTATTGCTGGTTTGGGGCTTATTATTTATCCGCGAGTAGGAATGTGGGTAGTTATTGTGGGCGCCTTGGTTGCCTCTGGCATGGTTGATTTATATGCGCCGTTTTTAAAACCCATCGTGTGGGGTTTGGCGCTTTTATCCATTATCCTTTCGATTATTGCGCTTACTAAATCATTTTTTGAGAAAAAATTAAAACAAGCGCACGGGCAAAAATCAGTGAAGGATGCTGATTATTTGATAAGAATCACTTTGCTATTTGTATTTAGCGTAGTGGTGTCATCGCTAATTAATTGGCATGGAGTTTCAGGTTTTTTAGTCGGTTTAAAAGGCTATTTTCAAGTTTGGGGCTTATTAATCGCCATTTTTTATTTAACCAAAGATGCCAATCAAGCACAAAAATTAATCCTATTTTTCTTATTATTAGGTATTTTGCAAATACCAGCGGTATTGCATCAATTTTTAGTTTTAGTGCCAAAGCGTAGTGCATTAATTTTTGCAGAGCATGGAATTGTTGCAGGCGATATTGTTGCAGGCACGTTTGGCGGCTCTATGACTGGTGGCGGACGTAGCTCTAACTTGGCATTATTGTGCGTGCTTTGCGTAACCATTATGCTGGCTAAATGGCGCGCAGGCTTAACATCAGGCATGTTGGCAGCAAGTGCCAGTATTGTTTTTATAGCACCCATGTTTATTTCTGAAGCTAAGATTTTTTTAGTGCTGCTGCCCATCGCGCTTTTTCTGTTATTTAAAGAGCGCATTTTAAGTAACCCGCTTAAAGCTATTACTGGTTTATTGGCTTTGCTAGTTTTCTTAGTTTCTATCTTCTTTGCTTACTCATTATTACCAGGTGCTAAATCGCAACGTGTTAAATCAATAGATAACATGATCGAGCAAAACCTTTCATACAACATTGGCAAAAAAGGCTATGGCAATTATTCGCTTAATCGCACTACTGTTTACCCGTTTTGGTTGAATGAACAAACTGAAGGTGGAAAAGTTTTAAATACAATTATTGGTTATGGGCCAGGTTCAAGCAGTGGCGGTACCACCTTAAACGATAAATCTTTAGCTTTTAGTCAATATAAAGGCTTCGGTATTGGGCTAACAGGGCTTTCAGCCTTGTTGTGGGAGGTGGGCATTTTAGGCACATCATTAGCCTTGTTAATGTTCTACATGGCCTATCGCTTAGGTTCAAAAATGGCCACAAAATGGCAAGCCACTCCACACTGGCCATTAATCAAATCTGCTCAAATCTCAATTCCATTATTTGCATTTAGCCTGTTACACAATAATTACTTTGTGTTTGATATCAGTTTTCAAACCATGTTTGTGGTCATAGTTGCCTATTTGGTTGTGATGACCAAGCTGAAAATAAGTATGCCAGATACCAATAATTTGCAATCAAAAGCAGCGTAAACCATTAGGCTAGTAGAGATCATGTTTGAGAATATTAAAGAAGACCTTAGAATTTTTGACGAAAAACATTTAAAACAAGGCTTTCACAGCTATTTCTATTATCCAGATGTAAGAGTAATTCTTTTGTTTCGTCTTTCACAGTGGTGTTTTAACCACAAACTTAAGCCTGTTGCTTATCTAATAACCAATCTAAATGATTTTTTACATGGGGTATGGATTGGCCCAAGAGTTATTGCGGGTAAAGGGTTTTTTCTAGGACATCCAAGGGGCGTTGTCATTAGCCCTGCAACAGTCATTGGTGATTATTGCACCATGATCAATCAAGTCACAGTTGGTGGACCATCTGTAGTGATTCAAGATTTTGTTGAAATTGGTGCAGGTGCCAAAATAATTAGTACACCTAAACGTAGTATCGTTATTGGCACACACGCTGTTATTGGAGCTGGTGCTGTCGTCACTAAATCTGTGCCGCCGTATTCAATTGTGGCTGGCGTTCCAGCTATTGTGATTAAACAAAAACAGCTTGATGAGTGGTTAGAAGAGCGACCCTATTACAAGCCATGCATGCAAAAATGAGAAAACTGAAGCTGCATTATTCGGTTGTTGATACCTATCCACCTTTTCGGTTGGACGTGGCTGATTTATTTGGAGATTATCTCGCAAAAAAAAATATTCAACTCACCTGGTTTATGCAACGCGAACAATCAGGGCCAAGCGGTGCTGCGTTTTATCATGACCAGCTCGTAAATTTACCTAAAAAACGTGCTGGTAAAAATGTAATTGATAAAATTTTAAATAAACTTTTTTATTGGTTTTTTGATTGGTTTGGCATAGTTAAGCTGATAATTAAAGACGTTGATATTATTCAAACACGAGATAAATATATTGCATCGCTGCTGGGTTTGTTGGTTGCACGCATTAAAGGCGTTAAATACGTTTACTGGTGTTCTTATCCTTTTCCAGAATTAGCACTTATCAAAGCCAATAATAAAACAGGGTTTTATCGAGTTATTGCTAAGCTAAACGCGCGCATTTTACATTTTATTTTATACAAAATCATCATGCGCTTTGCTGACCATTCTTTTGTTCAAAGCGAACAGATGTTAAACAACATAGCGGCTTATGGCGTTAAAAAAGGCTGCATGACTGCAGTGCCAATGGGCGTTCCATCGCGCTTAATGCAATGGGCAAATGCAAATCCAATAACAATTGTTAGCGATAAAATTGTTTATGTCGGCACGCTTGATTCGGTCAGGCATTTAGATATGCTTATTGATGCTTTTGCTAAAGTGCATCAACAGCGCCCCACTGCAAAATTAGTGATGGTTGGCGAAGGCGTTATACCTCAAGATAAAATAAATTTACAACAGCAAGCTCAACGTTTGGGGCTTGCACACGCAGTCGAATTTACTGGCTTTTTACCTATTGAGCAAGCATGGGCAATTGCCGCTTCAGCCGCGGTATGTGTTTCGCCCATTTACCCCAGTTTTATACTCGAATGCGGCTCTCCAACCAAGCTTTATGAATATATGGCATTGGCCAGACCAGTGGTGTGTAATCATCATCCAGAGCAAACTTATGCCATAAATGAAAGCAAAGCTGGGCTTTGTGTGGAATGGGGTGCACAGCCATTTTCAAATGCAATAAAAAATTTGTTGAATGATCCAATACTAGCTGAGCAAGCAGGTAAAAAAGGGCCAGCTTGGATAAAAAACAATCGCGCTTATTCTATTATTTCAGAAACTGTATGGCGCAAGTACCAAGACATAATGCGAGCGGCTGTTTGAGTTGCCGCATATGATAAATGCATATGATTAACCGTTATGGAGGTGAGCGCCTTAAAGCTGGCCTATGGCATTTTGGCTTAGGTAAAATTGTTTCCGCAATTAGTGGCTTCTTTGCAATGGTCCTTATTGTGCGCTTATTACCCATTTCAGAATTTGCTCATTATTCTGTATTAACTTCTTTGGTAGAAATTTTTACCGCTTTTTCAGCACTGGGCTTATCGCATGCATTGTTGCGCTATGTGCCACAGCTATATGCTAATCACTACAAAATTGCCCTTAAAACATTTGTATTAAATGCAGTTTTTTTGCGCACGGGTGTTTTGATTCTAATTATTGGCATGGCAACCATTTGGGTAGAGCCTTTTGCCAGCATGATCAACATGGCTACTTTTATTCAAGCACTTAAGCTCTATTTAATGGTGGTGCTATTAAGAACCACAGCACATTTTTTATCTCAAGTAATGGAATCTACCTTGCATCAAGGTATTGTTCAGTTTTCATTCTCAGTGGCAGCTTTGTTAAGGCTAGTTGGCATGCTCTATCTCACTCAATTAGATGGTGCTGGTTTGCTAGAGGTTATCTGGGTTGAAATACTGAGTGATGTTGTGAGTTTATTCATATTGTTAGTTGGGGTAATTAACCTACTGCGGAAAAAAAACCTAAGCAGCAATCCCCCACAAGACGATAAAACCTGGTTAAAAACTAATTTTCAACAAATCAAGCATTTGGCAATGACGGGTTATGCACAACATATTGTGGGCCTGCCTTTTGGGTCAAATACTAATCGCTTAGTGGGCGGTTATTTATTCCCCAGCCAAACAATGGCTAATTTTGGTTATGCGCAGCTATTTTATGAATATATTAAGCGCTATTTGCCCGCGCAATTGTTAGTTGGCTTAATTCGCCCAGTAGTTATTGCGCGATTTAGCCATGGGCGAAATTTCGCTGCTGCAGCCAAAACCTGTGAGAGTGTTGTATTTGTCAACATAGCCATTATTGGCGCTATTTTGACAGCGCTTATAGTAGGCGGAGAGCAAATTTTGCTACTAATTTCTGCTGGCAAATACGGCATGGATGCTTTATGGGTACTAATTGCACTAATGTTTGTTTTAACATTTGAAACGCACCGCTTGATATTAGAGATGCTGGTGCAAACCGTTGAGCGCTATGCGATTTTAATCCCATCTAACATTATTTTGGCGCTATCTATCGTGCCAGCCATTCTATTTTTCCCCCAGTTAGGCGCAGTAGGCTTTCCAATTATGAATGCAGTGACACTGTTGGCATGTAACTTTTTAGTGAAAAAAAAGTTAGCGTCAGAAGGTTATTTTATTGCTAGCGACCTAAATTCACTCTATAAATTATCTGCGTTAACGATCATTGCTTCAATCATTGGATGTTTGCTTGAATTCAACGGGCTAAACTGGATTTTTGCCACCATTTTATCGGTAGCCATATTTACAATAAGCGTGTGGGTAATATTTAATAAAAGAATCATAAGCTTAGTTAACGATTTGTTAGGTAAAGAAACTGAAACAGTTGGTCGTTAAACTTACCTGAGGCATGAATAAGTAATGAAATGAAAGAGTTAAGTCACGCATGAATATTAAAATTTTATCTATGCAACGGGTCGTTAATTACGGTTCGTTTATGCAGGCTTATGCGCTAAAAAAAGTAGTTGAAGCGGCTGGGCATACGGTTACTTTTTGTGATTTTAATGCTGGCGAACCTAGACACGTAGGCGAGAAAGTTAAAAAAGTCACGTTTTGGCACAAAATTTATAATTTGCGTAAATTAATTTTTAAGCCAAAAAGTTACTTAGCTTATCGCGTTTTTAAGCGTCATCTAAAACAGGTTTACACGCAATACGCATGGGCTAGCTTAGGCATTAACGTTAATCGCAATTGTAATTACAGTGGCGATTTAATGATTATTGGTAGCGATGAAGTGTTTAATTACACACAAAATCATGCATTTGGCTATGTGCCAGCACTTTTTGGCCATGGTTTGGCTACCAGCTCAATTATCTCTTATGCGGCCAGCGCAGGCTATGCCAATGCGAGCGATGTGGAATCCGATGGTATGCAGGATGAAATGATAAAAGGTTTTGCACAGTTTGACGCAATTGGCGTGCGTGACCAAAATACGTTTGAATTGGCATCGCGCTATGCCAAACAAGCCGTGCATTACACCATAGACCCCACTTTGTTATATGACTTTACGCAAGAGACCCCTGATGCGCCAATACCGCCTAATTATTTATTGGTGTATGCCTATGGCGGCAGAGTAGATGCAGCAATTGATGTAAAAAAAATCACTGAGTACGCTAAAAGCAAGAATTTGAGAGTGGTTTCAGTGGGTTTTTACAATGATTGGTGTGATGAAAATATAGTCGTCAAACCATTCGATCTGCTAGCGGTGTTTAAGCATGCTAGTTATGTAATTACCGATACGTTTCATGGCACTATTTTTTCCATTAAGCATTGCAAACCATTTGTATCGATTATTCAAAATGAAAATAAATGGGGTAGCAACGCCAGCAAAGTAGGCTTTTTGTTGCAACAGCTTAATTTAAGCGCCCGCATTGTTAATACCGCAGACAATTTGGCAGCTGACCTAGATGCGCCAATTGACTATGTTGCAGTTAATCACACCTTAACAATATTACGTGATCAATCGCTACAGTTTTTGCATGGTACATTAAGTAAAGCTGAAATTAAGGCTCAGACATTAAGTGAAACACAGCGCAGAAATTAGTGCCAACAGTTATGGATAAGAAATTTTAATATGTTGACGTTACAAAAATGGGTATGGCTTGTGACACCTAATTTTATGCATTGTTGGATACGTAATGTGTTTTTTGTGTTGCGCTTAGCACCCAACATTTGGTACGACGCGATGCGGTTTTATCGTTATTCGGGCATTAATAAAAGCCGTGAATTTCAAAACGAGCAAGCTGCACGCATCACCATGGCTTATCATCAGCTAGAAAAAGGCTTAAGTTATGCAGCACCCAGGCCAGGCTTTGGTGTTGAAGTGGTTGTGCGGTTATTTTCAGCTATTGAGCCATATATTAAACAGCACGGCTTAATTGCACCCGCAACGACTGCGCTAGGCGTGTTGCAGGCCTATGTTGCTTTTAATGAGTCGTTGCAAATCGATATGTCGACTGTAAAAGTGCGCTTGGCTAATATCAGTTATTCTCATGCGGATATTGGCGTTGAAGGTGGAATCATCTCAGTCAGTCGTCTGCAATTAGCAGCAGAGCGTGCAGCTGGGTTCGAGCGTTTTTTCAATTCACGCCACAGCGTGCGGCATTTTACAGGCGGTATTGTTACAGATGCAGAAATAAAAGCCGTGATTAGTATCGCGCTAAAAACGCCTTCAGTGTGTAATCGACAATCGTGGAAAGTGCATGCCTACAGCAACAAAGCGCATATGCAGCAATTATTAAATATTCAAAGTGGCAGCCGTGGCTTTGGCGAGCAAGCATCAAGCGTATTAGTTATTACCAGCGATTTAAGTAGTTTTGTCGATGTGTCAGAACGTTATCAAGCTTGGATAGATGGCGGCATGTTTAGCATGTCGGTTTGCCTGAGTTTGCATGCGCAAGGCTTAGGCACATGCTGCTTAAATTGGTCTAAATTGCCTGCGGATGATTTTGCTATGCGCAAAGTGGCCAATATTGAACTGCAAGAACAGATCATTATGCTAATTGCGGTTGGTACGCTACCAGAGCAGTTTAATGTGGCGTATTCCGCGCGCAAACCTATAGACCAAGCATTGCAATTTCATCCATAAAATATTGATGCTTAATTAAGAAAAATGAAAATTCTACAAGCCAATAAGTTCTTTTTTGCCAATGGCGGTTCAGAAACAGTGATGTTTCAAGAACGGGATTATTTATTGGCTAACGGGCATCAAGTGGTTGATTTTGCGATGCAAGATTCACGTAACTTTGCTAGCCCATATGCAAATTATTTTGTAGAAAATAAAAGTTACAAAAATCAATCTGCAAATAAACTATCCAAAATTGCAGATGTTATTTCTTTCGTCCATTCGTCAGAAGCGGTTAAAAACATTAGCCGTTTAATTAACGACACCAAGCCCGATATTGTGCACTGCCATAATATTTATCACCAATTAACACCTTCAATTATCGGTGCGGCTAAAAAATTGGGTGTACCAGTAGTATTAACCTTGCACGATTACAAGCCAGTTTGCCCAACTTACAATCGTTTGCAGCAAGGTGAGCCTTGTTCGAAATGTTTAGATGGCGATTTTAGCCAAGTGTTGCGTAACCGTTGCGCTGAAGGGTCACTTGGTAAAAGCGCGGTGCTATTTGCTGAAGCTGCTGTACAGCGCTTAATGGCTAATTACGAAAAAGTAGATGCTTTTATTGCACCTAGCCAATTTATGCAGCAATCCATTGCACATCGCGTGCCAGAAAATCGCATTAAGCAGCTGTATAACGGCATTGATGTGAATGCGCTAAGCGCTAGCGTAGGGGATGAAGGCTATGTGCTGTATATCGGCAGGTTAGTGCCAGAAAAAGGCGTCGAAACGCTGTTAAAAGCCCATGCAAATTCAGCTAATAAATGGCCATTAGTTGTTGCGGGTACAGGACCATTATTAGATGTCTTAAAAGCGCAATATAACCCTAGTATATTTGTTGGACATTTAGCAGGTGATGCATTAAAAAGCATGATTGAAAAAGCCGCCGTGCTGGTAGTGCCTTCAGAATGGTATGAAAACTGCCCCATGTCGGTGTTAGAAGCCATGGCTTATGGTAAGCCAGTTGTTGGTAGCCGCATGGGCGGCATTCCAGAGCTGGTAGAAGATGGTAAAACAGGATTGTTGTACACAGCGGGTAATGTGAATGAATTAACAGTTGTGCTAGATAGGTTAATGAGCTCAAGTACCTTGAGGCAAGAGATGGGCGCAGCTGGGAGGTTGCGAGTTACAAATAATTTTTCACTCGATAAGCACAATAAAGGCTTAATCGACATTTACCAGTTTGTATTAGGAGTTTGAACATGGCAACAGCATTAGCACCAGCATCAGCAGGTTACCCGACCGATGTTTCAATTATCACCACCTATCGCTGCCAAATGCGCTGCAAAATGTGCGATATTTGGGAGAACCCAACCGATAGTAAAAAAGAAATTCAAGCCAAAGAGCTTGAAATGCTACCTAATTTTAAATTTGTGAATATCACTGGCGGCGAGCCATTTGTGCGTCGCGATTTAGAAGATATTGTAGAGGTGATGTACATAAAAGCACCGCGCATTGTAATTTCCACCTCTGGATGGCATACCGACCGTATTATTAAAATGGCAGAGCGCTTTCCAAATATCGGCATACGAGTGAGTATTGAAGGCTTATCGCAAAAAAATGATGAGTTACGGGGTCGTGAAGGCAGTTTTGACCGTGCCATGCGTTTGCTATTAACACTAAAAGAAATGGGTATAAAAGATATCGGTTATGGTTGTACCGTTTCTAATAAAAACTCAGAAGACATGCTGTGGCTGTATAAATTATCACGTGAATTGGGTATGGAGTTTGCAACAGCATCCTTTCATAATTCTTACTATTTTCATAAAGATGACAACGCCATCACTAATAAAGAGGAAGTGATTAATAACTTCCGTCTATTAATGGAAGAGTTGTTAAAAGACAATAGCCCAAAAAGTTGGTATCGCGCATTTTTTAATTTAGGTCTAATTAATTACATTCGCGAGCAACCGCGTATGTTGCCATGCGAGGCAGGTACGGCTAATTTCTTTATTGAGCCCTATGGCGATGTTTACCCGTGTAACGGTTTAGAAGATCGCTACTGGAAAGAATCCATGGGTAATATTCGCGAAGTGAAAAGCTTTGACGAGGTATGGTTTAGCCCGCAAGCCGAAAAAGTACGTGGCCTAGTAAAAACCTGCCCAAAAAATTGCTGGATGGTAGGCACAGCTGCACCTGTAATGAAAAAATACATTAAACATCCAACCGCTTGGGTAGTTAAAAATAAAATTAAATCGCTGTTAGGCAAGCCAATTTGCATTGATAACGTACCGCATTTTGATGTTGGGCAAGACCCGTTACAAGGTAATTTGCGTGAAACTAAGCCAATTGAAATTGCAACGCCCATTCATTTTAAAAAGCGTGAGCCAGAAGTGGTGCTATCAGAAGCTGAGTTGGAAGACATGCTTAGCACAAGCTAAAAAGCTTAATACCATATCAAAGTATTGACAGTTTTATGTTGTTTTTAAAGCAGCATATAAGGATTTACATGGCATTTTCCCCAGTATTTTTATCCGTTGTGTTTGTGGTGCGTAATCAAGCAGAAAATATTGAGAAAATATTAGCAGATGCAGCCAGTGTTATCGCGCCATTAGTGAGTGATTATGAGCTGATTGTGGTGGATAACGCCTCAGAAGATTACAGCATTGCTAAGCTTAAAAGTCTTACTTAAGAAAACGGCCACGCCAATTTGCAAGTATATGCACTGACTAAAGAAGTGGGCGCCGATACTGCCTCATGGGTGGGTTTAGAAAACGCATTGGGTGATTTTATTGCGGTGCTAGACCCGCTGCTAGATGACATTAACTTTATGCCACAAATGCTGGATAAAGTAGTGAGCGATGCCGATGTGGTATTTGCCACAAACCAGAAAAAACCTAAGCAAAGCTTGGCCTATAAAGTTGCCTATATGGCGTTTGATGCTATGTATAAAACCTTTAACAACCTTCACTTGGGTAAAGAGGCAGCTAAATTGGAAGACATGCTTATTACAAGTTAGGTAATTGATAAATTGGCTCGCCCAATTCATTAACTACCCAAATTCTTAATGGCCGACTAAAATCAAAGATCTCTATAATTATATATTCCCATCATTGCGATTTCTAGCAATTACCGCGAACCCTACAGTTTAATTGGCTAGTATTTAATAGTTTAAAACGGACTATGCCATTTCATTTAATTGACAATATTAATCAGTAGCATATCAGGTCAAGTGCAACGTTTAGCTTGCATATTTTGTTATTGAAAAGGATTGCTTATGAAAAACGCCAGAATCGCTACAGTGATTGCAGCATTGTTTATGCCTATCATTGCGACAGCCGCAAGTCCAATTGGCAGCATTACTAAAGAATGGACTTATAGCCATGCGTTAACTGGCGTGGCTGGTCAAACATCTGAAATTTCTGCTTATGACAGTATCACCAATACGATTTGGGTCGCTGGGCTTGTGGGCGTGGATGTGCTTAACGCAACAAATGGCTCACTGGTACAACATATTGATACGTCAAGTTTTGGCTCTATAAACAGTGTAGCGATTAAAAACGGTTTAGCTGCTTTTGCCATTGAATCTAGCGTGAAAACAGACACAGGTATTGTGCAGTTATATGATACAAGTTCACGCTCGCTTTCTAGTGGAATTAACACCATTGCTGTAGGTGCTCTGCCAGATATGCTTACCTTTACGGCGGATGGGTCTAAGTTG
This sequence comes from Methylotenera sp., assembly GCA_031369365.1. Taxonomy (GTDB): domain Bacteria; phylum Pseudomonadota; class Gammaproteobacteria; order Burkholderiales; family Methylophilaceae; genus Methylotenera_A. The sequence goes on from JANMOP010000082.1 coordinate 50,133, forward strand.
CTAGTAGCAAATGAAGGTACACCTTCAACCTATGGGACGCGAATTGGCACCACTACACCTAGAAATTATGGTCCTGCTGCGGTTGATCCTGTAGGTATTGTGAGTATTATTAACATGAACACACGCACTGTGATTGCCACCCCTGGTTTTGTTGGGGTTACACAAACAGGTAGTAATATTCGCACCAATACTGGTATGGATTTTGAGCCAGAATATATTGCAGTAAATGCAAGCGGCACTAAAGCCTATGTGACTTTGCAAGAAGCCAATGCTATTGGAATATTAGATCTTAATACCAATTCTTTTGAGAAAGTAGTGGGATTAGGCGCAAAAGATTTTAGCCTCGCTGGTAACCAAATTGACCCATTAAACAACGGCGCTATCAGCTTTATTTCTGCCAATGTTAAGGGTTTGTATATGCCAGATGGCATTGCCGCTTATGAGGCTAATGGTGCAACATACTTGGTGATGGCGAATGAAGGTGATTTTCGTGAAGATGATGTTGATCGTTCTGCTGCCAGCACTTTGGGCGCAGCAGCACCACTCAATAACTTACGTGTTTTAAATACTGACTCATCGACAGGCAGCTTATTTGTTGCTGGTGCACGCTCTTTTTCAATTCGCGATGCCAATGGCAACATAGTGTTCGATAGTGGAGATTTTTTAGATAAAAAAGCAGCTGAATTAGGCATATACGACGATGTGAGAAGCCGTGACAAAGGTGTTGAGCCAGAAGGTGTTGAGCTATTTACATTAAGCGGCCGCACCATTGCAGCTATTGGTTTAGAAAGGACGCTTAAAGGTGCAGTTGCTTTATATGATATTACGGACCCAGCAAATGCCACGTTTTTAGATATGCTAGTGACAAATGGAGATTTAGCGCCAGAAGGACTTGAGGCATTTGAATTTAATGGCAAATCATACCTTGCTATTGCAAATGAAGTTTCAAATACCACCACTTTATATTCTATTACGCCAGTGCCCGAGCCAGAAACTTATGCGATGTTATTGGCAGGGTTTGGTTTGCTTGGTTTTACAGCACGCCGTAGAAAATCACGCTAAAAATCTTTGAAATTAAAGTCAGCTAAATAACTTAACTTAGCAGTTTAGATTTAGCTGACTTTTTAATTCCATATCGCATGTAACAAGATAATGTAAAATAAACCTCCCTGACAATTAATATTTATACTCGACTTGCGACCTTTTCATGATGTATTAAAACAGCGTATTCCCAAGATTGGGATTACTAAGCTTTTGATTAGTATTAATTGCATAGTGTTTATTGCTATGCTAATTAATGGCGCGGGTTTCTGGCACTCGCCCAATGGCGTGCAGCTTGCGTGGGGAGCTAATTTTGGCCCTGCTACACAAGATGGGCAATGGTGGCGGTTAGGTAGTGCCATGTTTCTACACTTTGGTGCGGTACATCTTGCACTCAATACTTGGTCGCTTTGGGAAGCTGGTCAATTGGTCGAGCGTATGTACGGTCATTTTCGCTTCGCCTGTATCTATTTAATAAGTGGGCTGTCAGGTAATTTAGTCTCTTTAGTTGTGCAGGGTAACTCGGCCGTTTCAGGCGGTGCATCAGGTGCCATTTTTGGTATTTACGGGGCTGCACTTGTATTTCTGTGGCGCGAGCGTGCTGCACTTACCCCCCACGAATTTCGCTGGTTATTTTTGGGGGCTTTAGGCTTTGCTTCTGCCACGCTTATTTTAGGCTTTATAGTTCCAGGCATTGATAATGCAGCGCATATTGGCGGATTTGTAACGGGGATTTTGCTTAGTGTTGTGTTTGTGCAGTCAATTACAGCTAGAGCGATGCCTATAAAAACTAGCTTAGCCACAGCGTCTATTATAGTGATAGCTAGTGCGGCACTTTTTCTAAATATTCCTGCGCCTAAATACCGCTGGAGCGATGAATTGTTAGTACGCAATCAGATTAGTGAGTTTTTATATCAAGACCAGGCAATTAACCGGTCTTGGCTGGAAATCTTGCACGAGGGCAAGCAGGGTAAAAAGACTTTTGATGAAATTGCAGGCAGGATAGATTATGATATTAGCGAGCCTTATGCAGAAAGCTTCGAAAAGTTATCACACCTACCCAGCAACCCAGCCTTGCCTTCTGCAGCTCAACTAGAAAATCTATTGCAGTATGCCCAGCACCGTAAAGAAGAATCCAAAGCGCTAACTGAAAAACTTAGAAAGCAACAATTTAGCAATGTTTCCCAACCCTAGTACAGTTTCCCAACCCCAGCGGAGTGATCAATGAAAATCAAAGCGGCTAGTAACGAGTATATGGATAAAGCTAAGAATTTAACTGCTGAAGAAGTTGAGAAGCTACAATGCAGAATGCGCGGAAAGTTAGCGCGTAGAGCAGAAGATAAAAAAGTCAGCTTGCATGAAGCCTTAGCAATTCAGCTTGAGCTGGATGATGAGCAACTTGCAGAGTGGCGTAAAAATATTCAGGCAATAAGAAAAAAAGATAAAAAATAGATACTGTGATTATATTTATTGCTAACTTATTTACTAATATTTGAATATATGCAGAGGCAGTTGCCGTTTTTTGAATTCAAAGACGGCAATGTTACATTTCTGCCAAAAAATACCAGCATTAGCTGGTATTTTTCATTCAATCTGCGCAGGGCAATGTTTTAAAGTAACGTCGAATAGTGAGGTCGTCTTAAAAATACTGTTTTAAAGACTTATCTAGATTTTACGGCGACGCGCCATAAATCCCATCCAACCTAGGCCAGCCAGCAGCATTGCGTAACTTTCTGGTTCTGGCACTGGTTGCGCAATATTCAACACACCTGCGTAGGATCCTCCAGAAGTGCCAGCTACAGTACCTTTAATTTGAAGTGTATAGGTGCCAGCAAGCAGAAATATTGGGTTTAAAACAGCTGTGGTAATGCCTACTGTTGGGCTGAAATTAACGGTGGTTCCCCATGCCGACATTAGAGTACCAGGTACAACAGCTGCAGTTTGATGCGCGCTACCCGTGTATAAGCGTGCTTGAAGATTGGTTAAACCCAAAATACTATCTAAATTGATAGACGAAGTGACTGAGTTCGCAGAAGCACTTGGAATGGTAAAAATATAATCATCCCAAAATGTAGAGCCAGAAGAGGCGCTAGCAAAAGAATTGCTGTATGCGAGTGAAGTGGGTAATAATCCAATTGATAGGTTAGTGATTGTGTCAGCAAAAGCATTCACACTGGAAACGCAAATTACAGCAGCTAAGATGGCCCTTTTAAGTAAATTCATTTTTAAGCTCCTAATAACATCAATAATTAATCGAATTTAATTTTTCGATTGAGCCATTGTATTGAATAATTGTGTCAAATGTAGAAGCCAATTTTGAATGATTTATAGTCTAATCAGACTACATTTTATGAAAAAAACATTATATTGTTAAAAATGTAGTGATAAAATTTTGTCTCAATGTTCTATTAAACCATAAAAATTAGATGTTAAATATTATGGCTTAACGCTGAGCATATGTCGCAGGGGTATCTGTGGGAATAATGCCTAGTGGGGAGCTTTTTGCAACTTCCCCTAATTGATTTAGCATGGGTCATAGTCATCTGCACGGCCACGTACAAATATATTTTGATATTATCCAGTGAAGGTGATTTCAGTAAGGTAGTTGTGATTCCTGCGTGATGCAACCACGAGATGGCCAAGCACTCCTTCAGCCGCAGTCGGGAAGGGTGTAAACCGCTGATCTAAGCTCCCCACTTTTGCAGTTAACTCACAACGCCCGCACGGATATTACATGCTTAATAGCTGCTTTAAAGTCTTGAGAAAAAGCTGCTAAATTGGCTATTAACTTGATTTTGAACTTACAATTAGGAATTAACTTTGTCCAGATAACATGATAGCTATACAGCTATCAATAACAAAAGGCAAACCCATATCCATCCTAGCCAGCCGCTGAGGCATTTTAAAAGTTGACTCACTAAAATTCTCTATGTCAGTATCCGCCAAGGAGGGTCGTTAGCGCCTATTTGCGTTTCAGCATCTGTCAGGCCAGTAAAGTTACTTGCATAACTTTAAACAAAACTTTTCATTGGTTAAAAAATTCTACGTTGATAGTCTGCGCTAGATCTTGATCTGTTTAATAACCTGCGCTTTGCTAGTGCTTTTTTCAGCACCTCTCAACATCAGCATAAGTTATAAATGACATGCAAATTCTAATGTCATCATCTGGACTAAGCCAACCATTTGTTGAATGTTTGCGTACACGGCTACCGTGCACCGCTTGTTTTTCAGAGCAGAACCTACAAAGGACATCTTGACCGTATGCCTGACAACCACAGGCAGCTGCACTGGGCTCAGGCTAAAGTATATGCATGGTTGATGTGTGGAACGAGAGCTTAAAAATATCAAAGTGGCGTTGGTGTATTACAACGTCACATCGAAGGATCAAACATTATTGATTGAAGAATTTTCAGCGCTAGAGCTTTAAATTGACTTTGAATCTCAATGTAAAAAACTAATTGTATAGGCTGAACAGCAGTTGGAACACAGGGCTTCGAGAAATATCGAACTAGTAAAACTAAATTTCCCACATAATGGACTTCCCCCATTTGGTAGACAGAACCTGGCCGACAACCCTTAAGATAAGCCACCGCAAAGAAGACGCTCATATATAAAACTAACATTAGTTAATTTACAGCAAGCGTCTATTTCGAGAAGCCAGACTATTTTCTAACCCCTAAACCCAATCTGAAGCCGTCCCTCAACTTTAGGCACCAATAACTTAGCCATTAACTCGTCAGCTTGCAACGCCCGTGCAAATGCCTCACTCACCAATCGTGTGGTTTTTCTGAGATCAATATCCTGACGATCAGCCAACGCTTCACAGCTGGCTTTATCCAATCTAATGTTCAGACCTGTTTTGCGACGCAACATCGCCGCTTCATTTTGAATAATGCGCAGCCGTTGTGCTGGCTCTGGGCGTGGTATATCAAATACTTCTAAGCGAGATAATAAAGGCTCTGGCACACCCTCCAAGCTATTGGCTGTTAACACATAAATAATACGACTAGCATCAAATTGCATTTCAAAAAACTCATCCTTAAAACATTTCGCTGTTTGCGGTTCAAACAAATCCAGCAGTACTGGTAATACTGGATATTGCGAATCGCGTATTTTATCTACCTCATCAATCACCACTACTGGCGTGGCAAACTGACCTTCAGCAAGCAAAGTGAATAACGCGCCTGGTCTAGCGCCAGTCCAGCTGTTATGTGAGCCTGTCAGTTGAAAGCCACCTTGGGCACCACCAGCACTGACCTTTTCCATGTTAACGCCTAAGGCCTGTGCAAGTTGCATGGCGAGATAGGTTTTACCAATACCAGGATCGCCAAGCAATAATAGCGGCGTCATGCGGAAGTCTGCGGGGTGCATGGCGCTGGCCAGCGCAAGATCCACTTGCAAACGCTCAATCGGCGCTGCGAGATTTTCAAATTGCAATTTTGTTTTATCCAACTGACGCCCAGCTTTCTTAGCGTCAGGCACGCGACGAAAGCCATCGTGCAGGCGAGCGTTTTCCAGCACGCCTTCGCCACCGCCTCGGCGTGTTTCTCCAATATTGCTTAAGGACTCAATGGCCTTGTCGATGGCTTCTGGCACAAACACCTGTATTGCGCGGGATGATTTTGGCTTTACTTTGACAGCGCTAGTGTTGATGGCTGATGACCAATGCGCATTGCAGCGTTTAACTAAGCGCGCAACGCGCTCTGAAGAAAGGGGCTTGAAGTTTTTGACGAATGTGCCAAACCACGAGTAAGCCGCTTTTTGTTGAAAAGAAGTCTTGGCATTGCGCAGGCTTTGCAGCATTTGTAATTCAGAATCCCAAGCAGGATCTATCAGAAAATCCAACATCGCTTGTAGCGACTGAGTTTTTTCTGAATAGGAGATATACATTGCAGTTGCAATGAATAAGTTTTTAGAAAACGCTGCCGTGGCAGGATCTAGTTGATTGTTAGCCTGCTTTAAAATGCGTTCTGCTAACTTTATGGCATCGGCTAGGTCGTTATTGCTGCCGACACGAATGCCTAGTGCATTCGGGATACCTGTCGCACTGAAAGTAGCGGGGGTTGACTTAATTGATATGCGCGCAACGCTTTGCGCTTCAGCCTTAACTATTAGTGTAGCCGTTTCATTGGCAATAGCGCGCTCAGCTTCTACGGCTTTAGCGACAGCATGCGGCAACCAGAGACGAGTGCCACTGTGCGCTATGGTGAAACCAGTAAGTGCTGGCATGTTATTATTTCGAGTATCCATGATAATTCTCCTGTTTAGAATTGTTGTGGCTAGGGCATGGATGGGGTTGCCGCCCCATTGATGCCCGCTTCTTATTGCTTAATCTGGCAACGCTGCAATCATTTTCCTCACTAACTCCGTAATGGAAGTTCTGTTTTTAACACAATACAGCTTTAATTTTAGGTGCTCCTCACTGGTGATTTGAGCATTAATGCGCGATAGCTCCACCTCCTTGGTCGCACCTATTTCTGCTTTGTTTGCGCTTACCTGCTGTGCAGGCGACGGCATTGATTTCGTCATTTCACTTCTCCGATACACTTTCCATATTTTACTAAAGTGTATTAAACACCATCAGCTTAATGAAGTAAAGCACTTTTAATTAAATACTCAATTACTCACAAAGAACAGCAACTTAAAAAAAGTTTTATGCGACATTTATGCAGAATTCACAAAGAATTACAGGCGGATTTATCAGATTATGATGAGAAGTTTGAGGCACATTCGTCTCGAATTTACCTAAAATTTATGCAGAAAAAGTAGTGAATTAACCAAAAATTACCTGCAAATCTCACGGCTATTCATTAAATACACATGCGTAAGATGCAATATATTTGCCTTGTGGCTATGAAATAAGTGCGGGAGACTTGTTTTAAAATTACAGAAAATAGCAGATATACTTATAGATTATTTATGCGGAAACTGCCAAAAATCCATCGCAAATCTATCGCATATTTACCACAAAATCTTTGTAATCAGTACGGACAGGATGCCGGATAGGTGCCTCTCGACACAATCCAGAGTTTCGACTACTAGGTTGCTTCGCACCCGTCGCAGTCAACTCAGGGCGATGCCCCGAGACCCTGATCTTCATAAGTACGTAATTTTCATTTTTTTAAAAAACACCTAACCCGCTTGAGTCTGGCTAAAACTGATGCTTTCACTTAAAAATCAAGTGCATCCATTAATTTTTTAGGGTATGTTATATACGTACCATTTTCGGAAATTCTGTTGAGAATATGAAGTTCATTCCAAAAAGCAGAAACTGGTCAAGGCTAATAGAGTTTTGTTCTGGAATCAAAAAATTTTATTTAAGAGCAAATAAGGAAACATTAGATGCGATAGATAGCTTTTGCAAAAACCTTTCAGATGATGACGTTGTTCTTGGAAATGCCAACTCAAGTGGCTACATATGGAAATCTAAGTCTATTTTTGATTGTTTTTGTATTTCGTTTAATCCAGCACTCAAAAGGTTATGCCCAGAAAACTCATTTCTAGAAATTATTTTTAACCAACATGGGATTAGTTTCCCTTTATCTACAATTAATCTACAAAAAGAAAATTGCTTAGTAACTTCAGATAAATTCAGAAAAATTGCCCAATATATTAATGATCAGCCACCAATGCACTATGAGGCTGAATTGGGAAGGATGACAGAAGTAAGCGAAACTATGATGCTTTTGTCAGACATCCTAGATTCGATACATAGAGAGCTTAAGAGCGAATATTTAGATTGGTGTAAGCTTTGCTTTAGACGATGTGATTTTGGAAATAATTTTTGTGATTTACACCACTCAACCAATACGTATTTGAAAAATGGTAAAAAAATACAAAATGAAAACCCAAGCTATCGGATAGCAAGAAAAATCTCAAAAAAAATACCAGAAGATATTAAGTCTAAATGGCGTGGGATTCGAGCCGCAAGAAAACTTATAGGTGATGATTTTTTAATATTTTCATCTAAAAACATTATAAAGGAAGACTTTTCATCAGAAAATAAAGCTATTTCCATAGATGACATCGAAATAAAAAATTTGGTTTTTGATACCCAAAATACTCCTTGGACGAAAAGTCTATGTAAAAGATGGAATGACGAAACACGTAGCTCATTTCCCCGCATTTATAGCATGTCTAGTTGTTCCACATGCGACTTTAAAAGTTGGGATGAATATCGCAATGCTCTTATTAAGTTATTGCAAAATCAGCGTGAGACCACCTTTCATCCATACTGGATTTTAATGATGTTAAATGAGGCCGAAAATTGGTTTGTTTGTGAAAACTCTCTTATTGATTTAAGAAGAAGCAACACAGAAAGTGAGATTTTAGAACTAGTTGCTAATGGGCTAAATAACTTTGAGATTGCTAGGCAACTTGACATCAGCAGACAACATGTTGGCAATGTAAAAAAACTTAATGCTGTATAACTTCACACGGTTAAGGGGTCTCGGGGCATCGCCCTGAGTTGACTGCGACGGGCGCGAAACGACCTAGCTTTCGAAACACTGGATTGCTGCAGCGCAGTACATCCAGCATCCTGTCCGCACTGATTACAAAGATTTTGTGGTAAATATGCGATAGATTTGTGGTGTATTTTTAGTAAGTTCCGCATAGATAATATATTAATGTATCTGCAATTCTAGGTAAGTATCAGGTATGTTTTTTATATTAACTTCATGAGAACATGGCAAATATACTGCCATTCAGTGTGTTTATTTGATAAGAATACTAGGAGTTTTAAGTCAATTCAGGGCTAAATTACTACTTGTTCTTCATATGTTTTATGTAAATTTGTAGTGATTGTGCTTCAAATACCGCATAGTAATTCTAGGGGCTGTCCTAGATAACACATAAAATGTTATAAGGACGTCATGAGGAAGAGCAGATTAAATTCGGCCAAACAGGCGAAGTTAATAGAGCATTTTGTTGCTGGGACGACGGCAAGATGTGCAGCAGATTTGATCGGTGTTAACCGCAATACTGCGACCTATTATTTTCAACGATTACGTGAGATTATTGTTTACGACATTGAGCAAGAGTCACATGAGTATTTTGCTGGTGAATTTGAAGTAGATGAAAGTTATTTTGGTGGCACGCGTAAAGGTAAGCGAGGTCGCGGATCAGCAGGTAAAGTGCCCGTATTTGGCCTATTGAAGCGCGGTGGCAAGGTTTACACCAAGATCATTGCAGATGCTAGCGGACAAACGTTAATGCCTATTATTGAGCGCAAAGTGATTCCTGATAGCATTGTGTATTCGGATTGTTGGCGTGGCTATAATGTATTGGATGTTTCTGACTTTAAGCACTGCCGTATTAATCATTCAAAGTTGTTTGTGGGTAAGCAGAATCACATCAACGGAATTGAGAATTTTTGGAACCAAGCCAAGCGGCATATGCGTAAATTTAATGGTGTGCCGAAAGCTAATTTTGGGCTGTTTTTGAAGGAGTGCGAGTGGCGTTTTAACAACCCGACACCACAAGCACAGTTATTGCAATTAAAACAATGGGTTAAACAACATATGGGCTAGTTATCTAGGACAGCCCCTAATTCTATATACTTAAGACTAGACACATTCGTCAAAAACATAAAATCCCTTTCTACAGAACGCCTAGCGCGTTTAGCTAGACGCTACCACGCACCCTAGTCAAAGGGAATCAAAAGCAGTGCTGTGAAATTAAAACCAAAATAATCACGTCAAGTACAAGTGTTTGTGTCATAAGTAATAGACAAGATTATTGAGCCTTAGGCGTTGCTAGGGATAAAATAAGCAGGTGGTGCCCAAGGCCACCTTCAATTGACAGGCCCGCATAACAACTGGAATGGCTCTAGATCAGGTGCTCTATGTAAAGTAATTTTCCGAAGTTATTGTCGTGAAAGTAAATAAGAAAATCACTAAATTGTATTCATATCAATTTCCAGGGGTATGGATATGAGATTTAGAGTGATTTTGTCAAATTGGTGTTTTTCACGAACATGAGTGGTAATGATAAGCGAGGCTATAACGCCCAAGAATCTATGGCATATCTAGGTATCAAGCGTAAAGCCTTTGATATGCATTTTCGACCATTTTTAAGGCCATTATCTTTCGGAACTTCACTTTTGTTTGATAGGCTTGACCTAGATCGAATTTGGGAACAATATAAGCGCGGGAATGAGCGGCTCATTCAGAAAGGAGAAATACAATGGGCCGAAAACAAAGTGGCATCTACCAAGACGACAAAAATAGATGGTGTGTCGATAAAGTCTATAGTGGCAAACGACTTCGAGAGCGCTTTAAAACTTTTGAAGAAGCAGAAAACTGGTTAATTTATCAACTTGATATATTAAGACAAATTACCCTTTTTGGCGCTAGGCGCGAGCGAACTTTTAATCAAGCATCAGCTAAATATTTATTGGATCATCAAACTAAAATATCCCTTGAAACGGATATTTACATGTTGGAGTCCATTATGCCGTTCATCGGTAATTTAACGCTTGATAAAATCCATGATGCAACATTGTCACCGTATGTTTCGAAAAGATTAGCTGATGGTCGTTCGCATAAGACCATCAATTTGGCACTGGCAATTGTTAGACGCATTCTAAATTTAGCAGCTAGAAGTTGGCGCGATGAGGAAAGCGGTAAGACATGGCTTGAAACGCCACCATTGATAAAGTTATTGCCTTTGGTGGGATTTCAGCGAGAGCCACGGCCAATTGCATGGTATGAGCAACAAAAACTTTTTGAAACATTGCCTAAACACTTGTTGAATATGGCTTTGTTTGACTTAAACACAGGTGCGCGGGATGAAGTTGTGTGTGGGTTGAAGTGGGACTGGGAAATTGAAATACCTGAATTAGTAACTTCAGTATTCTTAATTCCTAAAGAAAGTGTAAAAGGCAGGAAACGTGACCGCATTCTAGTATGCAATAAAGTGGCTAAGCAAGTAATCGATGCTCAACGTGGTTTGCATGATGAGTATGTTTTTACTTACCAAAATCACCGAATCGAAACTATGAATAACTCGGCATGGCAACGCGCAAGAAGGCTCGCAGGTTTGGGTGATCTTCATGTGCATGATTTACGCCATACCGTAGGCATGCGATTGCGAGAAGCAGAAGTACGCGAAGAAACGATTGCAGACATACTTTGGCATAATCGCCCAAGCATGACTGCGCACTACTCTGTAGCTCAAGTAGCCGAGCTATATGAGGCTCTTAATAGAATTTCTAATGAGAGCAATCGGGTGAATCGTAGTTTGGTGATGATTGCAAGGGAAGCTAGGCAAGTTAAAGTCCCCCAAAAGTCCCCAGACAATAAAAAAGGGTTAGAAGCAATTTGCATCTAACCCTTTGATATTACTGCTAATTATGGTGCGCCCAAAGAGATTCGAACTCCTGACCCCTTGGTTCGTAGCCAAGTACTCTATCCAGCTGAGCTATGGGCGCATACGCAGATTATACGCGATACTGCATGTTTCTAAAAGCCAAACCTAGTACTACAATATGGCGGAGAACGAGGGATTCGAACCCTCGATACAGGGTTAAGCCCGTATGCTTCCTTAGCAGGGAAGTGCCTTCGACCACTCGGCCAGCTCTCCGTTTTTAGCAATACTTGCCAGCTTGCTGGCTTAGTAGTGCTTATCAGTTTGTTCTGGTTAGCAATACTTGCCAGCTTGCTGGCTTAGTAGTGCTTATCAGTTTGTTCTGGTTAGCAATACTTGCCAGCTTGCTGGCTTAGTAGTGCTTATCAATTTTCTGATTATAACTTTGCTTTACCATTACAAGGGCGCGATATTACGCGATTCGCCCTTATAAATCAATCAAAAGTCGGCTTAGGCAGTAACTTAATTACCTTCTAATTCAAATGCTTTGTGCAACACTCTAACTGCTAGTTCCATATATTTTTCTTCTACCACCACCGCAATTTTGATTTCACTGGTGGAGATCATTTGTATGTTAATGCCTTCTTCGGCCAGTGTGCGAAACATTTGACTGGCAATACCCACGTGAGAGCGCATGCCTACGCCCACTACAGCCACTTTTGCAATTTTGTCATCGCCAATAATTTCGCGCGCTTTAATAAAGTGTTGCACTTTATCGCGCAAAATTGCTAAGGCCTTATTCATCTCGTTTTTATGCACAGTGAAGGTAAAATCAGTCGCGCCATCTGCCCCCGTATTTTGAATAATCATATCCACGTCGATATTGGCTTCGGCAATGGGGCCTAAAATTTGGTAAGCAATGCCTGGCGTATCGGGCACGCCTAGTACGGTGATTTTGGCTTCATCGCGGTTAAACGCAATGCCTGAAATAATCGGTTCTTCCATGTTGTTGTCCTTACTTGCTTCTTCAAATGTAATAAGAGTGCCGTCGCCTTCATCTTCAAAGCTAGAAAGCACACGCAGTTTTACTTTATATTTGCCTGCAAATTCTACCGAGCGTATTTGTAATACTTTGCTGCCTTGTGAGGCCAGTTCTAGCATTTCTTCAAAGGTGATGGATTTTAAGCGACGCGCTTCAGGCACTACGCGCGGGTCGGTCGTATAGACGCCATCTACATCGGTATAAATTTGGCATTCCTCCGCTTTTAATGCGGCTGCAAGCGCCACACCAGTGGTATCAGATCCGCCACGGCCAAGCGTGGTAATGTTACCAAACTCATCCGCGCCTTGAAAGCCAGCAACCACCACCACATAGCCATCGTTCAAATCTTGCTTAATATTATGCTCGTCAATATCTAAAATTCGAGCTTTGCTATGCGCGTTATCAGTCAAAATTTTCACTTGCGCGCCTGTGTAGCTTTTGGCCTTAATACCCAGCTCCATCAGCGCGAGCGCGGTCAAACCAATGGTTACCTGCTCGCCTGTAGATATAATTGCATCCAACTCGCGCGGGTCAGGCTCTGGCATAATTTCTTTAGCCAGTGCGATAAGTTTATTAGTCTCGCCCGACATGGCAGAAACCACTACCACTATTTGATGCCCCATGGCCTTGTAACGCGCCACACGCCTAGCGACATTGCGAATGCGCTCAGGGTTCGCAACGGATGTACCGCCATATTTTTGTACGATTAATGCCATAATAAAATCTTAAATTCCAGCCACAAATAAACACAGATAAACACAGATTACATCTAAAATAATCATGTTTAGTTGCGTAAAATGTGGCACATTAAAAAATCACATCAAAACTGTTAAACACAAAAAATTAAATATCCGTGTTTATTTGTGTTTATCTGTGGCTAAGTTGTATTTTCCTTCACCCAATCGCTCACGCTCGCCAAAGCTTTAGGCAGCTGGCTCGCATCCGTGCCACCTGCCATCGCCATATCAGGCTTACCGCCGCCTTTGCCGTCTACTTGTTGCGCGACAAAATTTACCAAATCACCTGCTTTTAGTTTACTCAATAAATCTTGCGTTACGCCTGCGGCTAAACTCACTTTGCCATCATTCACACTTGCAAGCACAATTGCAGCGGTTTTTAGCTTATCTTTCAGCTTATCCATCGTTTCACGCAATGTATTTGCATCTGCGCCTTCCAGCATGGCTGCCAGCACTTTTACGCCATTAATTTCAACCGCTTGCGCAGTCAAACCGTCACCTTGAGATGAAGCCATTTTTGATTTTAAACGCGCCAACTCTTTTTCTAGCGCTTTTGCATGGTCAGACAATTGCGCGACTTTGTTGGCAAGGTCGCCAGTGGGCGCTTTTAAATCACAAGCAAGCTGGTTGATCAAGGCTTGTTGCGCATTAATTAGTTTTAACGCGCCATTGCCTGTGGTCGCTTCTACACGGCGCACACCAGCAGCCACGCCACTTTCGGCGTATATTTTAAATAGACCAATGTCGCCAGTACGGCTTACATGCGTACCACCGCAAAGCTCTGTCGAGCTACCAATATCTAACACACGTACAATATCGCCATATTTCTCACCAAATAGCATCATTGCGCCTGTTTGTTTGGCAGCTTCAATATCCATCAAACGCGCTTGGGTGGCAGCGTTGCTGAGTATTTCTGCATTCACAATCGACTCCACGCGTGAAATTTCGTCGTCGGTCATCGGCGCGTTATGCACAAAATCAAAACGTGTTTTTTCGGTATCTACCAAGCTGCCTTTTTGTTGCACATGCTCACCCAAAACTTCGCGCAAAGCTTTGTGCATTAAGTGCGTAGCAGAATGGTTGCGCATGGATGCTGCGCGCGAAGCCATATCCACACTGGCCTTAACAGTATCGCCCACGTTCAATGTACCAGTTTTTAATATGCCGTGATGCCCAAAAACTGCCGCTTGAATTTTCTGCGTGTCTTCCACCGCAAAAATTCCGTCGTCACTTTTCAGCACGCCGTTATCACCAATTTGACCTCCAGATTCCGCATACAACGGTGTGGCATCTAGCACTACAATGCCTAAATCGCCTTCGTTAAGCGACTTAACCGCAACGCTATCTTTGTAAAGCGCGAGTACTTTGGCGCTGGTTTCAAGCGTCTCATAGCCTTTAAAATCGGTGCTTGCGCCGCTATATTCCACATTAGTCGCACCTTTAAATTTACCCGCCGCACGCGCTTGTTCTTTTTGGCGCGTCATCGCGGTATCAAATGCGGCGGTGTCAACCATAACTCCATATTCACGACATATGTCTTGCGTTAAATCGAGTGGGAATCCGAAAGTGTCATGTAGTTTAAAAGCGACATTTCCGTCTAATACATTTGGCTTAACCCAACTATCATGTACAACCTCATCAAAACTTGAATTTTCAAAATTAATAACAAGTTCAACTTCAGGTGCAACGTACCCCAAAGAACTCATTAAAATTTGCATTCCACTTTCAATCGTCTCAAAGAATCTATCTTCCTCAAGCTTAAGAATGCTGGTAATTCGCGTTTGTTCAGTTTTTAATTCTGGGTAAGCATCACCCATTTCTTTCACTAAATCAGCCACCATGTTGTGGAAGAAGGCTTTGCGCGCACCTAGCTTATAACCATGACGAATCGCTCGGCGGATGATGCGGCGCAGTACATAACCGCGGCCTTCGTTGCCTGGAATCACGCCATCGGCAATTAAGAATGAGCAAGCGCGGATATGGTCGGCCAATACTTTTAGCGAAGGGCTAGTTAAATCAGTGGTTTTAGTTTCGCGCGCGGCAGCAGTAATCAACGTGGTGAATATATCAATTTCGTAATTGGCATGTACGTGTTGCAGCACCGCCGATAGGCGCTCTAGCCCCATGCCAGTATCCACGCTGGGTTTTGGCAATTTGTGCATCACACCCGCTTCGTCGCGGTTAAATTGCATGAACACGTTGTTCCAAATTTCGATAAAGCGGTCGCCATTTTCATCCGCGCTGCCTGGCGGGCCGCCAAAATGTTGCTCGCCGTGGTCGTAAAAAATCTCTGTGCACGGCCCACACGGGCCTGTGTCGCCCATCATCCAAAAATTATCTGATGCGTAACGCGCGCCTTTGTTGTCGCCAATGCGGATAATGCGCGCGGCAGGAATGCCAATGGTGTTGTGCCAAATATCGTAAGCTTCATCGTCGTCTGCGTAAACTGTGACAGTAAGTTTATCTTTTGGTAGCTTGAATACGTCGGTTAAGAGCTCCCATGCGTAGCTAATGGCTTCCACTTTAAAGTAATCGCCAAAACTGAAATTGCCGAGCATTTCAAAGAAAGTATGATGACGCGCGGTGTAGCCGACGTTTTCTAAATCATTATGTTTGCCGCCTGCGCGTACGCATTTTTGTGACGATGCGGCGCGAGTATAGGCGCGTTTGTCGAAACCCAAAAAAACGTCTTTAAACTGATTCATGCCCGCGTTGGTGAACAGCAGCGTTGGGTCGCCATGCGGTACCAGAGAGCTAGAGGCCACGATTTCGTGGCCTTTGGAGGCGAAAAAGTCGAGGAACGCTTGGCGGATTTCGTTGCTGCTTGGGTTGTTGCCCAAGGAAATATGATGAGGTTTAATGGTCATTTTTCTATATTAATCTGTTTTTGTAGGAGGCACTACCTTGTTAAAGCGGCTGTAAATACTTTAAAATCGCGACGAGGGCGTCGCTCCTACATGTCATCTTCTAATTTACTATTCAATACTTTCTTAATTACATCAAAGCCAAAACCACGGCTTTGCAAAAATCTGGCTTGTCTTGCCCATTCATCGCGGCTGTCAGGCGCTTTTTTAAATTTTTTACGCCAAATCTCGAAGGCGTTATCTAACTCATTCTCTTTTACTTGCTCAATCGCGCTTACAATTAAATCTTGTGAAATGCCTTTTTCGCGCAGCTCGTTGGCAATCTTGCTTGCGCCAAATTTGTGCGAACGCGCATGTACAATTTGCTCAGTAAAGCGCGCATCAGAAAGCCAGCCACGCGTTTTAAAGTCTTCTAAAATCGCCGTAATTTGCTCAAAACTTTCATCTTCTGCAAGATAAGCTTTAAGCTTTTGTCCTAATTCAGCGTAAGAATATTCGCGCTTGCCGAGGTATTCTAGTGCGCGCTGGCGTAAGCTTTTTGGCTGAAACTCTTTCATGCATTGCCTCTAAAACCATGGCTTCTCACACAGCGCCCCTCACCCCTAGCCCTTCTAAATAAAACAACTAAGCATCTGACTAGGCTGACAAACTACATCAGCCAAGTCATAGCTAATCCCGCTTGCGGGCGAGGGGAAACAGGCTTAATCATCCTCAGTGCGAGGCGCAGTCATGCCATCGGCTAATTGCTTGGCGTTGGCGCGAATTTTCGCCTCAACTGCTTTGGCAATTTCCGGATGCTCGCGCAAATATTCTTTGGCGTTTTCTTTGCCTTGGCCAATTTTTTCGCCATTATAGGAGTACCAAGCACCTGCTTTTTCAATAAATTTCAGGTTACTTCCAAGCTCGATAACTTCGCCTAAACGTGAAATGCCTTCGCCATATACAATTTCAAATTCGGCTTGTCTAAACGGCGGCGCAACTTTATTTTTGATGACTTTTACGCGCGTTTCACTGCCAATCACTTCATCACCCTTTTTAATCGCACCCGTGCGACGAATATCCAAGCGTACCGAAGCATAAAATTTGAGTGCATTACCACCAGTAGTGGTTTCTGGGCTGCCAAACATCACGCCAATTTTCATGCGGATTTGGTTAATAAAAATCACCATAGTGTTGGTGCGTTTGATGTTGCCTGTGAGCTTACGCAAGGCTTGTGACATTAAACGCGCTTGCAAGCCCATGTGCGAGTCGCCCATTTCGCCTTCAATTTCGGCACGAGGTGTTAATGCTGCCACCGAGTCAATCACCACAATATCCACAGAGCCTGAACGTACCAACATATCGACAATTTCCAGCGCTTGTTCTCCTGTATCTGGTTGGCTAATCAAAAGCTCTGGCACGTTCACGCCTAATTTGGCGGCATATTGCGGATCTAGCGCGTGTTCGGCATCGATAAACGCCGCCACACCTCCCAATTTTTGCATTTCTGCAATGACAGAAAGCGTTAAAGTAGTTTTGCCAGATGATTCAGGGCCATAAATTTCAATCACACGACCGCGCGGCAAGCCGCCAATGCCCAGCGCAATATCTAGGCCTAATGAGCCTGTGGAAACCGCTTGAATATCCTCACCAACATCACTATCGCCCATGCGCATGATGGAGCCTTTGCCAAATTGCTTTTCAATTTGCGCTAGTGCGGCGGCCAGTGCTTTGCTTTTATTGTCATCCATGAGGTTTTACCTTTGTTTTGATATGCTTAATTTAAGCTGCAATTATTCCATAATTTACACTTTTAAGTAAGTAAAACCGTTTTTTAACTCATGCAAATCGGTCGGCTATTTCATGTCAACCTATGGTTAAATAATGCGTTTGTTGAGTTAGGGAGAGTCATTTTTCAATGGAGAAGTGTATGAAAATAATTTATTCAGCAATGCTAGCGCTAACTATGGGCGTAGCGTCAATTTCTAGTGTGCAAGCGCGTGATTCTTTTAGTATAGGCGTAAATATAGGTGGCTATGGTTACGCGCCGCCTGCGGCCTATTATCCAGCCCCAGCCGTTGTATATTATGACGAGTCCGTATATTACAGACCTGCGCCACGTTATTACGGTTATGCACCCACTGTTATATCGTTTGGTTACCAAGGCTATGGCGGCCATCACTACCGTGGTCATCATGGTGGTCATCATTACCGTGGACATGACGGCGGACATCAATATCGTGGACACGGCGGCGGACATCAGTATCGCGGACATGATGGGGGTCATCAGTATGGCGGACATAATAGCGGTTATAGCAATAGACACGGTAATCGACATGGCCGAGGCCGCGACGACTGATTTAGTAAGATTTAACTCTATTTAGTCTATTTATTAGTCCTATTTTAACCGTTCAATAAGTCGTCGCAGTAAAAAAGTGGTGGCTTGTTGACGGATTTCTTCTCGATTACCTTCAAATTTTTGGGTAATAGTGGATGTTTGATTTTTTGCTTCAGCCCAAGCAAAACAAACTGTGCCAACAGGTTTGCTTACTGTTCCGCCATTTGGCCCAGCAACCCCTGTAATACTGCCTGCAATATGTGCCTGACTATTTTTTAGGCACCCTAGCACCATTTCTTTTGCTGTTTCTTCGCTTACAGCACCAAATTTTTCTAGCATTTGCGGTGAAACACCCAGCATGTCGATTTTGGCTTGGTTGCTATAAGTTATAAAGGCTCTATCAAACCATGCCGAACTGCCAGCCACGCTGGTAATCGCTTCTGCCACCATGCCGCCCGTGCACGACTCTGCTAAGGCCAGCATGTAAGCACGTGTTTTAAGTGCAGCGCCAAGCTCTGTGGCTAAAGTTGTGAAATCGGCCATACAATATATTTCATCGTTAAAATTGCGTAAATGGCGGCTAGTAAATCATCGAACATCACACCAAAACCATTTTTGAGTTTTGCATCAAAATAACAAATGGGGTAAGGCTTCCAAATATCGAATAGTCTAAATAAACAAAATGCCACAAGCCAGCCCAGCCAAGTCAACGGCGTAAAAGCCAATACCAACATTATCGCCACAATTTCATCCCACACAATCGCCCCGTCATCCGCCACGCCTAAGGCTTTGCCTGTTTTATCGCAAAAGTAAATGCCGATGATAAATAACGTTGCGATGATGATTAACTGTGCACATAACGCATAGCCAGAAATTAGCCAAAATAGCGGCAAGCCAATGATTGCGCCGAACGTGCCAGGCGCTTTTGGCGCGAGCCCACTGCCAAAACCTAGCGCGAAAAAGTGGGCGGGGTGCGAGATTAAAAGCTTGAAATTAGGTTGGTTCATAAAAATAGATTACAAATTTTAACGTCATTCTGAGCATAGCGAAGAATCCAGCAGTTAAGCATAAAAAAACTAGATTCTTCGCTTCGCTCAGAATGACGGTTTGGGTATATTCACGCAAAATGATCAAAACCTTGCTTTAAAAGTGTAATTTGATTGTTTTTATAACTGGCCTGCAAGCCAATACCTATGCGGGTGCTGGCGATGCGTGTTATAGAGATATTTTCTTGCTTACTTAATAAATGAATGGCTTCGCGCTTGCTGGGCGGCGCAGTAAAGCATAGTTCATAATCATCGCCGCCCGCTAGAATATAGGTTTGAAATTCTGAGTTATCTAAATTATTTTTTAGTAAATCGATACACGGTATTTTTTCTAAATCTATTTTAGCACCACAATTTGAGGCTTTTAAAATATGTCCTAAATCCGCCAGTAAGCCATCAGAAACATCAATACAGCTGGTGGCAATGCCTCTGAGAGCCAATCCCAGAGCGGCTCGTGGCGTAGGTGTGTGTAGCGTGTTTAAGCAAGCGGGCAGGGTATCTTCTGAAACATGCGTTTTACCTTGCAAATGCGCTAAACCTAAAGCTGCGCTACCAAGCTGACCGCTTACCCAAATATCATCGCCCGCTTGCGCGCCATCGCGTCGCAAAGCCTGGCCAGTAGGCACTTCGCCCATAATGGTGACGCTAATGTTGAGTGGGCCACGCGTGGTATCGCCGCCAATTAAATCAATATTAAACGTATTAGCACAAGCAAAAAGCCCGCGTGAAAATTCGGCTAGCCAAGTTACGTTTATTTCAGGTAAAGCAATCGCCAAGGTCGCCCATTTAGCTTGTGCGCCCATCGCCGCCATGTCGGAAACATTGACTGCCAGCGCTTTCCAGCCTATATCGTACGGCGCAGCATCGTGAAAAAAGTGTGTACCCGCTACCAACATATCACTTGAAATAGCCAGTTGCATACCAGCGCCCATGCTGATTAAAGCCGCATCATCGCCAATGCCCAAGCTGGTATGCCGTGTTGGGGCAGTGAAATACTGCTTAATCAGGTTAAATTCGGGCGACAGAGTCATTGTTTTATTGGTAATTGTTTATACGCAATTGTAGGAACAATTTTTTGCAATAAAGCAAAAATTAGTAAGCCCATGCAAATGCCTACAACATCGGCCAGCCAATCATCAATACTGGCGTGGCGCGTGAGGGTGAACATGCTTTGTAGCACCTCAATGATTGCACCATAAAGCATTAAACCAATCGCTAGGTAATATTTGTGTAAATAAGCGTTAGCACCAAGTAGTAAAAGCATCATAAAAACAAGCATATGTTGTAATTTATCCCAGTACGCCCAGCCAGCTTGTTTGGGTGCGAGTTCAATCAGCATGGATATTGTAGTGATGATTAGCATAACCCAAAAAATTGTAGGAATGGCTCGCAATGCTAACTGGTAAAGGGGTCTCATACGTTTTTAGCTTTATGCTGGCTTAATTGCTGATTTTGGCCGAAATGCTTTAATTATAGACTCATTGGTCTCAATATAAGGTGCGCCGATAAGGTCTAAACAATACGGCACGGCGGCAAATATGCCATCCACCACTTGCTTGCCATCCCCGTCTTTTAAGCCTTCTAGCGTTTCTTGAATGGCTTTAGGTTGGCCAGGCAGGTTGATGATTAAGCATTGTTTGCGAATGACTGCAACTTGCCTTGAAAGTAGTGCGGTGGGCACAAAATTTAGACTAATCTGACGCATTTGTTCACCAAAGCCAGGCATTTGCTTGTGGCCTACATTAAGTGTAGCTTCTGGCGTTACGTCGCGCAGCGCAGGGCCAGTGCCGCCTGTGGTGAGGATTAAGTGGCAGTTTTGGTAATCTACCAAATCAATCAAAGTGCTTTCAATCTCATCTTGCTCGTCGGCAATTAAGCGTGTTTCAAATTTTATGGGCGTTATCACGGCGCGCTCAAGCCAATCTTGCAGGCTGGGGATGCCTTTATCCTCATACACACCACTACTTGCGCGGTCGCTAATGGAAACAAGCCCAACTTTCAAAGCTATTTTAATGAATTCTTTTGTCATTCGTTTGTCTGTACACTAGTAATTAAATTCATGCGTTAAGTATTAATAGAAACCTAACTTATTATAGAGGACTTTTTCAAAGTGCAGAATATCAATCATCCCTTAATTAAAACATCATCCACTACCAAGGTATTGGCTGCGACACAAAGTAAAAAAGTGACCACAAAACTGATGCTAATAAGTTTGCTTGCAATGGGCACCTTGCTATTAGCGCCCAAGTTGTTTGCGGCTGATACTAACTTGTATGAAAAAAATTATAAGGTGCAAAATACGAGCAATTTAAGTTCACTACAAGCTAATCCAGAGCCCAAAATTTATGTAAGCAATCACAAAGATGAAGATAATATTAGCATGTTAGAGAGCGGCTATGACATGATGGGTTCTAGCGGTTTTGAGGGCAGTGGTGTGCTGCCAGAGCTTGCATTGCAGCATGCAAAGGCGATTAAGGCCGATACTGTTCTGATATATAAAAAATATGGTTCGGCCAAAAATTCAGCCTCTAAGCTAGATTTAATTAGAGAAGCGGCAAAAAAAGGTGCTGAAATTGATGATAAAGACTTGAAAGAAGAACCCATACAATATAATTATTATGCGAGTTATTGGGCAAAACTGCCTGCACCATTATTAGGCGTACATATCATTAAATTGGCCAGCAGAGACATTGATACCGAACAAGTGGTTGAGAAAAAAGGCTTAAGAGTGCTGGCAGTGATTAAAGATTCGCCAGCAGCTAAGGCTGGCTTACTTCGTGGCGATGTGTTGCTTAAAATTAGCGATGTAGAATTGAATAAACCAGAAGAACTTTCACCTTTGGTTAGGAAATTTCAAGGGCAGAATGTTGCGATTGAATATGAGCGTGACGGTAATAAAAATATTGCCAAGGCACAAATTAACACTCGATAATTTATTGAGCATAGCAGAAAAGCCTTTTAAGAATTGTCTTACTGGGCTTTGAGAAAATTAGATTAAAAACATTGTTGCTGCCACAATAGTAGGCGGTATTGCTCCCATTAGCAATTGAACAGCACCTATCGAGCCATCATCAAAACCCTGTTTTAAAAGTGCAACGCCTGCTGGATTTGGTGCGTTGGCAATAACGGTAAGCCCACCACCAGCTACCGCACCTGCCATCAACATATATTTAGCTTGGTCTGACATTCCAGTAATCAGCGATCCCAAATAAGTGAGTGCAGCATTATCGGTAATGGCTGTTAGAGCGATAGCCCCAAAAAATAACTTTATAGGACCAAGGCTGGATACGATTGGTTGTAGCCACCATTGCTGCATACCCCCCAGTACTACTAGGCCTGCTAAAAAGAAACCAACCAGCAAGCCCTCTTTTAATAATAATGGCGATTGGTAGTGTTCATAAGCTTGGGTAAAGCCTAAAAACAATAAAAATAATCCAAAAAATATAACAGGATGATGTGCAAATATGACTACGCCTGCTAAAAAGCATACATGAATGAAGCTCACGATTAGCGGAATTTTGTTTTCCTTTGGCATTTGATTTAAAGCGGGCATGTTACCTAAATGCTTGCTTAATAAGTAACTGACGACGGTAGCATTGATAAATACGGCAATCGCAGCCCTCCAACCAAAGGTAGTCGCCATAAAAGTAGAATCCCACTGCCAAGTGTTAGCAACCATTAACACTGGAGGTGCTGAGTATGATGTTAATGTTCCGCCAATTGAGATGTTGACAAACAATACGCCAAGTGATGCATATTTAAGCCATTCTGGCATGCCTTGCCTAAAAATTTGTGGGGCTAGCATAAGCGCGGCTAGTGTCATTGCAGCTGGCTCTGTGATCAATGACCCCAGTAGTGGCACCATTGCTAAACTGAGCCATACTTGCGCAAGTATGTTGTTGATAGGGGTTAGCTTGGCAATGGATTTAACTAATCCGCGCACCACGTTAAGCAAGGGTCGCGAAGCAGCTACCACCATAATAACAAAAACAAACAGCGGTTCGGTATAGTGTCGAGACTCGGCATAAGCTAACGCGTGATTACCACCTGAAAAAACAGCAAGTAGGGCGATTAGTATAAATGCCCAAAACCCGAAAACCACTTCCACTTCGCCCAAGAGATGAAATAGCCCAGCGTGGTTTGGATTTCGCCTTGCAAGTGCTTCAAAATATTTTGTAGAAAAAGTATGTACAAGCGCTAATCCAAAAATAATCGCTGCCATGATTTCTAGCTGGTGATTATTCAAGTTTAATTCTCGTTTTCAGAAACTTCGCGAATCAGTTTAAATAATTCGCGGCTGCTTTTAGGCGGTTTGAGCGCGGCTTCTTCGCGCTGGGCGTTGCGAATTAGCGTGCGTAATTGCTGAATATCCGCTTGCGGAAAGGCGCTTAAGAACTCTTGCAACGCGATTGGCTCGGCAATCAAGCGCGTGCGCCAGCGCTCCATAGTGTGAAAGCGCGCGTTCTCTTGCACATTTTTGCCTTCCCACGCTTGCAATTGTTCCGCAATCGGCGCGCTATCAATATCACGCATCAGCCTGCCTAAGTATTGTAATTGGCGGCGAATTGCGCCATTTGCAGTCAGCCGTTTCGCTTCCATTACCGCGTCAAATAAAGCTTCTGGCAAGTCAAGCTTGATTAATCTATCTTTGGATAAATCAATCAGCTTTTTGCCAATAGTTTGTGCAGCATCCGCTTCACGCTTTAGCTGAGTTTTGCTGATAGGTTGGTCTGCATCAGCGTCAGGATCGATTGAATAGTTTTTTTCAGCCACGTTGTTATGAGTCCAGCAGATACAAGGTTGTTATGCGGTATGATAACATTTTTACAGTTTCGACTTAAATTTAATGGCAGCTTGGCTGCTGGGTAAACCAACACAATGGAATTAAATAGCTTAAAACAAATCACGCAAGATGTGCTGAAATTAGCCAAACAAGCGGGTGCGACATCTGCCGAAACCGAGGTGAGTTATGGCACAGGCCAAAATGTTTCGGTGCGCTTGGGTGAAACCGAAAATATTGAATATAACCGCGATAAGGGCATTTCGGTGACCGTGTATTTTGGTCAACAAAAAGGTCACGCCAGCAGCTCCGATTTAAGTCAAGCTGCGCTGAAAGACACGGTAGAAGCGGCTTGCAACATAGCCAAATACACCGCCAAAGATGAGTTTTGTGGCTTGGCCGATGCCAACTTAATGGCAACAGACATGCCCGATTTAGATTTGTATCATCCTTGGAATATTAGCGTAGAAGCTGCGATTGAAATCGCCAAAACTTGCGAAGCAGTAGCGATGGATGTGGATAGAAAACGCATTATCAATTCTGAGGGCGCTGGTGTTTCTAATAGTGAAAGCGTGTTTGCCTACGCTAATAGCCACGGCTTTGTGGGCGGCTACCCTAGCTCACGCCATAGTATTAGCTGCTCGGTCATTGCAGAAGATAATGATGCCATGCAACGCGATTATTGGTACACCAATGCTAGAGATATGGCGGATATGGAATCTGCTGAATATGTAGGTAAACTAGCTGGCGCGCGCACTGTGCGGCGCTTAGGCGCGCAAACCATTAGCACGTGCCAAGTGCCAGTGTTGTTTGAAGCGTCATTGGCTAGCGGACTTATTTCATCACTAGTCGGTGCAGTTTCGGGCGGTAGCTTGTACCGTAAATCATCTTTTTTATTGAATAGCTTGGGCACACAAATCGCTTCACCTTTGTTGAATATTGAAGAATTACCGCATCTTAAAAAAGGCATTGCTAGCGGTGCTTTTGATAGCGAAGGGGTGGCAACAAAATCACGCAAGTTGGTCGAAAATGGCGTGTTGCAAGGCTACATACTAGGCAGTTATTCTGCGCGTAAATTAGGTATGCAAAGCACTGGCAATGCGGGCGGTAGCCATAATTTAATCGTACGATCAACAGGCCAAAATTTTGCTGATTTACTAAAGCTTATGGGCACGGGTTTGCTTGTCACCGAGGTTTTAGGCCACGGTTTAAACATGGTCACAGGCGATTATTCGCGCGGCGCAGCGGGCTTTTGGGTGGAAAATGGCGTGATTGCTTACCCAGTGGAAGAAATTACTATCGCTGGTAATATGAGCGATATGCTTAAACAGATTGTTGCGGTGGGTAGCGATGTGATTGCACAAAGCTCAAAACAAACTGGCTCAATTTTGATAGAGAGAATGACGGTAGCTTCTGGCGAGTAAGCAATTTTAAGTGGCTAGTTTATAAAAAAACCATAAAAAAGCCGCACCAAATATGTTGGCGCGGCTTTTTAAATGCCTACATTACTTATTTCGCTGGTTCTGCTTCTGCTTTAATCTCAGTAGCAGGGCTTTCAGTTCCAGGGTTGGTAGTCACTAAGTCTTCATCTGCAGGCTCAAAGCCATCATCAGGATTATCGTTAACTACACCATCTGCAACCAAATTTTCTCTGCGCTGCAAGTAAGCGTCGCGCGTAAAAGCGTATGGGTCAAGCGATGCATCATCAGCAATATCTTTGGCATCGAGTAATTCTGTGCGCTTATCGATAAACTGTGCGGCACGTAATTGGTTATGCAACCTTATTTGACCAATATTGTGCGTATAAGTAATCGGATCGCTGGTGACGGTATCAAACACCAAGCCAGTGGTATCGCGCAAGCTACTTGAGCCTAAAAAGGGTAGTACCAGGTATGCGCCATTTCCTGCGCCCCAATACCCTAAAGTTTGCCCAAAATCTTCTTTACGGTTGGGAATGTTGTCCATGGCAGCCACATCAATAAAGCCAGCCAAACCAAAAGTGCTGTTAATAATAAAACGACCAGCATCGGTAAACGCATTGGCAAATTTAAGTTGCAATAAATCGTTTAAAACTGTAGTAATTGAGCCTAGGTTATTGAAAAAGTTATTAAAACCTTTACGCACTGGTGTTGGTGTAATGGCTTTATAGGCTGTTGCAACAGGCTTGAATAATGCTCTGTCGGTTACGTCGTTAAATTTATAAATGCCACGATTCATTCCTTCTAGCGGGTCTTTATTTGCTTGTGTGGCGCAGCCTGATACCAACAGTACCATCGCACAGCCGAGTATGAATAAAAGTGTTTTAAGTTTTAGTTGCATTGTTTCAATCACTTATTTTTAGCGTTTTATTAAAATATATCTATAGTATTATTATCGCTGACGCATACTGGTGTTGTCTAGCGTTAAAAATTGCTACAATTTAAAGGGCTTGCTATGTTGTTTAAAAACAACAAAAAATAACAGACCCTTAATAAGTTAAGCAACAATTATGCCTGTGATTTTTTTATTGCGTTTTTAATTGACAGTTTTTGTACAAATCTAGCGCCAGTGCTCGCTGAGTGGCATGGTCAACTATGGGTGTAGGATAATCTTTGCCAATAATTACGTTGCATGATTGTTGCATAAGTGACGACATTTGCCACGGCGCGTGAATTTCTTTGTCACTACAGCTAACCAATTCTGGCACATATTTACGGATAAATTTGCCTGCTGCGTCAAATTTTTCACTTTGTGTGATGGGATTAAAGATGCGAAACCAAGGCTGAGCATCGCAGCCTGTGCTGGCTGCCCATTGCCAGCCGCCATTATTGGCACTCAGGTCAAAATCAATTAAATGATCTGCAAAATAACGCTCGCCCCAACGCCAGTCTATTAACAAATCTTTCACCAAAAAGCTCGCTACCACCATCCTTAGCCTATTGTGCATAAAGCCTGTGCTATTGATTTGGCGCATGGCTGCGTCAATCAATGGGTAACCTGTTTTGCCTTCGCACCAAGCTTTAAATAAAGTTTTATCGTTTGGAAATGGCAGATTTTCAAATTCGGCTTTGTAAGCGCTGCCCGCCGCCACTTGTGGATGGTGATGCAAAATTTGAAAGTAAAAATCGCGCCAAATAAGCTCGCTAAGCCATGTTTGTGCACCCATGGTCTGCGATTCAGCATTGGCGTGGTTTCTGGCCTGCCTTGCTAAATGCCTTATCGAAACTGTACCAAAGCGCAAATGTACCGATAAATAGGAAACACCTTTTACGGCTGGAAAATTGCGTGCATCTTTGTATTGATGCATACGTGCTTCAAAATCTGCAAATAACTGTGCACCACCACTCATGCCAGTGGGCAGGCGCATTTCAGCCAAATTAGTACGTGTAAAGCCCATGCTTTCTAAGCTTGGCAACCCTTCAATCGATTCCCTCCCCATTTTATGGGGAGGGCTAGGGTGGGGGTGAGCGTTGGCGTGGGGGTTGGCAGCTACATTCGAAGAATCCACCCCCATCCCAGCCTTCCCCCTGTATGGGGAAGGAGTTTTAGTAGAAGAAGCTAGATTGGTAATTGGTTTGGCTAAGTTTTGCTTGCAGTCATCAACTGGGTAGGGCTTCAGGTAAAAATCATCGAGTTTTTTTAGATACGCGTTTTTGTAAGGCGTAAACACGCTGTAAGGTTTGTTACTTAAGCTTAACACTTCGTCTTTTTCAAACAGAACTTGATCTTTAAAGCTGTGAAAATCGATTTCATTTTGTGCAAGTTTTGCAGCTACTTCGGCATCGCGCGCAACTGCATTTGGCTCATAATCGCGATTGACAAACACCGCACTAATATTGGCTTGCAAGGCATATTGTGGAATTAACTCACGCGCTTTGCCGTGCAAAACAATTAAATCGCCACCACTTTTTTGTAGTGCAGCTTTTAGTTCACGCACGCTTTCCCAAATAAACTCTACGCGGCGATCTTGCTTATTTTCAAGTAAATCTAATATCTCCGTATCGAACACAAATATACAAAACACATGGCTTGATGTTTTGAGCGCGTGGTACAAAGCTGCGTGATCAAAATCGCGTAAATCGCGGCGAAACCATACCAGAGATTTTTCATATTGCATGGTTTTAAATTTCTATCTATTCGCGGTGATAAGGATGGTTTTGATTGACTGCATGCGCTCTGTAAAGTTGCTCACATAGCAAAACTCGTACAAAAGCGTGTGGAAATGTGAGTTTAGATAAGCCCCACAACATGCTAGCACTTTGCTTGATGCTATTATGCAAGCCGTCTGCGCCACCAATGATGATGCTGATGTCTTTGCCTAAACCTTGCCAATTCATGAGTTTTTCGGCCAGTTGCAGCGTGCTAATTTCTGCTCCGCGCTCGTCGCAGGCAACCAAATAATCTTTGCCAACTGCGTCAATAATGCGCTTGGCTTCTGCTTCTTGTACGTTATGCGTGCTGTTGCCAGCCGCGCGTTTTTCGGGTTTTATTTCGATGATTTCAATGGTGATTTCGCGCGGCATACGCTTGATGTATTCTGCACAAGCGGTATCGACCCAAGCGGGCATTTTGTGGCCTACGGAGAGGATGCGCAGTTTCATGTGAATTGCTTTTCGTAGGAGCGACGTCCTCGTCGCGATAAATATAAGCAAAAAATCGCGACG
>JANMOP010000084.1:0-10295 GCA_031369365.1 Methylotenera sp.
TGGCGGCATGGGTAAATACCTACCATGGGCTTTAATTGCAGGTGCAGTATTGCTTGGTTTATATTTGCTAAAAGGTGGTAGCCCAACTGAGGAAATGCCAGCAGCAGATACAGCTACTGAGCAAGTAGCTCCTGATGCCGCTCCAGTTGCTGAAATGCCAGCAGAAGCACCAGCAGCAGATGCCGCTCCAGCAGAGCCAATGCCAGAAGCAGCTCCAGCTGATGCAGCGCCAGCTGCTGAAATGCCAGCAGAAGTAGCTCCAGCAGCACAGTAATTGTTTAAGGTTTAAGCAAAAAAGCCGACCTTTTGGTCGGCTTTTTTGCTTTATCATCGAGTTTATGATGGCTATTTTGCGCTTGAGCTTCAGTTTGAGTTAAAATACGCTTAGATTATTGATTAACAAACTTTACTAAAAATACTTATTTTAAGAATACTCGCCATGCGACAAGCAGAAGTTACTCGCAACACCTTGGAAACACAAATTACGGTTGCCATCAATATCGACGGCACTGGCGTTTCACAATTCAGCACTGGCTTGGGTTTTCTCGATCACATGCTCGACCAAGTGGCACGCCACGGTATGTTTGATATTAACGTGCACGCTAAAGGCGATTTGCATATTGACGCGCATCACACGGTAGAAGACATTGGTATTACGCTGGGGCAGGCCTTTGCAAAAGCCATTGGCGATAAAAAAGGCATCAATCGTTACGGGCACGCTTATGTGCCGCTAGACGAGGCGCTTAGCCGCGTGGTGCTTGATTTGTCAGGTCGCCCAGGTTTGGAGTTTAATTGTCAATTCACCCGCGCCGCCATTGGTGAGTTTGATGTGGATTTATTTCACGAGTTTTTTCAAGGCTTTGTGAATCACGCCAATGTGACTTTGCATATCGACAATTTAAAAGGCCATAATTCACATCATCAAGCTGAAACTATATTTAAAGCCTTTGGCCGCGCCTTACGCATGGCGGTGACGCATGACGAGCGTATGTCAGGCATCATGCCATCCACCAAAGGTAGCTTATAAGCGCTACGGTGTATTACCCATGAGCAAAGTAGATATTGCAGTGGTAGATTACGGCATGGGCAACTTGCGTTCAGTGTCTAAGGCGGTTGAGCACGTTGCTGCTGGCAAATCTGTCGTCGTCACCAGCAATCCTAACGTGATTCAAAGCGCAGAGCGCGTGGTGTTTCCAGGCCAAGGCGCCATGCCAGATTGTATGCGCGAGCTGGATGCACGCAATTTGCGTGTAGCCATTATTGATGCAGCAAAAACCAAGCCGTTTTTGGGTATTTGTATAGGTATGCAATTGTTGTTTGATCATTCTGAAGAAGGCGATACCGCTGGATTGGGCTTGTTTAAAGGTAATGTGAAGCGCTTTGCCGATAAACTAGTGGATGAAAAAGGCGAAAAGCTAAAAGTGCCGCACATGGGTTGGAATCAGGTTTATCAAACAAGCAATAGCCAAAAGCTAGCACACGCCTTGTGGGCAGGCATTGCAGATGCAACTAGGTTTTATCATGTGCATAGCTACTATGCAGCGCCGCAAGATAACGATGTGACAGAGGGCGAGACCGAGTATCCAAGCCGCTTTACAAGCGCGATTGCGCGCGATAATATTTTTGCAACACAATTTCATGTTGAAAAAAGCGCTGCGGCTGGCTTGCAATTGCTGAGTAACTTTGTAAATTGGAAGCCTTAATAAGTTAAAGCTTCCAATTTAGAAACTTGATGCGCTGGAAACTTTAATTAATCTTTTTTTGTTTAACTTACTATTAACAACCACCGTGAATTAAAAACAACCATGCTAATTATCCCAGCAATTGATCTTAAAGACGGCCACTGCGTGCGCTTAAAACAAGGTTTAATGGAAGAATCCACCATATTTTCGGAAGACCCAGGGGCGATGGCGCGGCATTGGGTGGATAGCGGTGGAAAACGCTTACATTTGGTCGATTTAAATGGCGCTTTTGCCGGTAAACCGATAAACGAAGCTGCAATTAAGTCTATTGTCAGTGCGGTTGGCGGCGATATACCGATTCAACTTGGTGGTGGTATTCGCGATTTAGAAACCATAGAACGCTATTTGGATGACGGTATAAGCTATGTAATTATCGGCACGGCAGCGGTGAAAACGCCAGGCTTTTTGCACGAGGCTTGTTATGCTTTTCCAGGCCAAATCATGGTGGGGCTAGATGCAAAAGATGGCAAAGTGGCCATAGATGGCTGGAGCAAACTTACTGGACATGATGTGATTGATTTAGCCAAAAAATTTGAAGATTATGGTGTTAATTCAATTATTTACACTGATATTGGCCGCGATGGCATGTTGACAGGCGTGAATATCGAAGCGACGGTGTCGCTAGCGCAGGCTTTGACGATTCCTGTGATTGCAAGCGGCGGCCTTACAAATTTAGAAGATATTAGAAAACTGTGTGAAGTTGCACATGAAGGCATTATCGGCGCAATTACAGGGCGTGCAATTTATGAAGGCACGATTGATTTCGCTGCAGCGCAAAAATTGGCCAATGAATTAAGTGCTTAAGCGATTGAAAAAACATCACTGTGGTGAAAAAGCTTTTGGGTTTAAAAAATGGGCTTAGCCAAACGCATCATCCCCTGCCTAGACGTAACCGATGGCCGCGTAGTAAAAGGCGTGAATTTTCTCGAACTACGTGACGCGGGTGACCCCGTTGAAATTGCCAAACGTTACGACGACCAAGGTGCGGACGAACTCACGTTTTTAGACATCACCGCCAGCTCCGATAATCGTGGGCTGCTATTGCATATCATTGAAGAAGTCGCCAGTCAGGTATTTATTCCATTAACAGTGGGTGGCGGTGTGCGCGAAGTGGAAGACGTGCGCCGTTTACTAAATGCGGGTGCAGACAAGGTAAGCATTAACACCACCGCAGTACTTAATCCCAACATGGTGCGCGACGCTGCCGCACGCTTCGGCTCACAATGTATTGTGGTCGCCATTGATGCAAAAAAGGTAGATAATCAAGCTTACGAATGGGAAGTGTTTACCCACGGCGGCCGCAAGCCAACTGGTTTAGACGCGGTAAAATGGGCAGAATACATGGCAAGCCTAGGCGCGGGCGAATTGCTGGTAACCAGCATGGACAGGGATGGCACTAAAATTGGCTTTAATAATCCATTGAATCGTGCCATTAGTAATGCGGTAGATGTGCCAATTATCGCCTCTGGCGGTGTAGGAAATTTGCAGCATTTGGTGGATGGTGTCAAGCTAGGCGGCGCAGACGCAGTGCTGGCGGCAAGTATTTTTCACTATGGTGAATACACGGTGCAACAAGCCAAAGAATACATGCAACAGCATGGAATAGAGGTAAGACTTTGATGGTAGAGGCTATTACGCTAAATGCTAATGATACGTTTAAAACTAACACAGCCCATACCCCCTCGCCCCTAGTGGGAGAGGGATGGGGAGAGGGGTTGGTTTGAACTGGCTTGACGAGATTAAATGGGATGCCAACGGCCTTGTGCCAGTCATCGCTCAGGATTACAAAACGAGTAAAGTACTCATGTTTGCTT
Source organism: Methylotenera sp. (assembly GCA_031369365.1). Taxonomy (GTDB): domain Bacteria; phylum Pseudomonadota; class Gammaproteobacteria; order Burkholderiales; family Methylophilaceae; genus Methylotenera_A. Next base: position 3,557 of record JANMOP010000084.1, read on the forward strand.
GGATGAACCGCGATGCTTTGCAATTGACCAATGACAGCAAACAAGCCGTGTATTGGTCGCGCAGCCGCAATAAATTGTGGCGCAAAGGCGAGGAATCAGGCCACACACAAAAGATACATGAAATTTGTATAGATTGTGATGAAGACGTAATTTTGTTGAAAGTTGAGCAAATAGGCGGTATTGCTTGTCATACAGGCCGTAACAGTTGTTTTTTTAAAAAGCTAGAAAATGACCATTGGAAAATTGTTGAGCCTATCATTAAAAACCCTGAAGACATATATAAGCCAATAGCATGAATGATGTTTTAGACCGATTAGTAGAATTATTAGAGCAACGTAAAAGTGCTGATCCAAGCACGTCTTACGTGGCGAAATTGTACGCCAAGGGTATGGATAGCATACTTAAAAAAGTTGGTGAAGAAGCCATTGAAACTGTGATTGCAGCCAAGGGTGGCAACAAAGATGAGATTATTTATGAAACTGCTGATTTGTGGTTTCATACCTTGATTATGCTAAGCCATGCAGGTTTAAAGCCGCAAGACGTGTTGGACGAATTGGCGCGACGCGAAGGTTTGTCGGGCATTGCAGAAAAAGAGAGTCGCAGCCAATGAGTGCCGACTGCATTTTTTGCAAAATCATTAGCGGAGTAATTCCTGCCAAAAAGATTTATGAAGACGATGATGTCATTGCTTTTAACGATATCAAGCCGATGGCGAAAATACATTTTATGATTGTGCCAAAGCTACATGTGGAAACATTGAAAGATTGTGATACGACACATCAAGTTTTGCTTGGAAAAATATTATTGTTAGCCCCTAAGCTGGCGGCAGAGCACGGTTTAATAGGATTCAAAACCCTCATTAATACTGGTCGTGAGGGCGGACAAGAAGTGTTTCATTTGCATGTACATATATTTGGTGGCGGCTAGTAGAAACTGTTAGTAATTTGAATCCTAGCGGCGGTTCATTTTTAATATTTATTGAGGAGAGCAAAATGGGTATTGGTGCATGGTGGCATTGGGTGATTGTATTGATCATTGTGGTGTTGGTGTTTGGCACCAAAAAATTGAAAAATATTGGTAGCGACGTGGGTGGTGCGGTGAATGAATTTAAAAAAGCCATGAAAGATGGACAGAAAGATGACCAAGTCGCTGATGATAAAGTAGACAGTGCTGCAGGCACGACCATTGAAGGCGAAGTTACCAGTAAAACCAAAGATAAAGTTTAAGGCCAAACGAAGTGTTTGATGTTTCGTTTTCGGAGTTGTTGGTAATTGCCGTAGTTGCGCTTTTGGTCATTGGCCCAGAAAAGCTGCCAAAAGTGGCACGCACGGTGGGCGCATTTACAGGCCGCATGCAGCGTTATGTGGCGCAAGTGAAAGATGAAGTGAACCGCGAAGTGCGCTTTGAAGAGTTACAAAAGTTGCAGCAAGAAATCAAGCAATCAGTCGAAAATTCAGTAGATGAGATTAAGCAAGAAGTCATCGAAGTCAGCCAACCAAAAGCTAAGTCAAAATCGGCTTTAGCAAGTGGCAGCGCGCCCAAAAAAGTAGCAAAAAAATCTAAAAAAATTGAGGTTTAAGTGGCAACTCCAACCGAATCGTTTATTTCTCACCTAATCGAGCTGCGTAATCGCCTGCTAAAAATAAGCCTTGGTTTTGCATTGGTATTTATAGTTTTGTTTCCATTCGCAAATAAAGTTTACGCACTACTCGCCGCACCCATGCTGGCCAAGCTACCTGCAGGTGGCCAAATGATAGCCACCGCTGTGACTACGCCATTTTTTGTGCCAATGAAAGTAGCGATGATGGCGGCTTTCATAATCTCTCTACCGCATACTTTGTATCAAATTTGGGCATTCGTCGCGCCAGGCTTGTACGCGCATGAAAAAAAATTGATGGTGCCTGTCATTACGGCCAGCAGCATTTTATTTTTAGCAGGTATGGCGTTTGCTTATTTTGCGGTATTCCCAGTGGTATTTGGCTTTATTGTTGGCAGCGCGCCAGTTGGTGTGGCGGTAATGACGGATATTTCAGAATACCTGGATTTTGTGATGACGCTATTTATGGCGTTTGGCCTAGCGTTTGAAGTACCCATTGCAGTGGTGTTAATCGTGCGTTTTGGTTGGGTCACCATTGCACAACTCAAAGAAGCGCGTAGTTATGTGGTTGTGGGTGCGTTTGTGATTGGCGCTATTTTTACGCCGCCCGATATTATTTCACAATTTATGTTGGCTGTACCATTATGGCTGTTATACGAGGCGGGTATTGTGGTGGCGCAATTAACTAACCCCAAAGCACCCGTCAAAGAAAACTCAATAAAATCTTAATTAAGTAAGTTTGAGTGAGTCAATTTACCTAGGTAATGGCGTTGGTTTTGGGCGCTTGCCCACCACCACATTGACATTAATTTCCTTTTCCGCCCTAGCGATTTTTAGCACTGCTTTTTCATTGGGTTTTAGCACGGCAATTAAATTCAACATGCCGCTACTGTCAGATACTTCTTTGTCGTTAATGGCCAGCAACACATCACCCGCTTTAAGCCCTGCTAAATCCGCTGGACTATTATTTAAGACGCCCGCGATGAGTGAGCCACGTACTTGACCAAGCTTGAATGATTCTGCTAATTCTGGCGTGATATCTTGTGCTTCAATGCCAATCCAGCCGCGGGTAACAGAGCCATTGACGGCGATTTGCTCCATCACTTGCTTAGCCACATTGGCTGGAATCGCAAAACCAATACCCATGCTGCCGCCACTACGCGAATAGATGGCGCTATTAATGCCAATCAGGTTGCCTTCAGCGTCAATTAAGGCGCCACCTGAATTACCTGGATTAATCGATGCATCGGTTTGAATGAAGTTTTCATAAGTATTAATACCTAAATGATTACGTCCAAGCGCGCTAATTATGCCTTGTGTGACAGTTTGCCCTACGCCAAAAGGGTTGCCAATCGCCAGCACCACGTCGCCCACGGTCAGGTTTTCTATAGCCGCAAAGCTCACCGCTGGCAGGCTATCTGCATCTACTTTTAACACCGCTAAATCCGTATCAGGGTCGGTGCCAACCACTTTTGCTGAAAGCTTTCTGCCATCGGCCAGCGCAACTTCAATTTCATCCGCGCTCGCTACCACGTGGTGATTGGTTAATATAAGGCCTTGCTCGCTCACAATGACGCCACTACCCAAGCTATTTTCAGGTTGATCTTCCTCATCATCTAGTTGATCACCGAAAAAATGCCGAAACAATGGATCATCTTTAAACGCTTGGTGTGGATTGGGTGCGGTAACTTTACTTGTGGTGAAAATATTCACCACAGAAGGCATGGCTTTTTTTGCTGCATTGCTGTAACCACTCTTGAAACCCGCATTAGAGTTGGCGGCGGCGCTTGATTCTACTTGTTTGATGACAATTGGTGCTTGCGCCGAATCAAGCAAATGCGGGTAAAAAAGACGTAGCACGAACAAAAGACCTAAGCAGGCCGTTACAGATTGTGCAAAAATAAGCCAAATGCGTTGCATATTGAGTAAACATAAAATTGAATGCCTATAAGTATAGGTGAATTGTAGGAAAAAAATAGATGAAAATAGATGTGCTTAACAATTATTTAACCCATGTATTGCAACCCGAGCGTTTTAGCGACTACTGCCCGAACGGCTTGCAGGTAGAAGGCAAGTGTGAAATTCACAAAATTGTAACAGGGGTGACTGCAAGTATGGACTTGCTACAAGCGGCTCACAAAGCCTGTGCGGACGCAATTTTAGTACATCACGGCTATTTTTGGCGCGGCGAAGCCTTGCCTATTACGGGTATTAAAAAGCGCCGCATACAGTTTTTATTGCAGCATGATATTAATTTGTTTGCCTACCATTTGCCGCTAGATATGCATCCAGAGCTGGGCAATAACGTGATGCTGGCTAAACGGTTAGGCTTAAAAGTAACTGGGTGGGCAGGCGAAAAAAATATGTTGGCCTTAGCAGAATTAAACCCACCACAAACGCTCCAAGAATTTGCAATGTTAATAGAAGCCAAATTAAAGCGCACGCCGCAAGTGATTGGTGATTTAAACAAGCCTATTAGAAGCATCGCGCTTTGCACAGGTGCGGCGCAGGGATATATCGAGCAAGCGGTAGCGGCAAATGTCGATGCATATATCAGCGGCGAGATCTCTGAGCAAACCGTGCATGTGGCGCGCGAAACAGGGTTGTCCTATATATCTGCGGGGCATCACGCAACAGAACGTTACGGAATACAAGCATTAGGTGAACATTTAGCACAAAAATTTAATCTTAAGCATGAGTTTATCGATATTAATAATCCAGCTTAATTATAAATTTAACCTATGTATATCAGTGGTTTATGCAATTAAATTTGGTTTAAATTTTAAAAAACGGTACAATACGCGCCTTTGTAAAGTTTGAAATGTAACTCACTCAATTTAGTCTCAATAAGGCTACAAGGAAAATGAATGTCAGATATTAAAAATGATAAAAGCAGTGTTTTGTCATTCTCAGCACCAACCCAAGTCGATCAAGATAAGCGCAAGTTTTTAATCGCCGCAACTGCCTGTACAGGCGCTATTGGCGCGGCTGCTGTGGCTATTCCATTTGTGGGCAGCATGTTACCGAGTGAGCGAGCAAAAGCCGCTGGTGCGCCAGTTGAGGTGGACATAAGCAAAATTGCACCTGGCAGCATGATGACCGCAGAGTGGCGCGGCCAGCCCGTATGGATTCTTAACCGCACCGATGCAATGACGGCAGAGCTTGCCAAGCATAATGACCAGCTCTCTGACCCGATGTGCGAGGTAGCTTCGCAACAGCCAGCCTATTGCAAAAATGCTGAGCGCGCGATTAAGCCAAATCTGGCGGTGGTAGTGGGTATTTGTACACACTTGGGCTGTTCGCCAACGGCTAAATTAGAAGCAGGTGGTGATATGGGTGATAGCTGGACAGGTGGATTTTTCTGTCCATGTCATGGTTCCAAGTTCGACCTCGCAGGCCGCGTGTTTAAAGGCTCGCCCGCGCCTATTAATTTAGTCGTTCCTCCACATCAATATTTATCCGAGACTACTTTGTTAATTGGTGTCGATCCGAAAGCGGAGGCTTAACATGGCAAGTGATAAAAAAGTAGAAACAACAGGCTTACTCGGTTGGATTGATCAGCGCTTTCCGCTTACCAGCAATATTAAAAACCATTTAACCGAATATTACGCACCAAAAAACTTTAATTTTTGGTACTTTTTTGGCTCGTTAGCGATGTTGATTCTGGTGCTGCAAATCGCTACTGGTATCTTCCTAACTATGCATTACAAGCCTAGCGCGGCAGAGGCATTTGCCTCTGTAGAATACATCATGCGCGACGTGTTTGGCGGTAATATCATTCGTTATATGCACTCTACTGGCGCGTCGATGTTCTTTGTGGTGGTGTATTTACACATGTTCCGTGGCGTTATTTATGGGTCATATAGAAATCCGCGCGAGCTTCTCTGGCTGTTTGGCGTGGGCATATTCTTGTGCTTAATGGGCGAAGCTTTTTTTGGCTACCTATTGCCTTGGGGGCAAATGTCTTATTGGGGCGCGCAAGTAATCGTGAACCTGTTTGCGACCATTCCATTCATTGGGCCAGACTTGTCTGAATGGCTGCGTGGCGATTATTTGGTGTCGGATGCGACATTGAATCGCTTCTTTGCCTTCCACGTGATTGCATTGCCGCTGGTGTTGCTAGGCTTAGTAATGGCGCATTTAATCGCTTTGCATGAAGTGGGCTCTAACAACCCCGATGGTATCGAAATTAAAGCGATTAAAGACAAAAAAACGGGCATTCCGCTTGATGGTATTCCGTTTCACCCTTATTACACAGTAAAAGATTTGGTTGGTGTGGTGGTATTTTTTATTGTGTTTGTGGTCATTATTGCTTTTGCGCCAGAAATGGGCGGTTACTTTTTAGAAGCCAATAATTTCATTCCCGCAGATTCACTCAAAACGCCAGAGCATATCGCACCAGTCTGGTATTTCACGCCGTATTACTCAATTTTGCGCGCAATTCCACCTGTGATGAATTCGCAGTTTCCAGGTGTGGCAGCGATGGGTCTGTCGGTAATGGTATTTGCTTTGCTGCCTTGGCTTGATAAAAGCCAAGTGAAATCTATCCGCTATCGCGGTACGCTCTATAAAAGCTGGTTGGCCGCTTTTGTGGTGAGCTTTTTCGTGCTGGGCTATTTAGGTACGGTGCCATCTAATGTGTGGGGACAATTTGGCGCATGGATGGGCGGTGCAGACCGTGCCACCGTTGTTGCGCGGCTATTTACCATCATTTACTTTGCATTTTTTGCCCTCATGCCTTGGTACACTGCAAAAGATAAAACCTTGCCAGTGCCAGAAAGGGTGACGTACTAATATGAAAAATACTACAAAAAAACTACTAATTAGTTTGATATTTTTGCCCATGCTGGCTTTTGCCAACACGGCAGCCATTACCGTCACCGCACCTATTGACGCGACTGATTACGCGTCTTTACAGCGTGGCGCGCGCACTTTTGTGAATAGCTGCCTTAATTGCCATAGCGCCAATTATATGCGTTACAACCGCTTGCAAGATATTGGCCTCACTGAGGCGCAAATTAAAGATAACTTGCTATTTGCGGGCGAAAAAGTCGGCGATACCATGCAGACGGCGATGAACCCCAAAGACGCAAAAAAGTGGTTTGGGGTTGCGCCACCAGATTTGTCAGTAGAAGTACGCGC
>JANMOP010000086.1:0-2319 GCA_031369365.1 Methylotenera sp.
ATGTTAAGCACGCCTTGAATCGCGCCTGTGGGCTCATTTTTACTGTTGCGTAAGTCAGGCATGGCGTGAAACGCGCGGTAAAGGTAAGATGAACCATCTACAAGAAGCAATGTTTTCATAAGTTTAGGATGCTTTAAAAAAGTGACAAAAAAATTACCAAAAATCGCCGCGACTGAAATACGCAATGGCAACTCGACCAGCCATGAGTCGTGGCATGCATTTGAGATTATGGCAGAATTTGTGGGCGCGACTGAAAAGTTAAAACAAATTACACCAGCGGTTTCTATTTTTGGCAGCGCACGCACCAAGCCAGAACACCCGTACTATAAGCTTACTGAAGAGATTGCCCTGCAATTATCCAACGCAGGCTTTAGTGTAATTTCTGGCGGCGGGCCAGGCATTATGGAGGCCGCCAACAAAGGCGCATTTGCAGGGCGTGGCACCAGTGTTGGCTTAAATATTGAGCTGCCATTTGAGCAAACAGGTAACCCGTATCAAGATATTAGCCAAAATTTTCAACACTTTTTTATGCGAAAGGTGATGTTTGTAAAATATGCCAGCGCTTATGTGGTGATGCCAGGCGGCTTTGGCACGCTAGATGAACTGATGGAAGTGATTACGCTGGTACAAACAGGAAAAACGCGCAAAATCCCCATTATTTTGGTGGGAAAAGACTTTTGGGCAGGCTTGCTAGATTGGTTAAAAAACAGGTTGGTGGCAGAAGGCATGGCCGCAGAAGACGATTTAAACTTGATTCAATTGATAGATGAACCCAATGCCATTGTTGAAGCCATATTTAAACATTATGAATCGACAGGCTTTGAGTTGACGCCCGCCGAGCGCAAAGCGCAGTTATATTTATAACGGAGCTAAGGGAAAGATGCAGTTACATTTATAACGAAGCGCAACTAAAGGCACAGATATTTATAACGAAGCCAGACAAAAAAGCTCAACTTTATTTGTGACAAAGCGCGCGTTATAAGATGCTTTTTGTTAGAATGATTTAACTAAATATTTCTGTGAGAGCAACATGCAAAAACTGAAATTACTTGCTTTGTTACTGAGCCTATTGCTAACGCCTTATATCGCGTTGGCTGCTGCTGCACCAACAAATGCAGAACCGCTTGAAGAAGTGCAGCCTCCACCAAAAATTGTGGATGGCGAGGCGCTTGAGGGTGAGCCGCAAATCACTATTCGCAAAAAAGGTGCCGAAACTATTCAGGAATATCGCATTAATGGCGAGTTATATATGATGAAAGTAACGCCAGCGCACGGCGTACCTTATTATCTGCATAAAGAAGACCAAGAGGGTGGCTGGGTAAATACGGGGCCGAATCCGCCGTTAAGCATCCCGAAATGGGTCATCTTTAGATTTTAGAAATAAACCAAATTACTGGGCGCGATTGTAATTAAAACTCAAAGCTCTCAATTCCGTCATTCCCGCGAAAGCGGGAATCCATTTTAAATATAAGGTCGACATGGATTCCCGCTTTGCTAGCATTCGCTTCGCGAATTGCCTGCTAAAACCACTACGCGGGAATGACAGTTGATTGAAATAATTTAGAATTAATTATGTCTGTTTTTACTACCTTAAATCTCGAAGAAGTGCGCGTTTGGTTGCGAGACTTTGCTATTGGCGAAATTATTGAGCTGCGCGGCATTGCAGCGGGCATTACCAACACTAATTATTTTGTGGTGACAGAGAATAACCGTTATGTACTGACAATTTTTGAGAAAAATCACCTGGAAGAGCTGCCTTATTTCGTCGATTTAATGACGCACTTAGCCAAACATGGCGTGCCTTGCCCGACGCCAATTGCAGATAAAAATGGCTTGGCGTTGCACGTGTTAAAAGGCAAGCCTGCGCTTATGGTGAGCTGTTTAAAAGGGTGTGACACCGAAACGCCAAGCATTGCACAATGTGCACAAGTAGCTAAAACACTGGCGCAAATGCATATTGCAGGTCGCGATTTTTCTAGAAAATCGCACAATCAACGCGGTACAGATTGGCGCGATGCGACTGCGCAACAAGTGATGCTAAAACTCTCTGCACAAGAACAAAGCTTGCTGCAAACTGAGCTAAATTTTCAAGCTAAGTTTGAAGCTGGGCTTAACATGGCCGACTTACCGCATGGTGTCATTCACGGTGATTTATTCCGTGATAATGTATTATTTGCGGCTGAGCAAATGGGCGGCTTTATCGATTTTTATTATGCCTGCGATGACAACTTGGCTTATGATGTGGCGATTGCGGTGAACGACTGGTGTGTGCTGGCTGACGGTAGTTTTGATGAGGAAAAGTTAAACGCTTTTTTAAGT
>JANMOP010000006.1:0-4542 GCA_031369365.1 Methylotenera sp.
GCTGGTAACGACGATGTTATGCAGTTTATTTTCACTATAAAGTTGTGCGAGTAAATTGCAATTGGTTTGCGGGTTGATGCGTTGGTAGCATTCGGCGAAAGTGACTTGTGCGCCGCGTGTTCTAAGAGTTTCGGCCAATACGTCGCGGCCGCCTACACCGCGTACGATTAGCATTTTCTTATTTTTAACAGCTTGCATTTCTGGCAGCGCGAGTAAAGATTCAGAGTCAAAACGGTCGTTTGGAATCAATACATCTTTCACGCCAAAGCTTTGTAATTCGCTGGCGCTAACAGGGCCGATGGCGGCGAAATTTAGATTTTTTGGAATACCTTGTTTTACTAGGCGTGGCATACCGTTTTGCACTGCGTTGCTACTGATAAAAATTGCCCAATCGTAAGTCTCAATCCCGTTAATCACAGCTTCAAATTGGCTGTAATCGTTAAGAGCGGTGATTTCGATTAGGGGAAACAAAATCGGCGTGCCGTCAGCTTGCTCAATTAATGCGCTTAGTTTTTTGGCTTGGTCGAAGGGGCGAGTGATGGCAATGCAAATGCCAGTTAGTGGTTTTTGTGTCAATTAGCCCCTCTCCCCAACCCTCTCCCGCCTGCGGGAGAGGGAGTAGGAATGCAGCAATTCTCCCCTCGCCCGCTAGCGGGAGAGGGTGCCCAATAGGGCGGGAGAGGGGCATATTTAATCTTGATAAACCTTCCCTTCGACATGCTCAGGGCGAACGATTTTGAAAAAATATTCATTTAATACCATCAAGTGCAGCTAAAATTTTATCCGCTCCGCGTGCTAAAAGTTTTGCGGCCAATGCTCTACCAACCGCATCTGCATTAGTTGCCAAGCCTGTTATATTTTCGCGTAGCATTTGCGTGCCATCTACACTGGCGACGAAACCTGTCATATTAATATTGTCACCATCGCGCAACGCATACGCACCAAGCGGCACAGTGCAGCTGCCTGCCAGCGCGCGGCTAAAGCCACGTTCGGCTTCTACGCATAGTTGCGTGTCGATGTGGTTGAGAGGGGCAAGCACTTCAATTAAATCGGTTCTATCTGCGCGAATTTCTATACCCAGCGCGCCTTGGCCAACGGCGGGTAAGCTATCTCGTGGCGAAATAAAGGCGCGAATTCTGTCGCCCAAGCCCAGCCGAATAAGCCCAGCGGCAGCCAGGATAATCGCGGCGTATTGGCCTTCGTCCAGTTTACGTAGCCGCGTTTGCACATTGCCGCGTAGCGATTCAATTTTTAGGTGTGGTAAGCGCGCTTGAATTTGGCTTTGGCGGCGTAGGCTGGAGGTGCCGACGATGCTGCCATGCGGCAAATCTTCTAAGCTTGCAAAGTTGTTCGATACAAAAGCATCGCGGGCGTCTTCGCGCTCGCCCGTGGCGGCCATGGCGAAGCCTGCGGGCAGGTTCATGGGCACATCTTTCATACTGTGCACAGCCAAATCGGCGCTACCGTTTTCAAGCGCCACTTCTAGCTCTTTTACAAATAAACCTTTGCCGCCAATCAGCGACAGCGGCGAATCGAGTATTTGGTCGCCCATGGTGGTCATACCCAAAATTTGCACGTCACAGTTGGGGTATAAAGTTTGTAAGCGCGCTTGAATATGCAGTGCCTGCCACATGGCGAGCGCACTTTCGCGCGAAGCAATAATGAGTTTTTTAGGTGGATTTTTCATATTGAATATTTTATCACAGGGCAGTTTTTACAAATGGTTTTACATTCTGTTACAAAAAAGTGCGCTTTTTTAGGTTAAGCTAAAGTATTGTTAATAATTAGCAACCAATTATTCATTGGTTATTTTTTTGGTATCTATTTGTTTTAACTGTGTTTTAAGGGAGATTTACATGCAAGCTCAAATCGATATTTTTATGGCCTCATTGAATCAATTTTGGTTACAAATGGTCAATTTTGTGCCCAAATTATTGGCGGTAGTGGTCATTTTATTTGTTGGTTGGCTGGTGGCCAAACTGGTTAGGTCAGCCGTAAAGCGTTTATTAACAATTACTCACTTTGATAAATTTGCCCAAAAATCTGGGTTAGAAGCGTTTATGAATAGCGGTAACTATAATTTAACTTTAAGCGGCATTATTAGCCAAGTGATTTATTGGCTAGTAATTTTGTTATTTGTAATTACGGGCGCAAATGCGCTGGGCTTGACCGAAGTGGCAGTGTTACTGCATCAGCTTGCTGGCTATTTACCCCGCATTATTGTGGCAATTTTAGTGGTGATTTTTGGTACTTTGTTGGCACGATTTGTAAATCGATTAGTGTTTGCATGGTTATATAGCATTAAATTTCCACATGCTTTAAGTGTAAGCACCTCGGCCGAATACGGCATACAAATATTTTCGGTGTTTGTGGCGCTAGAACAGCTGGGTATTGGTATGCAGCTTATTTATTCGTTATTTGTGATTGTATTTGGCGCGTTCTTTTTGGCGCTGGCGATTGCTTTTGGCTTGGGCGGTAAAGATTGGGCGGCTAAAGTGATTGAGGATATTGAGAGAAATAAAAATAAGTAGTTAGGTTAAGCTTGTCGAACAAGATGTTGCTGACGGCGGCTAATGGCAATGGTTTCGGGGATGCCTTTTAAAATAGCCACCCATTGCTGTTCGTCATCTTCATTTTTGCGTTTTTCGTAACCTATAATAAATAGCGGGGTGACTAAACAGTTTCGGTGCAAACGGATAAATCGCTCAGCAAATTCCGCTTCGAGATTGGTGAGCGATTCTTCAATTAAATACTCGCGCTCTGCGGTGCGCACGGTTATATATTTTAGCTCGGCACGCAAATAAATAATCGTTTCAATGGGCACTAGTAACACGCGGCCACGCTCGTGAATGCTTAGGTGAGTGCGTGCTTTTTGCAACGGTTTAAGAGCCGCTATTTGCTTGGGCTGCAAGGCATGTGCCTTATTGATAGCAGCTTGCAGGCGCTCTAGCCGAATCGGTTTAAGAAGATAATCTATCGCGTTTAAATCGAAAGCTTTAATCGCATAAGCATCAAACGCCGTAGTGAAAATAATATGTGGCTTAGGCTCCAGCTTTTGTGCGTGTTGCGCCGCCTCAATGCCATCCATCAGCGGCATACGAATATCCAGCAACAGCAAGTCTGGCTTGGTTTGCAGCGCTAAATCAATCGCTTCTTTGCCATTTTTGGCTTCGGCCACCAGCGCCACATTCTCAATATCCGCCAATAAATCACGCAACCTATTTCTAGCGGGCGTTTCGTCGTCAGCAATTAAAATATTGAGTATGGTCATGCCTTAGCTGCCAAAAGGGATGCGGATATGCACTTCATAGCGGTTATTTTTAACATTGGTTTTAATTGAGCTTTCTAAATCAAAATGCAGCTTTAAACGCTCTTTAATGTTTTTTAGCGCCATTTTATTGCCTACATGGCGATCGTTTTCTGGCGCATACGGGTTACTAATAATAATGCTCAGCTCTTTATGCTTGGTGTAGATTTTAACAATAATTTCGCCACCTTCTGGCATCGGTTCAATACCGTGATACACCGCGTTTTCCAACAACGGTTGCAAAATAAGCGGTGGAATCATGGCGTCCGATGGCATATCTGCAATTTGCCAAGTGATTTTTAGGCGTTCTTCTAAACGTAATTTTTCTAAATCTAAATATTGATGACAAAGGCTAAGCTCTTGCGCCAGCGGCACTAAATCACGATTTTCACTCATCAACACGCGAAATAAATCCGCCATGTCTTCTAAGGCGGTTTCGGCGCGGGCGGGCTGGCTGCGAATAAGCGAGAGCACCGCATTAATGCTGTTAAATAAAAAGTGGGGGCGAATGCGTGCTTGCAAAGCCTGCAAACGCGCCTCGGCAATGGCGGGCGAATAGGCCCGTTCTTGCAAGTAAAAATAATACAGCACAATACTAGTGACCATGGCAGTAAGCAAGCAAGCGCGATACGCTTCGCCATTTGCATCAAAGGCAAAAAAGTGATCGATAAACAGATAGATAAGGCTGGTGAAAGTAATTTCCAGCAAAATAATGGCCGCAATGCCATGCCAGTATTTAAGTTTATTTAGTAAAGGATAAAGTGCGTATAGCCCCAGCATGCTGAGTAGCAAAATAGGCTGTACTAGTGCTGATAGTTGCGCCACTGTAGGTAAAAATTCGCCTAAGTGTTGGCTCAACAAAATGGCAGCCATTACCGCTAATAGGTTCACAATGAGCAAAATGCGTAAGTGAATGCCAAGATTATGCAGATTGGGTAAGCGACTATTTTTACGCACAGCGTATTCTTAGTTATAATATTGCGATAAGTATATTATTATTAAAGTAATTTTTACAATATTGCCAGTAAATATAATTCAATTAAATAAAGCGAATAAGTGTGTCTGATAACTCATTAAATAAAAAAGCAGAAGCTCAAAAATCAAAAATCTGGTCTGGGCGGTTTAACGAACCTGTGGCCGAATTGGTCAAAAAATATACCGCTTCTATCAATTTTGATAAACGACTAGCCGAATTTGATATACAAGGCTCGCTGGCGCACGCGCAAATGCTGGGT
>JANMOP010000018.1:0-27306 GCA_031369365.1 Methylotenera sp.
GGCATGGTTTTGATTTTTTTGGCTACAGAGTCTGTGTCTTCTCTTAAAGAAATCGTATTGTTGTACGATTTACTCATTTTTTGGCCGTCTAAGCCCATCATTTTGCTGGCGGGCATTAATTTGTATTCTGGCTCCACCAAAATCATTTTGCCGCCGCCTTCCAAATAGCCCAGCAAGCGCTCTTTATCGCCCAAGCTTAAGTTTTGTGCCTCTTCTATCATGCTGCGAGCAGAGTCTAGCGCTTCATCATCGCCACTTTGTTGATAGGCGTTACGCATTTCTTCATAAACAGCGGCACGTTTGCTGCCGAGTTTTTTAATGGCGGCTTCGGCTTTTTCTACGAAACCAATCTCTTTGCCGTAAATATGGTTAAACCTACGCGCAATTTCACGGGTAAATTCGATGTGCGGAATTTGGTCTTCGCCCACTGGCACTTGCGTGGCTTTGTAAATTAAAATATCCGCAGATTGCAGCAATGGGTAGCCCAAAAAGCCATAAGTAGATAAATCTTTACTGCTAAGTTTTTCTTGCTGGTCTTTATAAGTTGGTACGCGCTCTAGCCAGCTAAGCGGCGTAATCATGCTTAGTAACGTAAATAACTCGGCATGTTCTGGCACTCGACTTTGTATAAAAATGGTCGCATTGGCAGGGTCCACGCCCGCTGCCAGCCAATCAATCACCATCTCCCACACCGATTCCTCGATGATTTCTGGCGTGTCGTAATGTGTGGTAAGTGCGTGCCAATCGGCGACAAAAAACAAGCATTCATGCTCGTGTTGTAGCTTAAGCCAATTTTTAAGCACGCCGTTGTAATGGCCTAAATGTAAGTTGCCTGTGGGACGCATGCCCGATAAAACGCGTTCGATTGCCATTGAGAGATAACCTGAGTTTTTATTAAAGTGATGAGTTAAAGCATTATAAATAGTTTTTTAAACAAAAATACGTAAAATAATTTGCTCGAAAAAGCCAATAAAAGGTGACAGTATTTTACCTAATACGCCCATAAACATCAGCGCGATTAAAATAATAAAACCATATTGCTCTACCCGCGATAATTGCATAGCCAAGTGATTGGGTAGCAAGCTGACTGCAATGCGCCCGCCATCTAGCGGCGGCAAAGGCAACAAATTAAGCACCATTAGCACAATATTAATCGTAATACCCACATAAGCCATATCGATAAATAGATATGCGGCTGTGGGAAATTCGCCCGCATCTAACCCGCGCTTAACAAAGCCCAGCAATATGCCCCAAGCAATTGCCATGACCAAGTTTGAGGCAGGCCCTGCCGCTGCTACCCACAGCATGTCTTTTTTGGGGTTACGCAAATTAGCAAAGTTAACAGGTACGGGCTTAGCCCAACCAAACAATACGCCACCCACAATGAGCGTTATTGCGGGCAAAATAATCGTGCCAATTGGGTCGATATGGCGAAATGGGTTGAGCGAAATACGCCCCATTTTTTCTGCCGTTAAATCGCCGAAATATTTGGCAGCATAGCCGTGCGATGCCTCGTGCACGGTAATGGCAAATAAAATTGGGATGGCCGAAACGACAATTTTTAAAATGAGTGCTTCTAGTTGCATGTTTACCCTTTAATTTTAATCTATAAACCAAATGGCGTGGCATCAGCCACGCCTTGACGTATCAATATTGGTGCGTTGTCGGTCAAATCAATCACCGTCGTTAGCCCAGCGAGCGTAATGGCAGAATCAATCACTAAATCGACACTATGTTCTAATCGTTCGCGAATTTCCCACGCTTCGTTCAGCGGCTCGTTATCACCTGGCAACTGCAAAGTCATGCTCAAAAGTGGCTCACCAAGCGCTTCTAGCAAGGCTTGCACCACAGCGTGATTAGGCACACGAATACCCACTGCGCTACGCTTAGGGTGCTGCAAACGGCGCGGCACTTCTTTGGTAGCCTTCAACACAAACGTATAAGCACCTGGCGTATTGGCTTTTAGCAGCCTAAATTGGTTGTTATCCACCTGTGCGTAGGTTGAAAGTTCGCTTAAATCTCGGCAAATAAGCGTAAATAAATGCGCGTCATCTACGCCGCGAATTTGGCGAATTTTATCTTGCGCGTCTTTAAAGCCCAGCATACAACCTAGCGCATAACTACTATCGGTAGGGTAAGCTATCACGCCGCCTTCGCGCAGAATCTCTACCGTATGTTTAATCAGCCGTGCTTGCGGATTATCAGCGTTAATAACAAAATACTGAGCCATTGCGTTAGTTTAAGTATCGCGCCATTTAATTTAGATATTGTTTTTCAGGCCAATCATCCCACACAGGCACACAGCCCGCAGGCAGTTCTGGCACGCAGCCCATAGCCATATACGATAGACCTGGCCCGTGATAATCTGAGCCGATAGAACTTTTTAGGCTAAATTGATGCGCGATTTTAGCAAACTGTTGATACTGCGGGGGCGTGTGGCTACCTGTTACCACCTCTATCGCCGCGCCGCCGTAACTTTTAAATTCGTGCATCAACAACAACATATTAATTGTGCCCAAATCATAGCGCCCAGGGTGTGCAATTACCGCACTGCCGCCGCTATCTTTAATTAAACCCACTGCGGCTTCCAAGCTCATCCATTGATGATCG
The DNA here is from genome assembly GCA_031369365.1 of Methylotenera sp. GTDB lineage: Bacteria > Pseudomonadota > Gammaproteobacteria > Burkholderiales > Methylophilaceae > Methylotenera_A. Next base: position 2,611 of record JANMOP010000018.1, read on the forward strand.
ACAAAGCCCGGCTTGCCTTTGACTAAAAATTTTTTGAATACGGTTTTAACATCTTTAACATGACCCGCTTGCACCAAAAATTGCGCAAAATGGCTGCGCGTTAAAATACTTTGCTTGGCAATGGCGTTTGCGCCTTCGTAAGCGCCCTCAATACCCACCTTAGCCAAGCCAGCCGCCATTTCTTGCGCGCGCTCGTCGCGTCCAACACGCACTTTATCTAAGGCAGTTTTTAAAGCGGTATTTTCTGCATCTATTTTTAAACCCACAATATGCAAGGTGCGTTTTTTCCAAGTGGCAGAAATTTCAACCCCGTTAATAAAGTGGATGCCATGCTGGGTAGCCGCTTCCCGCGCGGCTGCCAAACCACCTACATCATCGTGATCGGTGAGCGCTAATACCTTTACACCACTTTTGGCAGCATGAGCGACCAAATCCTGTGGCGATAATAGGCCATCGGAAATGGTGGAGTGGCAATGCAGATCAATTTGTGCGGCCATAATGACTTTTATAATCTATAGTAGTGATTTAAACAATCAATGTTTTGCATTCAAGGGCAAATCATAGCAAAATACCAGCTTCGCAGATACACTAGCTTTGACATCCAAAGGCCGTATGAAATTTTTATTTGATTTACTTCCCGTTATATTGTTTTTTGTAGGCTTTAAGCTTTACGGTATTTTTACCGCAACTGCCATCGCCATCGGCACGACGCTAGCGATGATTGTTTATAGCAAAATTCGACACGGCAAAATAGAAAAAATGTTGCTGATTAACGGCGCTATTATTAGCGTGCTGGGCGGCATTACACTACTGCTACACGATCAAACTTACATAATGTGGAAGCCCACCGTGCTGTATTGGCTGATAGCCTCAGTATTGCTGGTTTCTAACCTATTTTTTAAAAAGAATTTTATTCAACAAATGATGGGCAAAATGATTGATGCGCCCAAACCAATTTGGAATAAAGTGAACTTGGTTTGGGTGGTTTTTTTGATTCTGCTAGGCTTTTTAAACTTATACGTCGCGTTTAATTACAGCTTAGATACTTGGGTTAATTTTAAATTATTCGGCGTCACTGGCATGATGTTTGTGTTTGTTATTGCACATACTATCGTGCTAAGAAAGTATTTAATCGAGCCGATTGAAGACAAAGCAGTAGATGAGAAAATAGAAAAATAAATATGTGGTACGCCATTATTGCAGAAGATATTGAGAATAGCCTTGAGCGGCGCATGGTTGCTAGACCCGCCCATTTAGCGCGCTTAACCGAACTGCAATCTCAAGGCAAGCTTTTACTAGCTGGCCCTTTTCCTGCCATCGATAGCCAAGACCCAGGCCCAGCGGGCTTTAGCGGCAGTTTGATTGTGGCAGAATTTAGCGATTTAGCCTCAGCAAAAAGTTGGGCAGAGGCCGATCCCTTTGTCAGCGCAGGTGTGTATGCAAACGTTATAGTGAAACCTTTTCGCAAAACGCTACCTTAAAGGCTTAAATTTTAACCATGAATTTTAACCATGAATTTTAGTCAGGTATTTTAATTAGGTATAAAATGAATTTAGCTGAAACAATCAAAACCAGGTTAGCCACATTTAACCCCACAAGCATAGAAATACATGATGATAGCGCCCAGCACGTAGGCCACAGAGGCAACACAGGCGGCGGTCATTTTTCGTTAAAAATTGTAAGCTCGCAATTTTCACAAAAATCGCAGATAATGCGACATCGTTTAATTTATCAAGCACTTACTGACTTAATTCCGCAACAAATTCATGCTATCAGCATACTTGCAATTTCGCCAGACGACACCATTTAACAACAATATCAGACAGCAAGTTTAATTTTATCTCGCAAGACCCATCATTTTAATTTAAGGATTTCTTATGAAAATCAAGCAAACATTCTTAGCAATCGCTGCAATTTCTGCACTTACATTTACGCCAGCTTTATATGCTGCCGACGCAGCTGCAACAGTAAACGGCAAACCTATTAAGCAAGCGTGGGTCGATTACATTGTTAAAGATGCGCAAGCGCGCGGCCAAAAAGGTGATGGCTTAAAAAATGCAGTGATTAACGAACTGGTAGGCTCTGAGTTGGCTTATCAAGAAGCAGTGAAACAAGGTGTTGATAAAAATTCGGATTTAATGATTGCCTCAGAAATCGGCCATCGCAAATTAGTGGTAAACGCGTTTTTAGCTGATTTTATGAAGAAAAATCCTGTATCTGAAACCGACAAAAAAGAAGCTTACGAGCAATACAAAAAAGAGTTGGGTGAAAAAGAATATAGCGCGCGCCATATTTTGGTAAAAACCGAAGCCGAAGCAACTGATATTGCTACTCAACTAAAAAAAGGTGGCGATTTTGCTAAATTAGCCAAAGAAAAATCACTTGATCCTGGCAGCAAAGAAAAAGGTGGCGATTTAGGCTGGTTCTCACCCGCTGGCATGGTAAAACCATTTAGCGATGCAGTAAGTAGCTTGAAAAAAGGCGAAGTCACGCCGACACCAATTCAAACACAATTTGGCTGGCATATTATCAAATTGGTTGATACGCGTGCAACGCAGACACCAAGTTATGACAAAGTAAAAGATGGCTTAGAGCGCACATTGCAGCAACGTAAACTAGAAAAATTAATGCTTGGCTTAAAAGAAAAAGCTAAGATTGATGTTCCTGGAGCGACTGCTGGTAAATAATTAACACTTTTTGCTAACAATAATGCCTGCATTAGCAGGCATTATTGTTTGTGTTATCGTTATTATTAACAAGTTCGATTGACTTTTCATAAAAAAGTGCAATAATAAGAACCATTATCATTTAGATTACACATAATCAGTATGACTCAATTTAACGATATTAAGCTGAACACTTTACTGCCAGGTGAACAAGGCATTATTCACGCTATTCATGCCGAGCAAGGTTTGCATCAGCGCTTAAATGCGATGGGATTTAGAATTGGTAAGCAAATTCAGCTAATTCGCCGTGCCAATTTTAACGGCCCAATACACGTGCGTATAGGCGCAACTGACATCATAATGCGCGATGTTGAAGCGCAACGCATCCAACTACTTGCCGCTTAGGCGGTAAGCAATCACATGAAACGCATCGCACTGCTTGGCATGCCCAACACGGGCAAGTCCACCCTGTTTAACCGCTTAAGTGGCGCTTCGGCTCGGGTGGGCAATTGGCCTGGTATTACCGTAGATTTAATGAGCGCCAAAATTTTAATTGGCGGCCATATCGCCGAACTGATTGATTTGCCTGGCATTTACGACCTGCACGGCTTCTCGGACGATGAGCAAGTAGTGCGCCACTTTTTAAGCAATAATGGTGTCGATTTAGCCATCATCGTACTGAATAGCTCGCAGATTGATCGCCAATTGTCGCTTGCTTTGCAAATTAAAAATCTCGGTCTGCCCGCTATTTTGCTACTTAATATGCAAGATGAAGCCAAACGTTCTGGCATCAGTATTAATGCTGAAGCCATGTCAAAACAGCTTGGCTTGCCCGTTATGCTAATTAGCGCAAAATATGGTGATAACTGCCCGCAAGCATTACAAATGGCGGCCAAACAACTGGCAGAAAAGTTTAATGCGGTTTCGCCACAAGATATTGCAACGCTACTTGAAGCCGATGTGCAGATTGAGCAAGAAATGCAAAACATCGTCAAAAAAACGGTGCAAATACCCACCCAGCTTACCGATAACACCACCGATAACATCGATAAAGTGTTGCTGCACCCGTGGTTTGGTTTACCGATATTTTTTGCCGCCATGTTTTTACTGTTTCAGTTTATTTTTACCGCAGGCAAGCCATTACAAGATGGCATGGCGTGGCTACTCGCCTTGCTGCGCTCTAGCATTTTAGATCCGTTACTGGCTGGGCTACCTGCTTGGCTAAACGGCCTGTTGCTCGATGGTATTTTTAATGGCATCAGCACGGTGGCGGCTTTCGTGCCGATTATTGTGCTATTTTTCTTGGTGATGAGCATGGTAGAAGACAGCGGTTATTTATCGCGCGCAGCTTTTCTCATGGATGCATTCATGGCCAAGATCGGCCTCGACGGCCGTGGTTTTGTGATGGTGCTGATGGGATTTGGTTGCAACGTGCCCGCGCTGATGGGTACGCGCGTCATGCGAAGCCGCCCCATGCGCTTGCTGACCATGCTGGTGATTCCATTGTCACTTTGTTCTGCAAGGCTACAGGTATTTTTATTTATGATTGCCACGCTGTTCGCCGCCAACCAAGCGGCTTATGTCATGTTTGCACTTTATATGATGAGCTTTGCCACCATATTTTTAACTGCGGTGTTATTTAAAGGCCAATACCAAAGTAGCGAGCCATTTATTTTAGAGCTGCCACCCTATCGCTTCCCCACCCCGCGCCAAATATGGCTTCGCGGTTGGCAAGAGGTAAAATATTTTTTAAATCGTGCCACTAAATTTATCATCATCGGCGTGGTGATGGTATGGCTACTGACCAATTACCCAAGCAATGTAGCACCCGCCAGTGCTGGCACACTCGCTGGGCAAATCGGCACACTGTTCGCGCCAATACTCGATCCTATCGGCATTGATACGCAACTCGCCATCGCGCTTATATTTGGCTTTGTGGCTAAAGAAATTGTCATTGGCTCACTCGCGGTAATATACGGCCTGCAAGGCGATGCGCTCAGCCACCAAATCGCCATCAACATCGACTGGGTGCAGGGCATGAGCTTTATGCTGTTCACGCTGATTTATACGCCGTGTTTATCCACCATTGCCACAATAAAAACCGAATCAAAAAGCACTAAATTCATGTGGCTTTCCATCGTGTGGTCGCTAGGTTTGGCTTGGGTGGTGAGTTTTATTTTCTACCAAGGCGCTCGCGCGCTGGGGTTTTAAACAATGTTATAGCTCGCTAACTTGAGTAACTATTTTATAAGTCACACTACCTTTTTGAAACTCACTTAACTCAAAATACTTTTTAGCGCAGTCAAGTTTAAGCTGCTCTAAGCCTCTTTTTGCATCTGCACTCAGCTGTGACTTCGTTTCTGCAACAAAATACACTCTGCTTTCTTTATCTGCCACCACCGCCCAATCTGGGTTGTAATTACCCGCTGGAGTTGGTATTTTAAATTTGCTAGGCAGCTTAAAATAAAATTTGATTTTCTCTGCATCTGCCGTATTGCAGCCTTCTGCAAACTTTCTTTCAACATCACTATCTACAAGTACACAATTAAAAACCTCATCTTTTGCCTCTCCCGCTTCATCTAGTGGCGTTGCTTTATAAAGCGTGCGTTCTAGTGGTGCTACTTTATCCTCTATTGCGGGGAAAATACTTGATAAATAAGTTTCAATCGCCTCTTCTTTTAATAGCGATTGTTCATACAATTTAGTTTCAAGCTGCTGATATTGAATGCCGTCCACTAGCAAGCTTCTTAGCGTTTGCTGCATTGCATTAACGATCGAATCTAAAAACTGCTGCGGGTTTATTGATAACTCACTTACACGATTACACTGTGTAATAATTGCATAAATACTGCTGCGCGTTACTTCCACTTTACTTTGAATATAAACATACACATCAGGGATTGCATAAACTGTATTTTCAACCTGCTTGACCCCGCCGCCACCAACTGTTGCAACAGCTTCAATGCCATGTTGATTAATATCTAGCCGCACTTTATGTGCTTCTAATACTGGTCGTTTGGCCTTCGGATATTGATTAAAATCTTGTAGCAATTTTACCGTGCCACTAATAAAAGTCTCACTTGAATATGACACTGCATAACTAGCTTGGTAATTTATGCGGCTCCACATTTCGTTAAATAATGCTAATTCTTCTGCACTCATGTCATCACGCACTTTTACCAATGCCTTGTCTCGCGCATTTTTAATGCGTCCAGTAAATTTAACGCCTGTTTCATCTTCTATTTCGATTTGCAAATTTTTGGCATATGTTTCATAGCTTTCATTGGCAACAACCGTCAGCACATTGATTTTTTTATCAAAAATTCGCTCACCCTGCTGATTTACTGGTAATCGCAAGCCACGCCCTATTTCTTGGCGTTTTTTCATTGCACTTTTGCTCTCATTAAGCGTGCATATTTGAAACACATTCGGGTTATCCCAACCCTCACGCAAGGCAGAATGCGAAAAAATAAATTGCAAAGGCTCATCAAGGCTTAACAAACGCCCTTTTCTTTGCATAATCAAGGCATAAGTGTCGTTATCTTTTTGGGTATTCGCTTCTTTACTGTCCACCCACAGCTCTTTTTTATCTTTACCTTTACCGCTTTTGTCGGATGCAAAATAACCGTCATGTACCTTATCCAACGGCGCATCAATCAAGTCTTTATAGGCAGGTTTTTGGGCGATTTTTTGGTAAGCTTCTTCAAACCAAACTGCAAATTTACCTTGCATAGCATTACCGCTTTCATCATAGCTACGGTAATTCGCCACTCTATCAATAAAAAACAAGCTCAATACTTTTATACCTTGTGGTTCTAATGCTTTAAGTTTGGCAAAATGCGCCTGCACAGTGCGCTCTATTTGGTAGCGCATGATGTCATCGGTTAAGCCGCCCTGCTCTTGGCTTTCGTACAAGCGCAGCCCATTCGAAAGCTCAATAAATACGCGGTCTTCACCAAACTCTGTGCCCATTTCTGTCACCAATAAATCTTGATAATGTGGGTTTTGGTTTGATAGCTCGTACAAATCCGCATGGCCTTCTTTAATGATGATTGTTTTAGGCTTAACGCCTTGCGCCGTGTTGACGTTAATAGTAAGTTGAATCGCCGTTCCGCTAGCAGTTTTACCTTTTTTAACTGCCTCAAACTTAATATAAGCCGCATTGTAATTGGCCTCAGCGCTAATGCCATCTACCTCAATTTGCTTCACTAGCCCCAAATCATAAGCCTGCACTGGGTTTAAGCTATACAGCAAGTTATACGGGTTTTTATGCGTAGCAGAATAACGCAAAGTGCACAGCGGGTTTAGCTCTTGAATTGCCGCTTTGCGAATATCCGTTTCAAAGTTTTGTGGCTCATCCACTATTACAATTGGGTTTGTTGCTTGAATATACTCGATCGGCTTAATGCCATTTTCACGTAGCGTATTGATTACGTTGTTATCTTTGGTAAAACTATCAATATTAATCACCAAAATTTGTATAGCATTGCTCATAGCAAAGTTACGCAACGCGGTTAAATTACGGCTGTCGTACAGTACAAAATTAACAGGTGGTTTTTCGTATAGTGCTTGAAAATGGGCGTGCGTACTTTTTAGGTTTTCTAACGCGCCTTCGCGTATCGCCACGCTTGGCACCACAATCACAAACTTTTTAAAACCATAGGTTTTGTTCAGCTGGTAAATGGTGCGAATAAACGTATAAGTTTTGCCCGTGCCTGTTTCCATCTCGATGCTAAAATTTAAGCGTGTAAAAGTTTCTTTTTGATTGGCTGACAAACAAGGTACAAGCGCGTTTGAGCCCTCGATTTCGTTTAATTTTTGCACACTTTGTAAGTTCGCTAATATTTGCGCATCTTTCAGCAACAATTGATTTGCAATGCCTTTTTCAGAAAAAGCCAAGCTACTATTATTACCTGCATCACCTAGCGGCATTTCAAATGCGTCACTCGCTAGCGGTTGGCCGTCAAACACTTGAATAACCGCCTGTACCGCTTGGGCTTGATAAGCTTGGCTATCGTCAAACTGGCGTTTAATTTCGTTCATATTTTTTCAACTTTACTACTTAAGTTTAATAATTCAAACCCTACCACCGTCATTGCGAGGCGTGTAACGCCGTGGCAATCCAGCATCACCGTCATTGCGAGCGCAGCGCGGCAATCCACGTCTGTTAAAAACTAGATTGCCACGTCACTATCGTTCCTCGCAATGACGGTGTGTGTATTGCTTAGCCTAAAAAAATCAGGCTCGCAAAGACAGCCAATTCACTAAATCACTGTTAATTTAATATGCTGCTGTTTAAGTTCCAGCTCTAAATTAGTCAGCTGCTCATCGGCGTTACTACCTATAAAGCAAGAATTTAAAAAGACAATCTGTTGTGGCTTTGCTTTTACAATTTCGGCTTTTAAGGCAGTTTTATAAGGGTTAAAGCATAGCCACAGCAAGCCACTTTCTGACAAGCTAACTGCATAAATTTCAGTATCACCCACGCTAATTAAACTGGCTTTAGCCTCAACCCCCACCAACCCCAAGCCCATTTTAAGTAGTAATTCGGTCAGCATATTCTGCTGCAAACTGGCGGGGTGTTCAGCTTGCTGATGCAACTCTAGCTGCTGCATTATTGCCGCATCACCCAAAACATCGGGCTGCCACACCTTAAAGTGCGATGGCGTAAGCGTAAAGTTTGCACAAGCTAAATTTTGCGTCAACATGGGCTTTTCAGCTTTCAGTTTAGCGATGACTTTAGTAATACGCGCGCGGGTAATATCGGCAATAGTGCGATAGCCTGCTTTGTGCGCCTCGCTGGTTTCGTCTAACACTTCAGGCATTTGCACACAAATACATTGACGGTTGCCACCATCTTCTAAGTTAAGCTCCATCACCGCTTGTGCGGTGGTACCAGAGCCTGCGAAGAAGTCTAGGATGATGTCATCTGTTTTTGTACCAAAATCTAACAACTTCCGAATAAACTTAGTAGGTTTTGGATAATTAAAGATTTTAGCATTCTCAAAAATATCAATTATTTCATTCGTACCATGTTGAGTATAAACATCATCTATTATAGAAAAAACTTTTGCTTCTCGTTGTTTGCCGTTTTCATCAAATAGGTATTGTTTGGTGTGCACTGACCAAAAAGAATCTTTCCCTTTTATAAATTCCAGCTCGTTATTTGCCAACGCTTCCAAGGTGCGTTTTTCTGACCATAACCACTGTTTTCTTGGAACAATCATTGTGCCGTCTGGCGCAGGTATTGCATAAACAAGATTTACTCTCTCGTCCATTGCTTTTCCTGCCTCTAATGGGTGAGTACGATACGCCCCTCTTTTCTCAAGCTTCTCATCTTTCAATTTATAATACTTACCAATACTTTCTTGCTGCAATGGCACAAATATTTCATCTAATAAATTAATGTTTCTTGCATAAAAAAACACGTATTCATGTAGGGATACTAAATGTTTTTCTTTTGCTCCTCCACCGTATCTTTTTTTCCAAATAACACAATCAACAAAATTCTCCGCCCCAAACACTTCATCACACAACAACTTCAAGTTCGCGGCTTCGTTATCATCTATGCTAATGAAAATCACGCCATCGTCACGCAGCAAATTGCGCGCTAAATACAGCCGTGGGTACATCATGCTTAGCCACACGCTGTGGTATTGGCCGCTTTCTTTGCTATTTTTGCGCCATAGGTCTTGCTTGTTTATAAAGCCGTTTTCATCGGCTAAGCCTGTGCGTTTTTTGTATTCACTTAAGCGTTCCGTGTAATCGTCTGGGTACACAAAGCTATCGTTACCTGTGTTGTAGGGCGGGTCGATATAGATCATTTTAACTCGCCCAAAGTAAGATTTTTGCAAAACACGCAATACTTCTAGGTTTTCACCTTCTATAAAAACATGCTGGGCGGTTTTCTGCTCTGCCAAGCGGCTCCTCCCCCCTGCCCCTCTCCCGCCTGCGGGCGAGGGGTTCTCATCAGGTGTGAGTGTGGCACTGGTGGTTTTTTGAATCTCGCGCCGCGCTTGCGATTTGCCCGCCCAGCTTAGCTCGTAGTGTTCGTTCTGGGTAAAAACATCTTCACCCAGCGCTTGTTTTAGGCGATTTAGGTCTATTTGGTGTTCTGAAAATACTTCGGGGAATAAGGCTTTAAGCTGCGCTAACTTGTCTGCTGTTACATCTAAGCTTTGACCATCTAAATTAAGGCATGAGCCGCCAGCTGTGCTGTGCTGTGCTGTGCTGTGCTGTGCTGTGCTGTGCTGTGCTGTGCTGTGCTGTGCTGTGCTGTGCTGTGCTGTGCTGTGCTGTGCTGTGCTGTGCTGTCAAAATTATCCCCGATTTTTTATTTATTTACTATTTCAATTATGCGTTATCAAACAAGCAAAAAGCAAGGACGGTTTCTGTTAAAATATTGATTAATTATTTTAATGTTTAATCACCTTTATTCATGCCTAGCATTCAATTTTCAAGCCCCGCATTTCTAAGTTTACGTGGCAGCACTGCTTTATCAACTTTTCGTCTCGAAAAACTTTACGCATCCTTAAAAACTCGTGCACCAAATATCAGCCACATTGATGCAGAGTTTGTGCATTTTGCGTTTAGTGAAAATGCGCTTAATGTAGCTCAGCAAAACACTTTAAAACAGATTCTCACTTATGGAGCTGCCGCTAGCAATGCTCTGGAAGCCAATATCGGTGCGGTTGCTGGCGATGCTAAAAAAGAATTGTTTTTGGTCATTCCACGCATTGGTACTATTTCACCCTGGGCTTCACGTGCGACGGATATTGCGAACAATTGTGGCTTAGATGCTGTTTTGCGGCTTGAGCGTGGCATTGCCTATTACGTGCAGACCAATAACGGCGCGCCTTTGAGCGATGCTGAAAAAACTGCGTTAAAAGCGGTAATTCACGATCGCATGACCGAGCAAGTTTTTGGCGATTTGGACGATGCACAAAAGCTATACCACGCTGCAACGCCCGCCCCACTTGAATGCATCGATATTTTGCAAGGCGGTAAAACTGCGCTAGAAGCAGCCAATAATGAGATGGGCTTGGCGCTATCGCCAGATGAAGTGGATTATTTGTTAGAAAACTTCATAAAAATTGGCCGTAACCCAACGGATGTGGAATTGATGATGTTTGCACAAGCGAACTCGGAACATTGCCGCCACAAAATTTTTAACGCCGATTGGATTATCGACGGTGAAACACAAGATATTTCACTTTTTGGCATGATACGTAACACGCATAGGTTGAATCCTGGCCATACCGTGGTGGCGTATTCTGACAATTCTTCGATTGTGGCTGGTCAAAAAACCAAGCGTTTTTACCCGCAAAATGGGCAACAAGATGGCCAATATAGTCAGCAATATAAATTTGTAGAAGAAGACATGCACTACTTGATGAAAGTAGAAACGCATAACCATCCCACCGCCATTTCTCCCTTCGCTGGCGCGGCTACGGGCGCGGGTGGCGAGATTCGTGACGAAGGTGCAACTGGCGTGGGCTCTAAACCCAAAGCGGGTTTAACAGGGTTTTCGGTTTCAAATTTGAACATTCCAAATTTTGTGCAGCCGTGGGAGCTTTATTGCGGTAGTGCCTCTCTCAACGAAACATCGCCCCCCACCCCACCCCTCCCCCGCTTGCGGGAGAGGGAGCAGATAGCGGGCGAGGGGACAAAATTTGCCTACGGCAAGCCAAGCCGCATCGCAACACCTTTGCAGATTATGACCGATGGCCCACTTGGCGGCGCGGCTTATAACAACGAGTTTGGGCGGCCAAATATTGCAGGTTATTTCCGTACTTTTGAATTGGCACATAATTGCGCAGAAGGAAAAGCCGAGGTGCGGGGTTATCACAAACCCATCATGCTAGCGGGCGGCGTGGGCAATATCTCAGCCAATCATTCGCTAAAAAGTGTCATTCCTGCTGGTGCGGCCTTAATTCAACTTGGCGGCTCTGCAATGTTAATTGGTTTGGGCGGCAGCGCTGCCAGCAGCATGGACACTGGTGCTAATACAGAAAACTTAGATTTCGATTCGGTACAACGCGGCAACCCAGAGTTGCAACGCCGTGCGCAAGAGGTCATCGACCGTTGCTGGCAATTGGGCGATAAAAATCCAATCGTAAGTATTCACGATGTGGGCGCAGGCGGCATTTCCAATGCTTTCCCCGAACTAGTGAATGACGCCAAAGTGGGTGCGATTTTTAACTTGCGCGATGTGCATAACGAAGAACCTGGCATGAGCCCGCGTGAACTTTGGAGCAACGAGGCGCAAGAGCGTTACGTGATGGCGGTGTTGCCTGCTGACTTAGCGCGTTTTAAAGCGATGTGCGAGCGCGAGCGTTGCCCGTTCGCTGTGGTAGGCTATGCCACTGAAGCGCGCCATTTAACGGTTGCAGACAGTCATTTTGACAATAAGCCTGTGGATATGGATTTAAGCGTTTTACTCGGCAAACCGCCAAAAATGACGCGCGACGTAAAATCAGTTGCCAAAAAATTAAGCGCATTTGACACCAGTAAAATTGATATTAAAGACGCAATAGCCCGTGTATTAAGGCTGCCAGGCGTGGCGGATAAAACTTTTCTTATTACCATTGGCGATCGCTCAGTCACAGGTTTAATCGCGCGCGACCAAATGGTCGGGCCATGGCAAGTGCCAGTTTCTGACGTGGCGGTGACTCTGGCAGGTTTTGAGACTTATGTGGGTGAAGCATTTGCGATTGGTGAGAAAGCACCATTAGCATTGATTAACGCGCCCGCTTCTGGCCGCATGGCGATTGGCGAAGCGATTACCAATATTGCCGCAGCCGCAATTGATGATATTAGTAATTTGAAGCTATCTGCCAACTGGATGGCGCCTGCTGGCCATGCGGGTGAAGACGCTGCACTTTTTGCCACGGTAAAAGCGGTTGGCATGGCGCTTTGTCCTGCTCTGGGAATCAGCATTCCTGTTGGCAAAGATTCGATGTCGATGAAGACAGTATGGCAAGATGAAGGCCAAGCCAAAGCGGTAACATCGCCGATTTCATTGGTGGTAACGGCGTTTGCCAACACGCCAGATGCGCGCAAAACTCTAACGCCGCAGCTTAGAACAGACAAAGGCGAGACACGTTTAATTCTGATAGATTTGGGCAATGGCAAAAACCGCATGGGTGGCTCATCACTTGCCCAAGTTTACGCTCAAATTGGCGATTCCGCGCCCGATGTAGATAAGCCTGAACAGCTGAAAGCTTTTTTTGCAGAAATTCAGCGATTAAACGCTGAAAACAAAATTTTAGCGTATCACGATAGAAGTGATGGCGGCTTGTTTACTACTTTATGTGAAATGGCGTTTACTGGAAGATGTGGTCTAGAAGTTAATATCTGCGCGCTTACTGGCGATACTATCGAAGCATTATTTAACGAAGAGTTAGGCGCTGTGATTCAAGTGCGTGCAAGTGATGCTGATACGATTTTAGCTCAATTGAGCAAAAATTTAAGCGCACATTTAATCGGCACAGTGACTCAAAATAATCAAATCAACATCATGCAAAATGGCAAGCTAATTTTTGCGGATTCTCGTGTAAATTTACACAGAATGTGGTCTGAAACTACTTATCACATGCAATCCCTGCGTGATAACCCTGTATGTGCAAAGCAAGAATACGACCGCATTTTAGACGAGACAGATGCTGGCCTAAACGCGCATACCACGTTTGATATAAATGAAAATCTAGGTATTGAAAATCATGCTGCGCCTTATTTAAATTTAGCCCGCCCCAAAATGGCGATTTTGCGCGAGCAAGGCGTGAATGGGCAAGTGGAAATGGCTGCTGCGTTTGATCGCGCAGGCTTTGCCACGTTTGATGTGCACATGAGCGACGTGATTAGCGGTCGCGTGTCATTAAAAGCTTTTGCTGGCTTTGCGGCTTGCGGCGGCTTTAGTTATGGCGATGTGCTGGGCGCGGGCGAAGGCTGGGCAAAATCGATTTTGTTTAACAGTCGCGCCAATGATGAGTTTTCTGCCTTTTTTAATCGCAATGATTCATTCGCGCTTGGCGTGTGCAATGGCTGCCAAATGATGAGTAATTTGCACAGCATAATACCTGGCAGTGAGCATTGGCCACACTTTGTTAAAAACAAATCGGAACAATTTGAAGCACGTTTTGCCATGGTGGAGGTGTTAGAATCGCCATCACTCTTTTTTAACGGCATGGCTGGCAGCCGCATGCCTATTGCCGTTGCACACGGCGAAGGTTTTGCGGAATTTTCTGATAAAAACGCAGTCAATAACGTGTTAGCAAATAAATTGGCAACATTGCGCTTTATTGATAATGCAACTAGTTTAAATAAGCGGTCAACGCCAACAGAAACTTATCCGTTTAATCCTAACGGTTCACCGCTTGGTTTAACGGGTTTTACCACCACAGATGGGCGTTTTAGTATTATGATGCCACATCCTGAACGAGTATTTAGAACGGTGCAGCACTCATGGCGGCCAGACGATTGGCAGGAAGACGCGCCGTGGATGCGGATGTTCCGTAATGCAAGAAAATATATTGACTAGCCTAATGTTTAAGCAGCAATCATTTAAAAGGAAAAAAGTAACATGACCATGTTAAAAGCACTATTTGCAGTATTGGCATTAAGTTTATCGTTAAACAGTTTCGCGCTCTCAGATGATGAGTCGTTTGAGTTTAGTGATGCGTTGACATCAGGAAAACTAAAAGTGGTACAAAAATTTGTTAGCTCAGAGCCAGCGGCGGTGAATGATAAAATTTTTGGTTGGTCGCCAGTGCAAATGGCAGCGAATAAAGGCGATATTCCTATGGTGAAATTTTTACTTAGCAAAGGCGCTGAAATTAACTATGTTCACCCAATTGCTCACCATTCAGCATTTATGTTGGCAGCGTTTAGTGGCCAAGAAGAGATGGCAAAATTTTTAGCCAGCGCTGGCGCAGATGTCAACATTAAACTTAAAGGGGATGTTTCCCTCATTCGCTATTTCCGCGATCAAGGCAATAAGCACATGGTAGAATTTATGACTGGTCTAGGCGTTAAAGATGATGGTTGTGCAGAAGAGCAGTGTTTTTAGGCGTTAAATCAAGCAATTATTATTTAAAAAATAATTAAAATGGTGTTTAAATGAATCTCAAAGCGCCATGAAAAATTTTACGATTCTATTTTTAGCTTTTTTTTTTACAGCCTCAGTAAGCTTACCAATCACTGGTAAAGCTACTGAGGCTTTTGTTTATTCAGCCAATCATATTCGCACTCTAGCCGCCTCGTGTGCGGCTTGCCACGGCAGCAATGGTAATGCGGTTGCGGGTAACGCGGTTTTAGCTGGCATCAATCCAGCTTACTTCACCAAACAAATGCGCGCTTTTAAAGGCGGTAGCTTGCCCGCCACCGTCATGCATCACCATGCTAGAGGCTTAAATGCGGATGAAATAGATCAATTGGCTATTTATTTTTCACAGCAAAAAGCTATCGCCAGCCAAACGCCAAAATCACAAGCATTAAATCCAAGCCATGAGTAAGCTTAAACGTCGTGATTTTATTAAAATCAGCCTAAGTTTAGGTGCGGCTAGCGCTGCCACTGGCTTGCTTAGTGCTTGTAGTAGCTTAAACACGCAAAAAAGCAGCAGCATTGGCCGCGTAGTCATTATCGGCGGTGGTTATGCGGGCACCACCGCTGCCAAATATATCCGCATGTGGAGCTCGGGTAATATTGAGGTGGTAGTGATTGAAAAATCCACACAATTCGTCTCTTGCCCACTGAGTAATTTGGTGTTGGGCGGTAGTAAAACCATTCACGACCTCACATTTGGCTATGATTTAGTTAAAAAAAATCACGGTGTTAATTGGGTGAATGACGAAGTCACTGCCGTTGATGCCGCAGCCAAAAAAGTGACGATGAAACGTGGCGAAATCACCTTTGATCGCTTAATTATTGCACCTGGCGTCGATTTTAATTACGCATCACTGCCAAATTTAGAGGCCGCGCAAGAAACCATTCCACACGCTTGGAAAGCGGGCTGGCAAACCGTGAATTTACGCAAACAACTAGAAGCTATGCCTGACGGTGGTGTGTTTGTAATGAACGTGCCCAAGCTGCCCTACCGCTGCCCGCCTGGGCCGTATGAGCGTGCATGCCAAGTGGCGAGCTACTTTGCAAAACATAAACCAAACAGCAAAATTATTGTGCTGGATGCCAACCCAGAAATTGTCTCTAAAAAAGGCTTGTTTACTAAGGTTTTTAACGAAATGTACGCGGGTATGATTGATTATCGCCCGAATAACGTCATTCTTGCTGTGGATGTAACCAGCAAAACTGTCACCACAGATTTTGAAAAAGTGAGCGCCAATGTGCTGAATATTATTCCACCGCAACGGGCTGGCAAGCCCGCGCAAATGGCCAGTTTATTAGAAGCAGATTACCCGTGGTGCGATGTGAATTTTTTAACTTACGAATCTAAACTGGTGCCCAATATCCATGTGATTGGCGATAGTGTGGCGTCTAACCTGCCTAAATCGGCACATATGGCGACCAGTCAAGCACGTGTTTGCGCCAGCGCAATAGTAGAATTAATGCAAGGCAGAACGCCAGACCCCACGCCCGTATTCGCCAACACCTGTTACAGTTATGTGAACGACACGCAAGCCATACATGTAGCCAATGTTTACCGTTATGATGCGGGCAAAAAAATGATGGTAGCGGCAGAAGGCGGTGGTGTTTCACAAAGCCCATCCGAGCTAGAAGGCCAGTACGCAAGCGCTTGGGCAGCTAATATTTGGTCGGATGTACTTACTTAGTTGAAAGGATTTAATTTAGTTGAAAAGGTTTAACTATGTCTGATGAAATTATTTCTAAATTCAGCTTGTTCATTAAATTAGGCCTGTGCAGCCTTTGCTCATTTACTTGGCTCACCTGCGCCAACGCTGCCGAGCCATTCAGCAAACTAAACCTCACGCTACCTGTTGGCTTCAAAATTAATGTTTTTGCCAAATTAGATAGTGCGCCGCGCATGATGGCATTTGATAAAAATGGTCATTTATTTGTGTCCTCTGCAAAAAACAATCAAATTATCATGCTGCCAGACGCCAATAAGGACGGGCTTGCTGAGGCAGCCGTTTTGGTTTCAAATAAACTCAATGCGCCCAATGGTTTAGTTTTTGTGGGGGATGATTTGTTGGTGGCGAATCAAGACGGCGTTGTAAAATTGACTAAAAATAATAATAAATGGTCTGTAAAGCCTTTTATATCTGGGCTTGCCAGCGGTGGCCACAGCCTTAAAACTATTAAAATTGGTGCAGATAATCACCTATATTTAAACGTAGGCTCTAGCTGCAATGTGTGTGTGGAAGATGATGCAACGCGTGCGACGATTTTGCGTTATACCTTAGAAGGCAAGCCTGCGGGCGGATTAGAAGTATTGGGACGACATTCACTAGCGCCAATTTGGGCGCGCGGCTTACGTAATAGCCAAGGCTTTGCCTGGCATCCAAAAACAGGTGAACTGTTCGCCACCAATAACGGCTCTGACATGCGCTCTGCCACTAAAAATGGCGTGGTTAACGACGAGCTTCCACCCGAACATTTTAACAAGATTGAGCCTAGCAAACACTACGGCTGGCCGCATTGCTGGGGTGACCCCAATAATTTAAAACTTATGTTTGAAGATCCTAATTTTAAAGGCAGTGAAAACTTCTGCAAAACAACCACGCCCCCCGCCATTACTTTCACAGCGCACTCCACACCCATTGGCGTCACGTTTTTAGATAAAACCAATTTTCCTGCTGAATTTAAAAATGATGCCATCGTCGCACTACATGGCTCGTGGAATCGCGAACAATTAAGTGGCTACAAACTAGTGCGCGTAAAATTTAATGGCGATAATCCTGTGGAAGTGGTTGATTTTGCCACAGGATGGTTGAAGAATAATCAAGCGTGGGGGCGGCCTGTAGATGTAATTGCTGGCCCAGATGGCGCGCTGTATGTATCGGATGATGGCGCAGATGTTATCTACCGTATTAGTTACAAAAATTCGCCATAAATTGTTGATAAATAAAACCGAAAGCTAGACATGCAAAAACTAATATTTTCACTATTTTTTAGCTTAATATTTAGCGCAATTGCACATGCAGAGACCGCGCAAGCTAAATTACAAACTAAGCTTCCTGGCACTATTGCCCTGCACATTGGCAAAACACATTACCAGCACCCTGTGCGCTTGCTACACCCTTATTTGGACGTATGGCATATGAAAGGCCCGCTAGCCGAAAGCGCAGCGCTTAAGGTGCTTAAAAAACGTTTTGCCAACATCAGCACTTGTAGCGCGCCTGCCAATGTGGTGTTATTGCTAGAACCGCACATGTTTTACAACGCACAATTACGCGTGTTTCATGCTGAAATTATCGCGCGCGCTTATGTCAATGGCGCAGAACCAGCCAACTACGATAATGCGATTACAGTGATTAAAAAGCAAGCACAACAACTAGGTGACCTTGGCGTAACACCAGATTTTTATATGGAAAAAGCCTACACCAAGGCCATGGAAAAAGTCATTAAAAAATTAGCCACGGATCAAGCATTTTTAGCCACATTGGATAAAGCTGAAATAGAGAACCCAAACGCCATTTGCGATAACTTAGACGCCCTACCTGCCGCCAAATTTTATTATTAAGCTATTTTTTTACGGTCTTAGATTTACCTTAAATTTACCTGACATTAAAATCTTAAGGTAAATTTTTATCGTTTTAACTTTTTACCGTTTATCTTGCTGAATATTGTTTAAATCAGGCAAAATAACAACTTGATACAAATTAGCCAAAATTTTGGATAAACGCGCGCAAATACTGCTTAAAACCTTGGTTGAACATTACATTAGCGATGGTCAGCCGATTGGTTCGCGCACGCTATTGCATCACAGCGGCTTAGATGTTAGCCCCGCGACCATTCGCAATGTGATGAGTGACTTGGAACACTTAGGTTTTATTGCCAGCCCGCACACTTCGGCGGGACGCATACCAACGCATAAAGGCTATCGTTTATTTGTCGATTCGCTACTAACAGTTCAGCCACTAGACAATAAAGCGGTAAATCAGCTTAAAAGTGGTTTAAGCTCACCCAACCAAAATGAGTTAATTAACAGCGCGGCCGATATGCTTTCGCAACTGACCCAATTTGCTGGCGTGGTGATGATTCCTAAAAGAAAAACGTTAAGTTTTAAACACTTAGAATTTTTACCGCTTACTGAAAAACGCATTTTGGTGATTATTGTCACCAATGACGGCAACGTGTAAACCGCATTCTTTTAACCGAAAAGGCTTATTCGGCGTCTGAGCTCACGCAAGCCAGCAACTATTTTAACGCCAATTTTTCGGGTTTTACCTTTGAAGAAACGCAACAAAAGCTACGCGCAGAACTCAAACAAATGCAAACCGATATGAACGTGCTGATGAGTGCCGCCCTAGAAGCCAATACCAGCGCGGGTGCTGGCGATGGTAAAAATGATGGCGTGGTGATTGCGGGTGAGCGCAATTTACTCAACATTAACGAGCTTTCTACCAATGTGAATAGCCTACGCAAGCTGTTCGAGATTTTTGAGCGCCGCACATCATTAATAACGCTACTCGACAACAGCCAACGCGCCGAAGGCATCCAAATATTTATCGGTGGCGAGAGTGGCTATTTGCCGCTAGATGAATGTAGTATGGTGACCGCGCCTTATGAAGCCGATGGCCAAGTGGTCGGCACGCTGGGCGTGATTGGCCCCACGAGAATGGCGTATGAACGGGTGATTCCGATTGTGGATGTGACGGCGAAATTATTATCGAATGCGCTGTCTGCTAATTAAAATCTCACCACAGAGACACAGAGAAAAGCAAATCAAAAGCAATTAAATGGTTGTCTCTGTGTCTCTGTGGTGAATGTTTTTTAATACAACCTTATAAAGTAACTACGTCATTGCGAGCGAAGCGCGGCAATCCAAGCTATTTAATAAAGACCAACCAGATTGCCGCGCTGCGCTCGCAATGACAATTTTGATATTTTAACCAACTTAAATACTAACGACTGAATTTATGAGCTATTACAACCCCGAACCCAACTACTCCCACGGCGACCAGCTGAAAGTGGGCATTTTGCTTGCCAACCTCGGCACGCCAGATGCGCCTACTAGTGCGGCTTTGCGGTCATATTTGCGACAATTTTTGAGCGACACACGCGTGGTAGAAATTCCGCGCGCAATTTGGTGGATTATTTTAAACTGCATTATTTTGGTGATTCGCCCAAAAAAATCAGCCGCAAAATATGCGCAAGTTTGGATGAAAGAAGGTTCGCCATTGATGGTGCACGCGCAAAAACAAACGCAGCTTTTACGCGGCTTTTTGGCGCAAAAAATTAAATCACCATTTGCGGTAGAGCTGGGCATGAGCTACGGCAACCCAAGCATGCAATCTGCAATCGACAAACTTAAAGCTGCCCATTGCGATCGTATTCTGGTGTTTCCGCTGTACCCGCAATACGCCGCCAGCAGCACAGCATCGGCCATGGATGCCGTGTTTCGCGTGCTGCTCAAAACGCGCAATATGCCTGGCATCCGCACCATTCGAAGCTACCACGATCACCCAGCTTATATCTCAGCTTTAGCGCAAAGCGTGCGCAATCATTGGGAAATTAACGGCGGCAAGCCAAGTAAATTAGTCATGAGCTTTCATGGTGTGCCAAAAGTGCATTTAACCAGTGGTGACCCTTACCATTGCACCTGCCACAAAACTGGTCGTTTATTGGCCGAGGCTTTAGGTTTAAGCAAAGATGAATACTTAATCGCGTTTCAATCGCGCTTTGGCAAGCAAGAATGGCTGAAGCCTTATTTGGCTAGTACTTTAGAGGGCTTAGGCAACGCCAAAACTAAACGCATTGATGTCATCTGCCCAGGATTTAGTGCCGATTGCCTGGAAACGCTAGAGGAAATCGCCATGGAAGGCAAAGAGATTTTCACCCACGCGGGCGGCGGCGAGTACCACTATATTCCTGCGCTGAATGAGAATGAGGCTTGGATTCACGCAATGACCGACATTGCACTGGAAAACTTGCAAGGCTGGGTGAGTAGTGATTGGAATACCGAACAAGCGAAAATCGAAAATGCTGCAACAAAAGCCAACGCGCAAGCTTTAGGTGCAAGCCAATAAGCGTTATAATCAATCATTCAAAATTTTATTATCGGCGTGCATGTGCGTTTATCGGCGGTTAATTTATGTTTTTAGGTCTTAACAAATGATAGTCATTACTGGCGGTGCAGGCATGATAGGTTCTATCATCGCTTGGCATCTTAATACCAAACTCGGTCGCGATGATCTTGTTATTGTTGACCATATTACGCACGAAGCGCAATGGCAAAATCTTGTGCATCGACAGTATGTTGAGTATCTAGACAAAGAGCAGCTATTCGATTTTTTAGATGGCAACGAAGAAGTAGATGCCGTTGTTCATATGGGTGCGATTTCTGCCACTACCGAGCGCGACTTTAATAAACTGGTAGAAGCAAACATTCATTACAGCCAAGATTTATGGAGCTGGTGCACCGAAAATGAAGTACCGTTTTTTTACGCCAGCTCTGCAGCCACTTATGGCGATGGCAGCGCGGGGTATGATGATGCGAATATCGATAAACTGCGCCCGCTCAATGGTTACGGTTATTCCAAACACTTTTTTGACCAGTGGGCGCTAAAGCAAACGCCTGAAAACTCGCCGCCTGCTTGGGCTGGTTTCAAGTTTTTTAATGTGTATGGCCCTAACGAATACCACAAAGAACGCATGGCCAGCGTGGCTTTTCACACTTTTAACCAGTTTTCTGAGACTGGTACGATGAAGCTATTTAAAGGCACCAAAACTGGCATAAAAGATGGCGAGCAATTGCGCGATTTTGTTTACGTTAAAGATTGTGCAAATATCGTCGCACACTTTTTGAACGCGTCTTTCACTAAAAAACCTGCGCCAAATGGCATATATAACATCGGCACAGGTCAAGCACGCAGCTTTAAAGATTTAGCGACGAATGTGATGGAAAGTATGGATAAGACGCCCCATATTACCTATATTGATATGCCTAGCGATTTACAAGGTAAGTATCAATATTTTACAGAAGCCAACATAGCGAAATTGCGTAAAGCGGGCTACAAAACGTCGATGACATCGCTAGAGGATGGCGTGAAGGATTATGTGCAACATTATTTAATGCAAGAGGATAAGTACTGCTAATTTGGCATTAAAAGCCAATTTATTATCGACTAACACCGACGAGTTTTGATAACCTTGGCACTAAAGGCTTAATGATGAAATATATAGACTATTTAAAAGGCGAACACGCCGCACACATGGCGATGTTCAACTTGCTAGAACCCATATTCCCATTGATTTCGGACGTGGGTATTGCAATGCAAAGCTGTATTAAAAACGGCGGTAAAATCTTAATTATGGGCAACGGCGGCAGCGCGGCTGATTCACAGCATATCGCCGCTGAAATCGTTGGCCGCTTTAAAAAAGAGCGCAAAGGCATGCCCGCAATCGCACTCACCACTGATACCTCTATACTGACATCTGTCGGCAACGATTATGGCTACGATTATATTTTTGCGCGCCAAGTGGAAGCATTGTGCAGGCATGAAGATTTAGTCATTGGCATTACCACCAGTGGCAACAGCGCCAACGTAGTGCGCGCGATGGAAGCCGCTAAAGAAATTGGCGCAACCACCGTTGGGCTGACTGGCGGCATGGGCGGTAAGCTAACGGCAATCTGCGATTACAATTTAATCATGCCATCCTCAGTCACAGCACGTATTCAAGAAGCACATATCTTTGTTGGGCATTCTCTTTGTGAAATATTAGAGTCTTAAGCTTTTATGCAGCAAAAACTTCTAAACACCGTTAAACAATTTGGCCAAACTACTTTAGGGAGCTCTAGGCAACACGCACTGGTCATTGGCGATGTGATGCTAGACCGCTATTTAATCGGCTCTGTAGGGCGTATTTCACCTGAGGCACCAGTGCCAATAGTGTTGCTGAACGAGAAAAATGAACGCGCGGGCGGCGCGGCCAATGTGGCGGCAAACTTAGCACTTTTGGGCATAAAAACGCATATTGTGGGCTGTGTAGGCAATGATAGCGAGGCCAAAACTTTAGTAGGTTTGCTTGAAAAAATGGGCGTAGATGCAAACGGTATTTGCGTCTCAAAAAATCGCCCTACTATCGCCAAAACCCGCGTGGTAAGTGGGCATCAGCAAATGATGCGGCTAGATCAAGAAAGTAGCGCAGTTTTTACAAAAGAAGAAACAGATGCCCTGCAAGCCAATATTCATCAGGCTCTCAAGCTTACTCCCAAAATAGTTATTTTATCTGACTATGCAAAAGGTTTATTAACCGATCAAGTTTGCCAGCAGATTATTACCCAATGCAAAGCGCAAAAAATCCCTGTTTTGGTGGACCCAAAAGGCCGCGATTACGCTAAATACAAAGGTGCCACTGCACTTACGCCTAACAAAAAAGAAACTGCTGAGGCGTGCGATACGGCTTTAAGCGATGCTGATTTAATTAGTAAAGCCAGTCAGCTTAAAAATAGTTTAAATCTACAATTTTTAGCTGTAACGCGCGGCGAAGAAGGCATCACGCTAATTGATGAAAGCACACATCATTTGCCCGCTATTGCTAAACAAGTGTTCGATGTTTCTGGCGCAGGCGATACCGTAATTGCAACATTAGCAGCAGGTTTAATGAATGACTTAAATCCGCTAGAAGCCTTGCAGTTGGCTAACATCGCGGCGGCTGTGGTGGTGGGAAAAGTAGGTACTGTGCCTATTTCGCAGCAAGATTTGGTAGAAGCTTTAACAGATCAACAAAGTAACGAGCAGGCGCATAAAATCTGTGATTTAGCGCAATTAATGGCTAAAGTTGATGCATGGAAAAAACAAAAGCAAAAAATTGTATTTACCAATGGTTGTTTCGATTTACTGCACGCTGGCCATGTCACCTATCTAGAAGCGGCTAAAAAGCGCGGTGACAAGCTTATTTTGGGATTGAACACCGATAGATCGGTGAGCGCGATTAAAGGTCCGACTAGGCCTGTAGTGCATGAAAACGACCGCGCGCGCGTTCTGGCGGCATTGATGAGCGTAGATGCGGTGATTTTGTTTGATGAAGAAACGCCCTTAAATTTAATTAACGCCATCCAACCAAACGTCATCGCCAAAGGTAGCGATTATGCTGCAAACCAAGTAGTAGGCGGAAAAGAGGTGCAAAGTTGGGGTGGAGAAATCGCGCTGATTGACTTGGTTAAAGGTCGAAGCACTACTGGGATTTTGAACAAAATTGCGGGTTAAGATTTATGTAGGAGCGGCGTCTCGCCGCGATTGCA
Source organism: Methylotenera sp. (assembly GCA_031369365.1). Taxonomy (GTDB): domain Bacteria; phylum Pseudomonadota; class Gammaproteobacteria; order Burkholderiales; family Methylophilaceae; genus Methylotenera_A. Next base: position 26,663 of record JANMOP010000018.1, read on the forward strand.
CGCTAGATTGCACGCTAGCTTCGCGGCGAGGTGCCGCTCCTACAGACGTCTGTTATTAACGTGTCCTCCAATAAAATTCCAAACAAAATCCTCATTCTAGGCCCCGCTTGGGTGGGCGATATGGTGCTGGCGCAAAGCCTTTTTAAAACCCTTAAAGCCAATCAGCCAGATTGTATTATAGATGTCGCTGCACCCGCATGGACTTTGCTACTGCTAGACCGTATGCCTGAAATCTCAGAGAAAATTGCGTTACCTTTTAAGCACGGCGAGCTCGCTTTTTTTGAACGTTTACGATTCGGCAAAAGCTTAAAATACAAAGGCTACACGCAGGCCATCATCCTAACTAATTCGTTTAAATCTGCGCTACTTCCATTTGCCGCTGGCATCAAAAAGCGTACTGGTTTTTTAGGCGAAATGCGTTATGGTTTGATTAATGATATTCGCACACTTGATGAAACAAAACTCGTAAAAACCGTAGAACGCTTTGTGTTTTTAGGTTTAGGTAAAAACGAAAATCTTCCGAAAATAATTCCCAGCCCTCAAATAAATAGCTCTCCAGAAGCCGCATGGCTATTGGCTTCTAGGGCAGGTGTTTTAAATAAAGAAAATAGTGTAGAAAATAAAAATAAGATTTTAGGCTTATG
>JANMOP010000048.1:0-14843 GCA_031369365.1 Methylotenera sp.
CGCGCAGATAATACGACAGTACGCGCCAAACGGTGTGATTCCCAATTAAAGTCGCCTTCATAATGCTCGCGGATTAAACTAATCATGCGTCGCATCATCACTCTTCTTACGTCTTCACCTCGGCTGGCTTCCACATTAAAGTATTGGCGGTGCGAAGCACTAAAATCACCTACCCAGCCTAAAAAAGTAAATGTGGCACTATTACTACTCAAGCTAGTGATTTCAAATATGCCATTGGTGCCGTTCTGAAAGTTACTCTTAATTTTGGCGTCGCGCTTTTCTTCCTCACTTGGGCCATTTTCTTTAGCGACGGCTTCAGCATTAATTCTGGCGGCATCCGATTCTTGTGCATTACGCTCGGCGCGTTTTTTATTCACATAAGCCAGCATATCTGTTGGCGCATCATCAGGCTTAGTGGGTAATTTTTCGGGTGCGGGTTTGGGTGTCGTCATCACATCAGGCACCGAAAAATCCGATGGTTTAGGTGTTTTAGTTGCAGGCTTGGTCATTACTTTTGGTTTTTTAACCAGCTCTACAGGTCGCTCTGGTATTGGCTCCTGAGGCAATACTTCTGGCAATGGGGTTGGTGGTGTTTCTACTTGCTCAGGTTGCGCAAGTACTACCTCAAATGGCGGCGGCTCTATTTCTGGCGCTTGTTTAATCTTTGGCAGCACAAAAAACAAAATCAGCGCGTGAATCAGCAAAGAAACGATAAACGCAATCAGCGTATTACGGCTAACACTTAACCGAAAATGCTTGTCAATTTTTGGCGTTTGTAAAAACTCTTCAAACGCATTGTTACTAGGTAATTTTGTTGCCATTAATGATTAATATCTTGCCAAGTTTTTTCAAGTCGCTTAATCGAGACAGGAAATGGTGTTTTGAGTTCCTGCGCGAATAACGAGACACGTAACTCCTCAATAAGCCAACGGTAGTCTTGCAAAGCAGGTGGAATAAGGCTTCCAGCCTGTTGTAATTGGCTAGTCTTGTCTTGCCATTTTTGCCACAATAGTCCCACGCTGGCTGCGTTTTTACCATCGCGATCTGGATTAGCTGGTTGTTTTTGGATACGTAAATTAAGGGCTTTTAAATAGCGCGGAACATGCTGCAGATGTTGCCATGGCGTTTGTGTAAAGCAGTTTTTATACACTAACAGTTGCACCTGTTGTTCAACATCTTTTTTAAGACGATTGACTGTGGCTGGCATTTTGGCTTGGTTATTGATTAAGCTTTGGTATTCTATGGCAATTGCTTGCGCTTGCCTTGCAATTGCCTCACTTACGGCTGGTAAGCGCGTTCTAGCACGTTGTTTTAATTGCATAAATTCGGCATTGCTACGCGGCAAATCATCCTCACCAATAAAAGCACGGTCAGCAATCGCAGTGAGCAAGTCTTCGCGCAAATCATCGGGTGACATGATATTTCTAAACACCAACGCATATTGGTTAAAGTTGGGCAGGCCTTTTTCTAGTTGCTTAATCTGCTCTTTTAACTCAAAGCGCATCAACCGCGCAACGCCTTGGCGGTGACTCGCCTCAGCTTCTTGCACAGTATCAAACAACTTCACAGAAACGGCGTCGATATTATCTTCTAGCGCAGGGTATCCAGTTACTTTCAAGCCATCACGCTCAAAACTCAAGGTTTGCGGCAGGTCGCCAAAATCCCATTGTTTAAGATTAGTTTTTTCGATATCTGGCGAAGTGTTACGGAATGTTAGCTGCGCGGCTTGACCAAGTTGCTTTTGCAGCATTTTCCAATCTCGCCCCATTGCCAATTCGCGCCCTGCGTCATCCACCACACTAAAGTTCATTAAGTGATGCGGCAGAATGTCGCTTAATACCCAATCTTCTTGGCTAACTTTGAGCGTTGTTTTATCTTGAATATAACTGGCTAAAGTCTCTAATAGTGGTAAATTCAGCTGATTTTCAACATGCTGCAAAAAGCCTGTGACAAACTCTGGCACCGGCACGCATACCCGTCTAAAACTTTTCGGCAGCGCTTTAATGAGATAAGTCAGCTTTTCACGCAACATGCCTGGCACCAGCCATTCTGTGGGCGTGGGATCAAGTTGATTCAACAGCACCAATGGAATCGTCGCGGTCACGCCGTCTAGTATATGCCCAGGTTCAAATCTGTATTTCAGGTGAGTTTCCACTGCTTCTTTTTCACTTGCTCCGCGTAGCAGCATTTTTTCTGGAAACTGCACCGCGGTAATCGCGTCTGCACCGTGACGCATTAAATCGTCACGCGTTAAATATAAAAGCTTAGCGTTAAGTTTCTCAGCCCCTTCACGCCATTTTTCGAAAGTGGCTGCTTGAAAAATATCGGCGGGTATTTTGGCATCATAAAATGCAAATAATTGGTGCTCATCCACCAGCACATCTTGGCGGCGCGCCTTATGTTCTAGCTCTTCCACTTCCGCAATAAGTCGCTCATTCGCCACAAAAAATGCAGCTTTGCTATCAAACTCACCATTCGCCAGCGCTTCGCGAATAAAAATTTCGCGTGATTCTTGCGGGTTAATTGGCCCATAATGCACAAGGCGTTTGGGGATAATGGTTAAACCGTACAAGCTGACGCGCTCCCACGCATTCACCATGCCCATTTTTCTATCCCAGCGCGGGTCTGAATATTGGCTCTCCGTTAAACCACGCGCTAAAGGCTCAATCCAATCTGGCTCAATTTTCGCCACACAGCGCGCATAAAGTTTGGTGGTATCCACTAGCTCGGCGGCAATTACCCATTTTGGCCGCGTTTTTTTAAGGCCAGAACCTGGCGCAACATGAAAGCGAATACCTCTCGCGCCTGCGTAAGATTCACTCTCGCCATCTTTAAAACCGATATTGCCTAGCAAGCCCGCCAATAGGGCTTTGTGGATTTGCTCGTAACTAGCAGGTTCGGCATTAAGCTTAAAATCCATCTCATCCACAATTTGCTTAATCTGCCCATGCAATTCGCGCCATTCTTTAAGTCTCAAAAATGATAAGAAGTTAGCATGGCAAATATTCAGCAAATCTTTATTCGATTTTTTAGTCTTTAACGCATTATCGTAAAAGTCCCAAATTTTAAGATAACTCATAAAATCTGAGCCTTCACCCGCAAACTTACTGTGCGCGTTATCGGCCGCTTCGCGTTTATCCATTGGCCGCTCGCGTGGGTCTTGCATACTGAGCACACTGGCAATAATCAAAATTTCAGCTAAACAATTTTCACGTTTTGCTGCCAAAATCATGCGTCCTACGCGTGGATCTAGCGGTAACTTGGCAAGCTGCAAACCTGTTTCAGTAATTTGCCGTTTGCTATCCACCGCGCCCAACTCTTGCAGCAATTGATAGCCATCAGTTATTAAACGTGAAGATGGTGCTTCAATAAACGGAAAGTCGGTAATATCGCCCAAGCGTAACGCTGCCATGCGTAAAATCACGCTGGCGAGCGAGCTGCGTAAAATTTCTGGCTCGGTAAATTCTGGCCTGCCGTCAAAATCTTGCTCTGAATAAAGCCGCACACAAATGCCATTAGAAACGCGCCCACAACGGCCTGCGCGCTGCTTGGCAGCGGCTTGGCTAATCTTTTCTATCTGCAACTGCTCTACCTTGGCGCGCGTGCTGTAACGGTTCATGCGTGCCAGTCCAGCGTCAATCACATATTTAATGCCTGGCACGGTGAGCGAGGTTTCGGCCACATTGGTCGCCAATACGATGCGCCGCGCGCTGTGCGGCTTAAATATTTTTTGCTGATCTTCAATCGAAAGTCGAGCAAATAACGGCAGTACTTCGATATGTTTTAGCTTGGTCGAGCGACCTTGGTACTTTCTTAAATGGTCGGCAACGTCGCGTATCTCGCGCTCGCCTGGCAAAAATACCAAAATATCGCCGTCGCCTTGCCGCAGCAGGTCATCCGCCGCATCCATAATCGCTTCTTCGATGGCTTCTTCTTCGTCGTCTTCTTCCAGCCAGCGCGCTTCGGTCTTGACTTTGCGGGGGATGCCCAAAAGATTTGCAGATTGATTGTCATTTTCATCATCTAAATCAAATTGACCATTTTCAGGCTCATTACTTTGCTTTGCTCTAAAACCAGCACTTCCAAGCGGCCTGTAGCGAATTTCAACAGGATAAGTGCGACCAGAAACTTCAATCACTGGCGCACCATTGAAATGGCTAGAGAAGCGCGTCGCGTCTATGGTTGCAGAGGTGACGATGACTTTTAAATCGGGGCGTTTTGGTAGTAACTGCTTTAAGTAACCCAGCAAAAAATCAATATTTAAACTGCGCTCGTGCGCTTCATCAATAATAATCGTGTCATACGCGTTAAGGAATTTATCGCCCTGTGTTTCCGCCAGCAAGATACCGTCTGTCATCAACTTAACGTAGCTACCATCGGTAATTTTGTCGTTAAAACGCACTTTATAGCCAACCACTTCGCCCAGTGGCGAGTTAAGCTCTTGCGCGATGCGTGAAGCCACCGAGCGAGCCGCAATGCGGCGTGGCTGGGTGTGGCCGATTAGACCCGCAACCCCACGACCTAATTCAAGGCAAATTTTAGGCAACTGCGTGGTTTTGCCACTGCCCGTTTCACCGCACACAATCACCACTTGGTTATTTTTAATCGCGGCTGCAATCTCATCGCGACGCTCAGAAACAGGCAGTTCTAGCGGATATTCAGGTTTTGGCAAATGGACTAAACGCGCCGCAAATTTGGTTTGCGAAGCCTGTATTTTTTGCGCGATTTCGCCCAATAAACGATGCGCTTTTAGTTTAGAATTTTCATCTGATAATTTCTGCAATTCCGCCACATCGCGTAGCTTGCGCCGCAACAAGTGCTTATCTGCCAACATGCAGGTAGATAATTGTATTTGAAATTGTTGCAGTGATTGACTCATGGGGCGCATTTTACCACGCGGCACAACTTACAATCTTTGAAAGATAGTGATTTAAAATCGCTTATTTTTCGTTTCTAACGCGCAAAAAACTAGCGAACTTAGGCTTACCGTTTTTGGTTTTATCTCTGTAAGTGTACGTCACCAAACTGCCAATTTTGGGTGGATTTTCGCGCTGGGCATCTGTAAAGCCCGTGCCGAGTTTAAAGCGAATGCCGTCGGGCGTTTCTACCACTAGCGCCCCAAGCTTGCCTGTGTATTTACCGCGGCCTAGCGTGTGTGCAACTACGGTGGCCTCGGCATCAAATAAGGGTTTTAACTTGATTAGTGCGGCGTTGCGACCTGTAACATATTCGGCATCTGCCCTATGCAACATCAAACCTTCACCACCATTTTTCACCATTTTTTTCAATCGTAAATTCAACTCAGTCTCATCTTTTACCCGAAATTGCACCACCACTTTTAACTGCTGCACCTTATTGTTGTTTTGGGCCTTATTCACAATCTCTATAATACGCTTGGCGCGCACTTCAAACGTACCCTCCGCATTTGGCAGCTCAAAAATATGGTAAGTAATTTTTTGCCACTCAGCATCTATCGGCACGTCTTTTCTAACCGCGCCAGATAGCGCATCAAACTGGCCTCGCGCCATCCACAACTCGCCATCTAGCGGTATTTTGGGAAAATCTTTGGTAAACCACGCAGGCGCATGAATTTCGTTGCCTTGCCGCGTGTGAAACTTTTTGCCATCCCAAATGGCACGCACCCCATCCAACTTTTCGCTAATTAAATATTGCGTGACATCAATGCCGCTTTTATATTCCTGCGCCAGCAATACATCGGGCGCGTTTTGCTTGGCTAACAGCGGCGTTAGAGGCGCACAGGCTATAATGATTAAAAGTAAAAAACGCGCTAGTTTCACTCCTAGCCTAAAGAAAATCGATGCTGCAAATCTTGCAGGTTAAATTCGCTCAAAATCGCGTCCATTCTCTCTGCAGCATTTTTGCGCGCTTGGCCTGTGTATTTGGCAATAATCAGCTCGTTTTTCATACTGTGCTCCCAGCCCACCAATTCGGTTACCGTCACGCTATAACCTGCCGCTTCTAGCTGCAAGCAGCGCAATACATTGGTGATTTGGCTGCCGAATTCGCGGGTGTGAATGGGGTGACGCCAAATTTCAGATAAAGGCGTTTTGCCAAAACTTTCATTTTTGTGTTTGCGTAAAACTTCTGCCACTTCGGCTTGGCAGCATGGCACTATCACCATGTATTTAGCTTTTTTGGCCAAGCCAAATTGAACCGCGTCATCGGTTGCGGTGTTGCAGGCGTGTAGCGCAGTGACAATATCTACTATGGCAGGAATTTCAGTTGAAGTAATAGATTGCTCAACCGTTAAATGCTCAAACTGCATGCGTTCAAAGCCACATTCCACCGCCAAAGCTTGAGATTTTTCGACCAAATCAACACGCGTTTCGATGCCAATCACCCGCCCTATGGCGTGTTGTTTTAGTAGCAAATCGTACAAAATAAAGCCCAAATACGATTTACCAGCGCCATGATCTACTAGCACAGGGTTTGGATTTTGCGTCAAAATTTCGTTAAACAGCGGCTCAATAAAATTCACCAAATGGTAAACCTGCTTAAGCTTGCGGCGCGAATCTTGATTGAGCTTACCCTCCACCGTGAGTATGTGCAGCGCTTTGAGCAGCGCGATGGACTGATTTGGCTTGATTTCAGGTATTTGCATGGAGCTATTTTAAAGCAAAAACGCTTTAGCCACAGATGAACACAGATAAACACAGATAAAAACTTGAATTGAATGACTAAATGTTAAAATACAGTTTAATGCCTCGAAAATTAAAAATGTTTAAGTTAGACGAGGCGCGCAAATTTTTTAAGCGCGACGCATATGGGTTATATGTGAGCGATTAAAAAATTTAAGTAACGAAGTATAACGACAACATTTTTTAATTTTAAGGCATTAAATGAGTATTCAGTGGTATCCAGGTCATATGACTCAAGCGCGCAAGAAGGCCGAAGAAACCATGGAATTCACCGACATGGTGATTGAGGTGCTGGATGCGCGCGTGCCAGAGGCGAGCCACAACCCAGTAATTAACGAAATGCGGCTGTTTCGCCAGCGGCCTAATTTAAAAGTGTTGAATAAAAGTGATCTTGCTGACCCAAAAGTGACTGAAGCATGGTTGAATTATTTTAATCAGCAGCCCAACACTAAGGCGGTCGCGCTATCGTGCAAAAAAGCGGGTGATGCCAAAAAAATTGTTAGCGCGTGTCGCCAGATTACGACGCATCGTGGCACGCATTTAAAACCGTTACGGGCATTAATTATGGGTATTCCTAATGTGGGTAAAAGCACACTGATGAACGCCCTGCTTAATCGCCGAGTGGCTAAGGTAGGCGACGAACCTGCTGTCACCAAAAGCCAGCAACGTTTTGAACTAGATGCCACATTTAGCATCACCGATACCCCAGGCATGATGTGGCCAAAAATCCAATATGAAAGCGATGGTTACATGCTGGCGGCCAGCCATGCCATTGGCCGTAACGCAGTAATTGATGAAGATGTGGCCATATTTTTAGCGGATATTTTGCTTAAAACTTATCCTGATCTGCTCAATGAACGCTACAAACTAAATACCATGAAGCATGAAGGCGCGTTTTTAGATGTGCTGAAGATGGACGGCGTGGATTTACTAGCCGCAATCGCCAAACGTCGCTCATATAAACGTCACGATGGATTGTGGGATACCGAAAAAACTGCGGTGGCGTTTTTAACGGATTACCGTAGCGGCGCGATTGGCCGCGTGAGTTTAGAAAGCCCTACTTCTAGAACCGCGATGATAACCCGCGCACAGCCCATTATTATTGCAGAAGTTTAAAAACACCATTTATCTTTAGCGACATTGGTTCATGGCGATTTCCGCTTGCGAACATGGTCGATCAGTGCCTTGTTTAACGCTGTCTTTAAAAGTTTCCCATCCAGTTTTGTCTTTTTCAGCGCCCTTTTCAACTTTCGATACGAGGGGTTTTTCCGCAGTATTGATGGATGTTTTGGTTTTAATTTCAGCTACAGGTTTTGGTATGGCTTTTTTCTGAGCAATCTTCTTATTAGCTTTTTTCTGAACTGGCTTATTCTCACTCAACTTAGTCTCACCCAAGCTGACTTGAGGTGATGGTTTTTCCAAGCTTTCGTTAGGTAATAAAAAACTATCATTTGATTTGGATGGCAGATTAGTAACCGCGTTAGCTGGAGGCACTTTTACTGCTGGCTGTACAAGTGTAATAGTGGGCACAGTGGGAGTTGATACTAGTTTTACCAAAACAAAAAGTGCTAAAAATACCAATAAACCCAATATCAATAAATTGGGCGGAACATAATTCCAATTGATTTTGCTAATGATTGATTGCCATTTTGCGGGCTGTGAATTATCTGTGGGAATTGATGAAGATTCTTCTATCGTAGCAAGGTCTTTAAGCAGGCGTACTGAGTAAATATCTTGCTCATTCGCATGCATATCGTGGTACTCAAACATTTGCGAAATTTCCTGCGATAACTTAGAGGCCATTTCGTAATATGGGCGCGAAACCAAAATTTGATTTGGCTTTGCAAAGCTCATAATACGTTGAGCTTCATCTATACTTTCACCCACAATACTGGGCTTTACATTCACATCGCTAGACACTTGCGCAGCGCCTAAATTAATGCCAAAGCGCACGTACAAAGGGTTAGAAGTGAGGCTATTATTTTCTAAAATTTCATCACGAATCGTCAGCGAAATCAATAGCGCGTCTTCTAGCGCATCTTCTAGCGGACCAATACAGGCAATAACAGTGCCGTCAGCAACATTTAAAATAGCGCGATTATTATGCGCAATATCGATTACTGCATGATTAATCAAGTGATTGAGCTGATTTTTAATTTCCGCTTGTTCTGCATCTGTTTTTTTTGAAAAATCGATGACTTCTAAATGAACAATGGCGCAAATCGAAGCTTTAGTACTTGTATCGTTCATAATATGGAGTTATTTCGTAGCGTTAAACCTACATATTAATCACAAAGACAAAACTCATCAAATAAACATATGCGAACTTTTATAATTGAGGCCATTAGTACTAAGCAACTACATTTCCAGAGTGGCGGCATTAAGGCTTGAGGGGAGTATGAAATTGTGATGGTTTACTATTTAATTACCTCGGCAGGGCTTTAGGCTGTGTTAATTTAAAAAACTTAGCTCCACAAAAGGCATAATGACTAGCTGAAGCCCGCCACTAGCCCTTACATTTAAAACATCTAATCAATTATTAATTGCACTGCCCCATTGCAACTTGTGCTTGCGAGCATGCGTGTATGCGGTTACTTTTGACACTCACTCTTAAAATTTCATGTCTTTCTTTTTGTTGGTGAATTTTAGTGCCTACTATTTTAGTTGTTTGCCCATTAGTATGATTAGATGTTTGCTCAATATCACTGCTTATTGGCGCAGATTCTGTGGGGATTTTTGCTTTTTTGACTTTTTTCTCGCTCAACTTCTTTGGTGCTTTTTCCTGTGACAAAACTTTTTTCTGTTCCAGTGCTTGATCGACAGGCGCATTATTAGCGAGCACATTGTTAGCAGGCTTAGAAGCAACACTAGACACATTGGCAGGCTCATTAGGTGCAAAAGCCAGCTTTCCTATGGCAAATAAGGTCACCAAAACAAATACTGCAGGTGCCGCATAATTCCAGTTAATTTTATTGAATACTGCAAGTTGATTGATTAATGGCGAAATGTCTGCCATGAGCTCTGCTTGATTTTCTGGTGCAGTGTTATCTCTAGCCAAGCGCACCGAATAAACCTCATGATCACGCACATGCTTGTCGTGCTTAACGCCTGAATAATCAAACATTTGTGAGATTTCTTGTGTTAAGCGTGAGGTGATTTCGTAATAGGAACGCGACACCAAAATTTGATTGGGTTGAGCAAAACTCATGATGCGCTGTGCCACATTAATGCCATCGCCAATGATATTGGGGCGGCCATTAATATCGTTTACCACACGCACTGGCCCTAAATTAATGCCAAAACGCACATGTATCAGCGATTGACCAGATTCGTTATTTTTTATAATACTATCGCGAATGCTAAGCGCCATAAACAAAGCGTCTTCTGGTGAGCCCATATAAGCAATAGCTGCGCCATCGCCCGTATCTAAAATAATACGGTCATTTTGAGCAATATCTTTTAGTGCAATATTGATAAAGTTATTAAATTGGTTTTTAACATCAATTTGCTCAGCATCTGGTTTTTTTGAGTAATCAATGATATCCAAAAAAACGATGCTACAAATTGAGGTTTTATTAATTCTGTCATTCATAGTCAACCCTTTATCAAATATGTCATATTATCAACACTATCAACACGTAAAAATCATGTTTGAAATATCAATAAAACTTATGGTGACAAGCTAGGCTTGGCCGCGACGATTAAATTAATTATTTCTGAAAGTATTTGTTATTGTTCTACATAGTGGTTAGAGCAATTATTGAGCCAGCATTACTGCTCATAAAAATAGTTTATAAAAATAATAGGGCAACACAATCTCTAGCTTGGTTTTTTAAAGGTAATTGAGGTAAATAAAATTGATAAGGCGTGTAGTATTTGGGCAACTAAAGTTTGTGAAGATTGTAAGCTGAAGGTTAAACTTCAGTTTTAGTGTCTCGCGTAATTTGCGTGTAGCTCATCACGCGATTTCTTCCGCTATTTTTCGCGCCATACATAGCGCTATCGGCGGTTGCGACCAAACCTTTAAAGTCGTAACCTGCGCGAACCGAATCTGCTACACCTATGCTGATTGTAGCTTTAATCGAATCACTACCATTTTTAAACGGGCTTGCTTCAACCACAGCACGTATACGCTCGGCCAGCCCTACTGCATCGCTCTCGGTAGTGTTGGGCAAAAACACGCAAAACTCTTCACCCCCATAACGACCAAGCACATCGCTAGAGCGTAAAACGCTTGTAATCTCTTTAGACAAATGCCTTAAAACATCATCGCCTGTTAAATGGCCGTATTTATCATTCACCTTTTTAAAATGATCAATATCAATCAATAAAATCGCCATGCTTAAATTAATGCGCTTACAAATATCTTGCATTTTTACAGCTGCATCTTCTAAACCACGGCGATTCAACACACCAGTAAGCCCATCAATAGTTGCAAAAGATTCTAACTTTTGATTCAATTTATAACTTAACATCAGCACAAATAAGCTTGAGATAAAAAATTGCGAAACCGCGCCCAGCATAAAGGTATAGGCGTTCACTGGCCAAGTAGCAAAAGAGTCGAACACCGCAATATCTACTTGTGTTGTATAAAATGCGCGCCCTAACATCATTAGGGCCATCAGCAAATATAAGCTTGAGGTAATCCAAAATAAAGTGCCGACAATGCCTTCATCACGAGAAAAAGTAAGCCGCGCGCAGTAAAAGTAAATCACAGAAAATATAATCGCGCTAAATATTGCAGTCATTTTAATATCGTGCTGTTGCAGCATAAAATAAGCTTCTATCGCAATCAGCAACAAAAATACAGCAGGTGGGATACGGTGATCTGGTTTTTTATCTACAAACGCCTGAATACCATTGATATATAAGCTGAGACCAACGCCTATTAAGGCCATGCCAGGTAAAAAGATTAATTTTGGCGCATCAAGCTGAATGAGCACCAGCACCATGCCCAAGCCAATCACCAAATTACCTACCGCCCAATAACCAGGCCCATGCAAGCCTTTATGATGTTTGCGTGTAATGGCTAGCAGCATCGATAGCATGAAAGTGAGCAACATCGACATAAAAATAATGGTTTTTAAATCAAAGTTTGGCATATAAAACCAGCAACATTCTTTATGGAAATTAATAAAATTTATAATTTTATTTAATAAGATATTAAATTCGTTAATTATTATTAAGCAGTTACAATCATACTATAAACATATCACCAATTGCTCGGCAAAATGTCGCGCCTAATTCATTTAACACATGCAAAACAGCCTAAACTCCCCGCAACGCGAAGCCGTTAAATATCTAGATGGTCCATTATTAGTACTGGCAGGGGCTGGCAGCGGCAAAACGCGGGTGATTACCGAAAAAATTGGCTATTTAATAGATAGCGCAGGCTACGACGCACGCGAAATTGCTGCGATTACCTTTACCAACAAAGCTGCGCGCGAAATGCAAGAGCGTGTGAGTAAACTGATGCAAGGTAAGACTCACTCCAAATCTAGCAAAGGCTTGACTATTGCGACATTTCACTCGCTTGGCCTGCAAATGCTACGCCAAGAGGCGTCTTTATTGGGCTACAAGCCGCAGTTTTCTATTTTAGATTCGTCCGATAGCTTTAAAATAGTGGCGGATATTTTGGCCACCACTGATAAGCAGTTATTACGCAAAACGCAGTACCAAATATCCAGCTGGAAAAACGCGTTTATTAACCCAGATCAAGCCAAAGCCAGTGCGGATGAAGACTTAACTCACGCTGCGGCCAAGGTGTATCAGCTATATCAGCAAACCCTAAAAGCTTATCAAGCGGTGGATTTTGATGATTTGATTAAATTGCCTGTGGAGCTTTTTGAGCAACATGAAATGGCGCTAAACAAATGGCAACGCAAGCTACAATATTTACTGGTGGACGAGTACCAAGACACCAACGCTTGCCAATACAAATTAGTAAGAATGCTCACAGGCGTGCGCGGCCAATTTACTGCGGTGGGCGATGACGACCAAGCGATATACGGCTGGCGTGGCGCAGATGTTGAGAACCTGCGTCAATTGACTGAAGATTTTAGTAAACTAAAAGTGATTAAATTAGAGCAAAACTATCGCTCTACCGTGCGAATTTTACGCGCCGCCAACCAAGTCATTAGCAATAACCCTAAACTTTTTGAAAAGAAGTTATGGAGCGACTTAGGCACAGGCGACATGATTCAAGTTTCTGCCGCCATGAGCGAAGAAAGTGAAGCGGAAAGCGTACTGATGAAGCTGCAAGCGCATAAATTTGAGCACCGTACCAAGTTTTTGGATTATGCCATCTTATACCGTGGCAATCACCAAGCACGCGTGTTTGAGCAACAATTACGCAATCAAAAAATCCCTTACACCGTCTCGGGTGGACAATCTTTTTTTGATAAAGCCGAGATTAAAGATTTGGTGAGTTATTTGCGGCTAATTGCCAATGAGGATGACGACCCCGCCTTTATTCGTGCCGCGACCACACCTAAAAAAGGCATTGGCAACACAACACTGGAGCGGCTTGGTGAATATGCCAGCGCACATAAAATATCATTATTTGCGGCCGCTTTTGAGCAAGATTTTCAGGCAGAAATTGGCAACAAACAGCTGGATGATTTACTCACTTTTTGCCAATACATTCAAAAAATTCAGGTCCGCGCCGTGCGCGACCCTGCGGGAGAATTGCTGAATGATTTGCTTAATAGTATTCAATACGAAGCATTTTTGTACGATAGTGAAGAGCCGCGTGCCGCCGAGAGTAAATGGGCGAATGTGCTGGAATTTACTGGTTGGCTGACTAAAAAAGGCGAAAGTAGCACGGAAGGTTTTAATGAAGGGCTTGGCAATGAAAACGATGGCAAAAACCTGCTAGAACTAACACAAATGGTGTCGCTAATGAGTATGCTAGAGGGTCGCGAAGATGGCGAGCCAGACGCAGTCAAACTCTCTACATTGCACGCCGCTAAAGGCTTAGAGTTCGGTCATGTATTTTTAATCGGCGTAGAAGAAGGCATTTTGCCACATCGCGAAAGCATCGATAACAATCAAATTGAAGAAGAACGCCGCCTTATGTACGTGGGCATTACCCGCGCACAAAAAAGCTTAACAATATCCTGGTGCAAAAAACGCAAACGCGCAGGCGAAATGCAAATGTGCGAACCCAGCCGCTTTATTGCCGAACTACCAACTGCTGACGTGCGCCATTTTGGCAACCCATTTAACAGCCCCGAAGTAAGCCGCGATTTTGGCAAATCAAGATTGGCAAATATTCATGCGATGCTAGCCAAATAATACCAGCGCTGCCTCAACTAAATGACAATGTAAAACAATGTAAACCAAACGTCTTTTTTCATGCTTATGTTATAATAATTTTATCTTTTATAACTAAAAACCATAAATTTAGATAAGCTTTAAAATATCATTAATTTTTAATGTTGTAATTGAGCCAATTGAATAATCCAATAATACAATCAGCCCTTTTTGTGCGCCTGCTTGCAACTAGCAAATTCGCGCTTGTTACCAGCACCGTTATTGCAGCGCTTTTTGCTTACGCTCAACGCGAGGTGATTGCACTGCCATTCGTGCTAACTTGGCTTTTTTTGGTAATTACAATCGCAATAATTCGCGCAACTCATGTGCATTCATGTTTGCGAACGCCTTTGGATGAGCACTCCACCTTACAAGCGCAACTGGTAAAATTTCGCTACCTCACTATTATTGCTGGCTTGGCGTGGGGTTCAGCTGGCTTTCTAATGTTCCCGCCTAGCAGCCCAGAACACCAGATGTTTTTAGTTTTTATGCTGGCAGGTGTGTCGGCTGGTGTTGTCACATCTTATTCAGCCGATACTACCAGTGCAATCACATTTGTCTTCGCACTACTCATACCGCTCATCACTCGCTTATTTATGCACAATAGCGCCATGTCACATGCAATGGGCTTAGCAGGAATCACGTATCTCATCTTTATAGTGGTGCACATACGCCGCGCTAACCAAAATTTACTAGAAAATATTGTATTACGGCTAGAAGTGGGCGAACATAAAAGAACCGTGAGTACCAGCTCTAACCGCTACGACGCACTATTGAGCCACTCGCCCATGGCTATTTTCCATTTCGACGCAAACCTTGTCATCACGCATTGCAATGAGCGTTACGCCGCTATTTTAGGTGTGCCTGTAG
>JANMOP010000061.1:0-16707 GCA_031369365.1 Methylotenera sp.
TTCTATAACCGCTTTTTGCAAGGCTTGCGGGTGGGTAGAGCCTACGTCCAGATTGATGTTCAGGCCATCTGGCTTATTACCGATACTAATAATTTCCGCACCCAGCTCGTGAAATACAGGTGGCGCGACATGGTAAGTAGCACCGTGTGCGCAATCGAGCACAATTTTTAGCCCACGCAAATCCATATTGCTGGGAAAAGTGCTTTTACAAAACTCCACATAGCGCCCTGCGGCGTCATCTATGCGTCGTGCCTTACCTAGCATGGCAGAATCCATGACTTGCATGGGCTTATCTAGTTCCGCCTCAATCGCGTGTTCTATCTTATCGTCTAACTTTGCGCCATCACTTGAGAAAAATTTGATGCCGTTATCGTAATAAGGGTTGTGCGAGGCCGAAATGACAATGCCTGCCTGCGCGCGCAGGGCGCGTGTAAGGTAGGCCACGGCGGGCGTGGGCATTGGGCCTGTAAGCAGCACATCGACACCCGCAGCAGACAAGCCCGCCTCTAAGGCGGCCTCTAGCATGTAGCCAGAAATGCGCGTATCTTTGCCGATAAGCACGGCTGGATGCGCGCCTTTGGCAAGATTGCCTTTTATAGAGGTAAGCACGCGCCCCGCTGCATAACCCAAGCGCATCACAAACTCTGGCGTAATGGGGTGCTCGCCGACTTTGCCGCGAATACCATCGGTACCGAAATATTTTTTTGTCATTTTTTCTCTGTTATTTTCTCAATAATTATAGTATTGCCGAAACGACTTTCAGCGCTTCCACCGTTGCTCTCACATCGTGCACACGCAGTATTTTAGCGCCTTTCATGGTGGAAAGCACAGAAGCGGCGATGCTGGCGTAAAGCCGCGCATCGACGTCGTTGCCTGTCACTTGACCCAGCACCGATTTACGCGATAAACCCACCAGCATAGGCTGACCTAAATCTGCAAAACTATCTAAGTTTTGTAATAGTTTAATGTTATGTTCGCGCGTTTTACCAAAGCCAAAGCCTGGGTCGAGCAAAATATTAGATGCCCTGCAACCCGCATGGATACTAGATTGCAGGCGTGCTGATAAAAATGCTTTTACATCGTTTACAACATCATGATATTGCGGATTTTGTTGCATGGTTTGTGGCGTACCTTGCATGTGCATCAAACACACGCCTACGTTAGATTTTGCGGCAATCTCTAATGCGCCTTCTTCTTGCAACGCACGCACATCGTTGATCATAGAAGCGCCTGCGGCAATGGCAGCTTGCATCACTTGTGGTTTGTAAGTGTCAATTGAGATGGGAATATTCACTTGGTTGTTTTGTTTGTTTTGTTTGAATTGTCTTACTAATGCTTCAATCACTGGAATCACGCGGTCTAGCTCTTCTTGTAAGCTCACGGGCGTGGCGTTTGGGCGCGTAGATTCGCCACCAATATCGAGAATATCTGCGCCTTCTTCTGCCAGTTTTAACGCATGTTGAATCGCTAAATTGGTCGCGACAAATTTTCCACCATCAGAAAAAGAATCAGGAGTGACATTGACAATGCCCATCACGCGCGGCGTGCTTAAATCGAGTTGAAAATTTCCGCAGGTAAAATGCATGAATAATTATACTATAGCCGTCATTGCGAGACGAAAAGCGACGATGCAATCCATATAAAAGCGACAAAAACACTGGATTGCCACGCCAAATTAAACCCTTGGCTCGCCATGTCAAATAAAAAGGGCTGGAAAATCCAGCCCTTTTTACATCAAACAAAGCATCAAATCTTTGCCGCTGGTTGCGGCACAGGCGTTGCCGTGTTACCACTTGAAGAACCCGAGTCAGTCGGTTTAACTTTTGGTTGACGCGGTTTAGGCGCCCGCACTGCAATGTTGGCCATAATGTCGTTAATTTGATCGGCATCAATGGTTTCAAATTCCATTAAAGCAGATGTCATAGCCTCTACTTTTTCGCGATTATCTTCTAACAACTTACGTGCAATGGCGTACTGCTCATCCAAAATACGACGAATTTCACCATCCACTTTTTGCTGGGTGGCCTCACTGACGGTTTTTGAGCTCATGTTGCCAAAAAATGAATCTTGGCTATCGCCCGCATATACCATAGTGCCCAGCGCATCACTCATACCATATTTGGTCACCATGTCTCGCGCAATGTTAGTCGCTCGCTCAAAATCGTTAGATGCGCCAGTCGAGATATCATCTGTAAATAATTCCTCCGCAATACGACCACCAAAAAGAATAGAAATCTCTTCTAACATTTTGTCGCGATAGCGGCTAAATTGGTCATGCTCAGGCAGTTGCCATGTTAAGCCCAGCGCCCAGCCACGCGGCATGATGGTGACTTTATGCACAGGGTCAGCCTTCGGTAGTAGCTTGGCTACCACCGCATGGCCAGATTCGTGATAAGCGGTTTTGCGTCTGTCTTCTTCGCGAATTATCATGCTCTTGCGTTCAGGACCCATGTAAATCTTATCTTTGGCGTCCTCAAAATCTTCCATATCTACCGTGCGTTTACTTCTACGCGCGGCAAACAGCGCAGCTTCGTTAACTAAGTTAGCTAAATCTGCACCGCTAAAGCCTGGCGTACCGCGAGCGATAATATCGGCTTTTACATCTGGGTCGATAGGCACTTTACGCATGTGCACCAGCAAAATTTGCTCGCGACCTTTAATATCGGGCAAGCCAACCATCACTTGTCTATCAAAGCGGCCTGGGCGCAGCAAGGCTTTATCTAATACATCGGCACGATTGGTTGCGGCGATTATAATCACGCCAGAGCTAGCTTCAAAACCATCCATCTCAACCAGTAATTGATTGAGCGTTTGTTCGCGCTCATCGTTGCCACCGCCAGTACCCGCGCCCCTGCTACGTCCCACGGCATCAATTTCGTCGATAAATATAATGCAAGGCGAATTTTTCTTAGCAGTTTCAAACATGTCGCGCACGCGTGAAGCGCCAACGCCTACAAACATTTCGACAAAATCAGAGCCTGAGATTGAGAAAAACGGCACTTTAGCTTCGCCCGCAATAGCGCGCGCAATTAAAGTTTTGCCTGTGCCTGGAGGGCCTACTAGCAACACACCGCGTGGGATACGACCGCCAAGCTTTTGAAACTTGCTTGGCTCGCGTAAAAATTCAACCAACTCAAACACTTCTTCTTTGGCCTCATCGCAACCAGCTACATCGGCAAAAGTAGTTTGATTGGCGCTTTCGTCTAATTGGCGCGCTTTACTTTTACCAAACGAGAACGGCCCACCACCCTTGCCACCACCTTGCATTTGGCGCATAAAGAATATCCACACGCCAATGAGTAAAATCATTGGAAACCAAGACATGAAAATCTCGAGCAACATTGAACGCTGTTGCTCTGCCTTTGCCTCAACTGCTACATTGTATTTAAGTAGGTCATTTACCATCCACAAATCACTTGGCGCATAGGTGCTAAATTCTCTGCCATCTTGTGTTTTACCGCGCACAACATGTCCGTCAATTTGCACGCTGGCTACGCGACCATCTTTCACTTCTTGCATAAATTGTGAATATACAATTTGATTGTCGGCTTTGCTTTGGCCAGTAAACTGGTTAAACACGGTCATCATTACTAGTGCAACAACTAACCAAATTGCGATACTTTTTGCGATATTATTCAATTCTAATTCCTTAAATTAAAGGCTTTACCAATTTTATACCTAATTAACATTTAATGCTGGCTTGTAATGAAGCAGTAACTATTGTTGACTAAGCTATTTTTTACCTAAGCCCAATAAATACACTTCACTGCTACGGTCGCGCGAAGCTTTGGGTTTGCGCGTCACCACTTTATCAAAATGTTGGCGCATAGTTTTTACAATGTCATCAAAGCCTGCACCTATAAATACCTTGACCAGAAAATTGCCATTTGGTTTTAACCAATCTTTACTAAATTCCAGCGCCAGCTCGGTTAAATAAGCGGCACCCGCTTGATCCACATCTTTAACACCACTTATATTGGGTGCCATATCGGCAATTACAAGGTCAACTGGCTTATTATTTATCGCCTCTTGTAGCTGCTTTAAAACCGCTTCTTCACGAAAATCGCCTTGAATAAAAGTCACGCCAGCAATGCCTGTCATATCTAAAATATCTAGCGCGATGACTTTGCCCTGGCCTTTTAAACGCTGCACTGCCACTTGGCTCCAACTGCCAGGCGTAGAACCTAAATCCACAATGGTCATGCCAGGCTTAATCAACTTATCTTTATCGTCAATTTCAATCAGCTTGTAAGCCGCGCGGGCTCTATAGCCTTCTTTTTGCGCGCGCTTGACGAACTCATCATTGAGATGTTCTTGCATCCAAGCTTTGCTGGTACGTGTAACTTTCAAAATCTAGCTTTCAAATTAACAACACCTGTTCATGGTAAAATATTGCCTTATTCAAAAGACTTGTATTGAAATTAACGACTAATGAAACTAAACACTAAACAAATCGCCCATTTACGCAGCTTAGCGCATAGCTTAAGCCCTGTTGTGATGATTGGTAATAACGGCTTAACAGAAAACGTACTGAAAGAAATTGAGCTTAATTTAAACGCGCATGAGTTGATTAAAATTCGAGTTGCGGGTGACGACAGAAATGCGCGCAAAGCCATTTATGATGAGATCTGCGCTAAAGCTAACGCCGTTGCTGTGCATCATATTGGCAAACAGTTGGTGGTTTTCCGCGCCAATGTTGCGCTTAAAGAATCAGCGAAAATTCATATTCCAAAATCTTAATTAGCGCGCTTTTAATACCAACACAAAGCCTAGCAAGCATTCCACCAAATATGCAACGCTGGCCACACCGTGCCATTTGCCAAATCTTTCTGCAAATATACTGTGCATCACGTCACTTGGCATAGCATCCGCCTTTAGCTGCGCTAATATTGGCTGAATGCCAAAATGTCCCGCAAGCACTAGTAGCAACATTACAAAAACTGCCCAAAAAAAGCTTTGTTTAAGCGCGCCAGTACCATAATCGAGCAGGCGCTGAATCAACAAATAAAAGCCGCTTACCATGCCGATGTAACTTACTACCGTAAATAACTTACCCGCCAAATTGCCCGCTAATTGTTTATCTTGCAGCGAATCAAACAGCACGTAAGCGCTTATGCCTGTTGCCCACAGCGCGCCCACCCATAAGGTGATGACGATTAGATTTATGCGAGACAACATGATTAGATGTAGCTCACTTCGAGCACTTCTAGCTCTTTAACGCCGCCTGGCGATTGCACTTCGGCGATGTCACCTTCTAGCTTTCCAATTAAAGCACGCGCAATGGGTGAGCCTACTGAAATTTTGCCGCCTTTAATATTCGCTTCATCTTCGCCCACAATTTGGTAGGTTTTGGCTTCGCCAGAGTCTAAATCTTCAAAACGCACCGTTGCGCCAAATACCACACGGCCTTCGGCATTCAGCGTTTTTGGGTCGATTACAAATAAGTTTGATAACTTTGATTCTAGCTCGGCAATGCGGCCTTCAATAAAGCTCTGCTTTTCCTTAGCCGCTTCATACTCAGCATTTTCAGATAAATCGCCTTGTGCACGCGCTTCGGCAATGGCTTGAATTACGCTGGGGCGATCAACGCTACGCAGGCGAGCCAGCTCAACTTTCAGCTGCTCTGCGCCTATGATGGTGACTGGGATTTGATTTAAAGCCATACGTTTATAACCATTCTTTTAGAAACCCTACAAAAAAAATAAACCACACTCAATTGAGCGTGGTTTGAAAAAATTAAACTTAAGTGTATTTTAAACTATCTTTTTGTGCAAGTCTAAGCTTGAATAATAACATGACTTTTATAGATCTTGCATGTGTGCTATGCAGATACACGCTGCCATCCGCATTTATGACTACGGTGCCATGCATAGGCGCATCAACGATGATTGGGCTAAAACTGGCATTAGCTTGCCAATTCAATAATCAGCAGTACGATGTTCTCAAGCCCTGCCACTTCATCATTACTTAATTGTGGGGTGATAATGTCAGGTGTTAAGCGTACATCACGTACGGTCACGTGGCTATTAGTGTTGAATGTCGTACTGAGCAGGTGTAGGTGCTGGGTTAGCAAGCTGCGTGGGGTTAAAACTCCACCTTACAGTACTGCTCAAAAGCATATCGTGCGTTGCAAACCAGCTAGAAGATGCAAACATCGATGAGCCGTAAGGGATGCGCCAATGGATAGTTTCTTTGGTGCATTGAAGACCGAATGTTTGCATCACTACAAATTCAAAACTGGAGTAGAAGCAAAGCGTGTGACATTTGAGTCTATTGAAGTTTTTTATAACCGCATCCGCTGGCATGCAAAAATCAATAATCAAATTCCTGCTGAGTTTGCTAAAACTGGCTTGGGGAAACTAGAGAAAAATGCTGCATAATACTATTACTAGCTCGACTACTGAATTGAGCTTAACTCAGCAATACCCATGTGTTAATTTCAAAGAGATATTGTTCTCGCACTTTATTAATGGCTATTCTTAAAGCCGTACGCACAAGTTCATCACGTAAAAACGTTTGCCGACGGTAGGTGACATCCGTGAAAAAGTAGGTGGCATTTGCCGCGTTGGCGCGTCGATAACATGACGTTCTAAACTTTATGGGTTATGGCGGGTTGCAAGTGAGGCTTGAATCTCGTGGGTCACAAGTGACCCACCCTACAACCGCAAGCCTACAACTGTTAGTTAGAATTATCCTAGCTTTTTGTGCAAGTCTTGAATCGATTCCACATTCAGTTCCGTCATGTGCGCCATGCCAATGCACGCTGCTTTAGCGCCCGCTAGCGTGGTGTAATAAGTCACTTTATTTTGCAGCGCGCTGCGACGAATTTCGTAACTATCCGCCACCGCTTTTTTATCTTCGGTCACGTTGACGATAAAGCTAATTTCGTTGTTTTTAATCATATCGACGATATGCGGACGGCCTTCAGCCACTTTATTCACTGGCAGCACAATTAAGCCGTGTGCCATTAGCGCCTTGGCCGTGCCTTTGGTGGCCACTAGCGTAAAGCCTAGTTTGTCGAGGTCTTGTGCAATATCCACCACTTTTTGGTGATCTTCATTACGCACGCTAATAAAGGCGCGGCCGCCTTTTGGCAATTTGGCTGATGCGCCCAGTTGCGCCTTTACAAACGCCTCGGCAAAGGTTGCGCCAACGCCCATTACTTCGCCTGTCGATTTCATTTCAGGGCCCAGAATGGTATCCACTCCTGGAAATTTGATGAATGGAAATACCGCTTCTTTTACTGAGAAATACGGTGGAATAATCTCGCGCGTCGCGCCTTGCGATTTCAAACTTTGCCCCGCCATGCAACGCGCAGCAATTTTCGCTAGCTGCAAACCGCAAGCTTTTGATACGAACGGTACGGTACGGCTGGCTCTAGGATTCACTTCTAGCACGTAAACCGTTTCGCCTTGAATGGCAAATTGCACGTTCATTAAGCCTTTAACGCCTAGCGCCAGCGCCATCTGCGCGGTTTGCTCGCGTAGCACATCTTGCAATTTTTTGCTTAAACTGTACGGCGGTAACGAGCAGGCCGAATCGCCCGAATGTACACCCGCTTGCTCCACGTGCTGCATAATGCCGCCAATTAACACGTCTTCGCCATCACAAATCGCATCGACATCAATCTCAATCGCATCATTCAAAAAGCGATCTAGCAAAACTGGCGAATCGTGCGAAACCTTCACCGCCTCGCGCATGTAGCGCTCTAGCTGGCTTTGCTCGTGCACAATTTCCATGGCGCGGCCGCCAAGCACATAACTCGGACGCACCACTAGTGGGTAACCAATTTCATTGGCAGCGATTAAAGCCGCTTCTGGCGTGCGCGCAGTGCGGTTAGGCGGCTGCTTCAGGCCAAGCTCGTGTAATAATTGTTGAAAGCGCTCACGGTCTTCTGCACGGTCAATGGCATCGGGGGAAGTGCCAATAATCGGCACGCCAGCGCTTTCAAGCGCTCGCGCTAGTTTTAGTGGCGTTTGGCCGCCATATTGCACAATCACGCCCACTGGTTTTTCAATCGCAACGATTTCCAATACATCTTCAAGCGTCACTGGCTCAAAATACAGCCTGTCTGACGTATCGTAATCGGTAGAAACGGTTTCTGGATTGCAATTCACCATGATGGTTTCATAGCCGTCGTCACGCATGGCAAACGCCGCATGCACGCAACAGTAATCAAACTCAATGCCCTGACCAATACGGTTTGGTCCGCCGCCTAACACCATGATTTTCTTTTTATCGGTCGGTTTCGATTCGCATTCTTGTTCATAGCTAGAATACATATACGCAGTATTGGTAGCAAACTCCGCCGCGCAAGTATCCACGCGCTTGTACACTGGGCGCACATTCAGCGCTTGACGTTGCGCGCGCACCGCGTGTTGGTCGGTTTCTAACAGCGTCGCTAAGCGTCTATCTGAGAAGCCTCGGCGCTTCAGCTGGAATAGCGCGTCTTTGTTCAGGTCTGCAATATGCAAGCCTTTTAATGCGGCCTCGCGGTTGATAATGTCTTTAATTTGCGCTAAAAACCAAGGGTCGATTTTACTAATATTAAAAATATCTTCATTGCTTACGCCCAAGCGCATTGCATCAGCCACGTACCAAATACGCTGTGGCCCTGGCTCGCCCATTTCTTTGTTGATGCGGTCTATGTCAGTCGAGATAGAATCTAGGCCATCCACGCCAACTTCCAAACCGCGCAAGGCTTTTTGGAATGACTCTTGAAAGGTGCGACCAATCGCCATCACTTCGCCCACAGACTTCATTTGCGTGGTCAAGCGTGAGTCAGCCTGAGGAAATTTTTCAAATGCAAATCGTGGAATCTTAGTCACCACGTAATCAATGCTAGGCTCGAACGAAGCAGGGGTTTGGCCGCCTGTAATGTCGTTTTTCAGCTCATCTAGTGTATAACCTACCGCCAATTTCGCCGCCACTTTAGCAATCGGAAAACCCGTGGCTTTTGATGCCAAGGCAGATGAACGCGATACGCGCGGATTCATTTCAATCACAATCATGCGGCCATCTTCTGGGTTGATGGCGAACTGCACGTTAGAGCCGCCAGTTTCTACGCCAATTTCGCGCAAAACCGCTAAACTGGCGTTACGCATAATTTGATATTCTTTATCTGTCAGCGTTTGTGCGGGTGCGACGGTGATTGAGTCGCCCGTATGCACGCCCATTGGGTCGAGGTTTTCGATGGAGCAAATGATAATGCAGTTATCCGCCTTGTCGCGCACCACTTCCATCTCATACTCTTTCCAGCCGAGCATAGATTCTTCAATCAACAATTCTTTGGTCGGCGATGCGTCTAGGCCGCGTTCGCAAATTTCTACAAATTCTTCACGATTATAGGCAATGCCGCCGCCGCTGCCGCCCATAGTGAATGACGGGCGGATAATGGCTGGGTAGCCAATACTGCCCTGCACTTGTAGCGCTTCTTCCATGCTGTGCGCGATGCTAGAGCGCGCCGAACCCAAGCCAATTTTGGTCATGGCTTCTTTAAATTTTTGGCGGTCCTCGGCTTTGTCGATGGCTTCTTTGCTCGCGCCAATCAGCTCCACGTTATATTTGGCTAACACGCCGTGCTTATCTAAATCAAGCGCGCAATTAAGCGCGGTTTGCCCGCCCATCGTTGGTAGCAGCGCATCTGGGCGCTCTTTAGCGATAATTTTTTCGACCACTTTCCAAGTAATCGGCTCGATATAAGTCGCGTCCGCCATTTCTGGGTCGGTCATAATGGTGGCAGGGTTAGAGTTCACCAAAATGACGCGATACCCTTCTTCGCGCAAGGCTTTACAGGCTTGTGCGCCAGAATAATCAAACTCGCACGCTTGGCCGATGACAATTGGCCCTGCGCCAATGATAAGGATAGATTTAATGTCTGTACGTTTTGCCATAATTTTGTTTAGCCACAGAGCTCACAGAGAACACAGAGAAACCACTTTAGAGAAATGTTTTTCTCTGTGTTCTCGAAACCCTCTGTGGCTTAAGCTTTTCTATTTTCTTCCATTAATTCAATAAACTGATCAAACAAATAACTCATTTCAGTCGGGCCTGGGCTGGCTTCTGGGTGACCTTGAAAGCTAAACGCGGGTTTATCGGTGCGCGCAATGCCTTGCAGGCTGCCATCGAATAATGAAATGTGAGTGATTTTAACGTTAGCGGGCAGCGTGTTTTGGTCTGCCGCAAAGCCGTGGTTTTGGCTGGTGATATACACGCGCTTGGTTTCCACATCTTGCACGGGGTGATTAGCGCCATGATGACCAAACTTCATTTTCATGGTTTTAGCACCCGACGCCAGCGCCAATAATTGATGGCCTAAACAAATGCCGAAAGTAGGAATGCCAGTATCCACAAGGGTTTTAATTGCGCTAATGGCGTAATCACAAGGCTCTGGGTCGCCTGGGCCGTTAGATAAAAATATGCCATCAGGCTTGTACGCCAATGCCTGTTCTGCTGTGGCTTGCGCGGGCAGCACGGTTACTTTGCAACCACGCGAGACTAGCATACGCAAGATGTTACGTTTGACACCGTAATCGAATGCGACGACGTGAAACTGAGAAGTTGGCGCAACAGCATAACCTTTGCCTAGCGCCCATTCGGCATCGTCAAATTCATACGCGGTTTTGCACGAAACCACTTTGGCTAAATCCATGCCTGCCAAGCCTGGGAAGGCGTTGGCAAGCTTAAGCGCCTCGGATTCGTTTACGCTTCCTGCCACAATACAGCCCGCCTGTGCGCCTTTTTCGCGCAAAATTCTAGTCAATTTACGTGTGTCAATATCGGCGATGGCGACGATATTATTGGCTTTTAGGTATTCAGACAAAGTTTGATTGCTGCGGAAGTTTGATTCTAAAAGCGGTAAATCACGAATAATTAAGCCTGCTGCAAAAACCTTGCCCGATTCCACATCTTCAAGATTTGTGCCTGTATTGCCAATGTGCGGGTAGGTGAGCGTGACGATTTGTTCGGCGTAAGAGGGGTCGGTGAGGATTTCTTGATACCCAGTCATGGCAGTGTTAAATACCACTTCGCCAACGGTGTTGCCGACAGCGCCAATTGCAATGCCATGAAAAACAGTTCCATCTGCTAACACTAATATCGCTGGAATTGTTTGTGACACCTTGAAGCTCCTTTTATTTCGACGCGACACATCATGAAGAACTAGATGTGCAAAACGGGAAAAGTTTTTGAACTCTTCCCGTTTCAGAATTGCCGAATTATAGCGGAAACAGGCTTAGGTTTCAAGCGTAGATTTGCACTCGTTGCGCGTTTTAAGTACCAAGATAAGGCTAATCTTGCTGATAAATAGCATGGCAATTACGCCCTTTGCGCTTGGCCGCATACATGGCAATATCAGCACGGTTAATCAAATCGCCAGGTTCATCTGCGTGCTGCGGATAAAGCGCAATGCCAACGCTTACAGCTAATTGCACCGTTTGTTGTACTAGCGTAAAAGGCTTAGCAAGCGCTTTAACAACTTTATCTGCTGCAATAATAGCTTGTTCTGCATCTGCCAATGTGGGCAACAAAATTACAAACTCATCGCCACCAATACGCGTACGGTATCTTCAGATCTTAACAAATTGCTTAAGCGGGTTGCCGCCAACTTAAGTAATTCATCGTCAGCGGCATAGCCATAGGTATCGTTAATTGTCTTAAAAAATCTAAATCTAAAAACAGCACAGCCACAATATCGTCTGAACGTTTAGCTGCCTTTAGCGCTTGCATCATCCTATCTTCTAGCAAGCGCCTGTTTGGCAAGCCAGTCAGTGCATCGTTATTGGCAATTTCAGATAATGCAGTGGTCGAGTTGTATAGTTGCGCTAGTAATTTTTCACGTTTGCGTGCTTGGTATATAAAACCACCTAAAATGCCCAAAAATATTAGAGTGGGAGCTACTGGCGCGATAATGGCTTTTAAAATACGGGCGTTCCAGTTATTAACAGCCACATCCACATTTAGCATGAAAAAATTAGGCGGAATAGCATCTGACTTGATTGGCATATGCACGCTAACCCAAGTACCCCAATAATCTGTGACTGGGCCTTCTACAAATGCTTGTTGAAGTTGCATAGCTTGCTTTAATTCGTCTGTGGCTTCAACAAAAACATCGCCCAGTTTCGAAATTTCAGATGCGGGTTGTGGGCTGGCATCCAGTAAAATTTTACTTGATTGGCCTCTTTATATAACAAGTAAATAAAATGGCAATCTTTATTAGCTTTACAGGCTTGATTAAGCTGCGTTTCAAACTCGGCCAAATCAGCTGGTTTTAACAGGGATGGCTGCGTATTAAAGTGGCGGCATGTGGGCGCCAATCTATCGATTGCTCGATAGTTGATGCGTATGTGTATAGATTATTTCGCATGTCAGCATCTTGCGCTTTAGCCACATAAAGCGTTACCAAAACGCCTAAAAATAAAGATAAAAATAGCAAAAACCAAGCCCAAGATAGGGTATGTTTTTTTAATTGTAATTAAGTTTAGATAGCATTAAATTAGATTTGAATAAGAAAGTTGACTTTAATAATTACAAGAGAAAATTGTGTACCAAATCACCAGTTTAATCTTGTTAATTCAGTTTAATTTACTATCTTTTACAATTTAGATTGACGGTTTTAAGCTTAATACATCGCGCATATCAAATAAGCCTATTTTTTTACTTTGCAAAAACTTAGCCGCACGCAAAGCACCCAATGCAAATGTGGCGCGGCTACTGGCTTTGTGGGTAATTTCTATACGCTCGCCAATGCCAGCAAATACTACTGTGTGGTCGCCCACTACGTCGCCACCTCTAAGTGTTGCAAAGCCGATTTTTCCTGCCTCACGCTCGCCAGTCACACCTTCACGTGCGTAAATCGCACAATCTTTTAAATCTTGACCTAGCCCTAGTGCAGCAGCCTCACCCAAGCGCAGCGCGGTGCCTGATGGCGCATCGACTTTATGGCGATGGTGCATTTCCACTACTTCAATATCGTAACCCTCATTGAGTACTTTGGCGGCTTGCTCAACCAAATCAAGCAGCAAAGTCACGCCCACGCTCATGTTGGGGGCAAATACAATCGCCATATTTTTAGCAGCAGTCTGTATTTTGGCTTTTTGCTCCACCGTAAAGCCTGTTGTGCCAATCACATGCTTCACATGATTGCGTTGGCAGATTTCCAAATAATCCAAACTCGCCTCAGGCCGCGTAAAATCAATCAGTATATCCGCGCCTTGCAGCGTTTCAGCGGCATCGTCGCTAATGTACACGCCCGTATTTTTGCCGACCTGCTCGCCCGCATCGCGGCCTATACTTGCGCTGCCAGCACGATCCAGCGCACCAAATAATTGTAGCTCAGCATCATCAAATACGCCTTGCAGCAGCGCGTGCCCCATGCGACCAGAAGCGCCCGCAATTACTATTTTAGTCGTCATAAGTTTATCTTTAACTTTTGCATTTAATTTTTAAAGCCTATTAAAAACCAATTTTCTCTAACATTTTCTCAAAGTAACCAGGCTCTTCTTCTGGCGGCGGCGGTGGCACATCCACTTTTTTAGGTTGAGCTACTGGCGCAACATCTGCTGGCGTAGCCTCAGTATTTTTTAAGTCTAAATTTTTGTCTATCCTAAAAATGAAAGACTCATCCTGAGGCGGCGGCGGCACAATAGGTAACACTGGAGCAGATTTTTCTGGCACAGCCTTTATTGGTGCAGGTGCTGGCGTTACGGGCGCAGTTTTTGCTGGTGCAATTTTTACAGGCTCCGCTATTGGCGCAGGTTCAGTTTTAGGTGTTTCAACTGCTGGCAATTCCACTTTTGGAGCTTGTACCGCAGGCACAACTGCCGAGGGAGCTGGTTCAACAGGAGACCCTAATTCAATCGGCACTGCTAATATAGAAGGAGTGTCGCCAGCAGCCGCGTCGTTATTGCCTTCCAGAGCATCATTTGCAGGGATTTCCACCTTGGGTTCTGTTTTAGCTTCAGGTAATTTAACTTCACGCGCAGATTCTTTTAACTCTGGTTTTGCCGCAGGTTTTACTTCAGTTTTTTGTTCATCCTTTTTCCAAAACTTTAGTTTATCTAATAAACCTTCTTCTTTTGCTTTTGGCTCAACTGATTTAGGCAAAGTCACTGCGCCTGCTTCGGTGCTAGAAGCCGCTCCTGCTGTGCCTTCTGGCACAACATCACCGCGCACACGCGCCAGTAGCTCGTTATCAAAATCTAAAATTACGCGGCGCTGCTCTTTAATTTTGCCCGCTTGGCGCATTTGGTAAAAATAATCCCAGCGATTACTGTGAAAGCTATCCACAATAAGTGGCGTGCCCATAATAAATTTTACTTGCGATTTAGTCATGCCAGGCTTTAATTGCAGCAACATTTTAGAAGTCACCACATTGCCCTGCTGAATATCCATCTTAAATGGCTTAACGACAGGCACAGTAGAGCCGCAGCCTGTTAAAAAAGCGCTACTAGCTAATAATGTAACAAACAACAATTTTAAAAGTTTATGCATGGTTTTAGGACGAATGACTTATTACT
This sequence comes from Methylotenera sp., assembly GCA_031369365.1. Lineage (GTDB taxonomy): Bacteria > Pseudomonadota > Gammaproteobacteria > Burkholderiales > Methylophilaceae > Methylotenera_A. The sequence continues at coordinate 14,517 of JANMOP010000061.1, forward strand.
GAATTGGCGTTAATATACCACGATGGGTGCAAGCCTAAAACCATAAATGTGATTTGTGAGCTGATTATGATGCATGACCAAAAAGATTTAAAGAACGCTGGCCTTAAAGCAACCTTGCCTAGGTTAAAGATTTTAGAGCTATTTGAAAATAGCGCCGAACGGCATTTATCGGCCGAAGATGTGTATAAAATACTCATTACCACGGGCGAAGATGTTGGCTTAGCCACTGTTTACCGCGTGCTGACCCAGTTTGAGCAAGCAGGCCTGTTATTACGCCACCATTTTGAAAGCGGCAAAGCGGTGTTCGAGCTCAATGAAGGCAATCACCATGACCATATTGTGTGCATACAGTGCGGGCATGTAGAAGAGTTTTGTGATGAAGAAATTGAAAAGTTGCAGCACAAAGCCGCTAATGAGCGTGGCTTTACCATTCACGAGCACTCGCTGTATATTTATGCCGATTGCACTAAAAAACCGTGTCCAAACAAAAGTTAAAGCGTTATCAATTGAATATACATTATGGAGCGCATCATGCTAAAAAATAATTTTATACAAAAATGGCCTTCACTATTGATTGCAGTTTTATTAAGCCTAAGCATTACCGCTTGCGGCACTAATCCTGTTACCAAGAAAAAAGAGTTTCAATTTGTCAGCCAAGATAAAGAAATCGCCATTGGTAAAGATAACTACTCGCCTGCGCGCCAATCGCAGGGCGGTGATTACGTAATAGACCCAGAATTGACAAGTTATGTGCAGGGCATTGGCAAACGTTTGGCAGCGGTGTCAGATCGCCCAGAATTACCCTACGAATTTGTGGTGCTTAATGACTCTGTACCTAATGCCTGGGCGATGCCAGGCGGCAAAATCGCGTTCAATCGCGGGCTTTTGTACGAGCTGAATAGCGAGGCTGAACTCGCCGCAGTAATGGGTCACGAGATTGTGCACGCCGCCGCACGCCACGGCGCAAAAAGCATGGAACGTGGCATATTTTTGCAAGGTGCCATGATAGCCGTGGGCATTGGCGCGCAAAATACCGATTACGCCAACTTGATTGTAGGCGGCTCCCAGCTTGGCGCGCAGCTAATTAGCAGCAAATATGGGCGTGACGCAGAAAGTGAATCTGACCTGTATGGGATGCAATACATGAAAAAAGCGGGTTACGACCCAGCCGCCGCCGTAACGCTTCAAGAAACCTTTGTGCGCCTAAGTAAAGACCGCCAAAGTAACTTTATCACTGGCTTATTCGCCAGCCATCCACCATCACCAGAGCGGGTTGCAGCCAATAAAGTCACACTCGCTAAGATGGGCGCAGGCGGAGAAATGGGCAAAGAAATCTACGCACAAAAAGTAGCCAAAGTAAAAGCCACCCAGCCTGCTTACAAAGCTTATGACGATGCCATAGCAGCGCTAAAGAAAAATGACGCAAGCACCGCCACCACACTGGCGCAGAAGGCCATTGCGGGCGAACCACGCGAGGCAAAATTTCAAGAATTATTAGGCGATATTGCGCTACAACAGAAAAAACCGCAAGAAGCGCTGGCCTATTACGACAAATCCATCAAAATGCATCCCAATTACTTTAAACCGTATGTGCAAAGCGGGATTGCGCTATTTAACATGGGCAAAAAAGCTGAGGCCGAGCCATTTTTAAAACGCGCCAACGAGCTACTACCCACCGCGCCAGGGCATGCTTTACTTGGCCAAATTGCAGAGGAACGCGGTGATATCAATGGTGCTTTGCAACACTACCAAGTGGCTGCCAGCTCTAATTCTGAAATAGGCAAAGAGGCCAACGAGCGCGGCATACGCCTTGATTTGCCACGCAATCCAAGCAAATATTTACGCAGTGGTGCGCAAGCTGATAATAGCGGTAATCTATTTGCGGTGGTAGAAAATGGAACATCTGTTCCAGTAGGACGCGTGCAAGTGCGCGTAGTGAAATACGATGCGCAGACAGGCCGCGCCATTGGCCAAAGCCAGCCACTGATTATTAACGGTGTGCAACCTGGCAAACGCAACCAAATTAACACGGGTGAGCGCGTAAAAACAGCGCAAGAAGCACAGTTGTATAAAGTGGTGGTGGAGGCTGCAGAATTGGCGAAATGACACTGCTATTGACCTGCCACTAAAATTAAAACTTATATTTTTATTTAAAGCCTACTTTATTCGACAGTCAATTTAGAAAGGAAGG
>JANMOP010000013.1:0-3394 GCA_031369365.1 Methylotenera sp.
TAAACCCACAATCATTTGATCCAAGGTGTCGCGACCAATTGCACCTGGTAAAGCCGCCTCTACTTTATTGCGCAACTTACTAATATCAAAACGCTGCTCAGCCACCGAAAACTCAACACGGTCATAAAAGCCCACGGTAAAACCATAACTATCTAATCGGTAATCGCTCGATTTGGCATAGGTATAGTGCACATTGCCACCAATTTCGTTATTTGTGCCATAACCACCAATCAGCGCCCAAGGTGTTAAACCACCGCCTGCTGCGCCTTCCACCTGTGATACGCCACCCGTTAATAATAATTTATTGCTAAAAGTTTGTTCTGCCTGTGCGTTTGAGGCCATTGTGGCAGCAATTACGCTACCAATAAATAAATGTGAAATAGCACTTTTTATTTTAAGTTGATTCATTCATGTTCCCTGAGAATTAAATAGTTTGAATAAGTACTGCTACTTGTTATACGCAATAGATTTTTTTTAGATTCAACAATATGAAAATATTGTTTGATTATGTCGAAGCGAATGGTTTGGTATATACTATTCGGTATATATTTATAGCCAATGAGTGAATTTACCTATGCAAATTATGCAAATTATGAAAAATTACTTTTTTAAAACACTTTTGTTAAGCTTTTTTTTACTGGTTGTCAGTTGTTCGCAACTACAAAATAAGTCATCAGCCAATAATGAAGACTGGCCTAGCTTTGGGCACGATTTCAGCAGCCAGCGATTTTCACCAGCCACACAAATTAATACGCAAAATGTGAAAGAGTTAGCACAGGCTTGGGTGTATAAAAGTGGCGTATCAGCAAGCTTTCAAACCACGCCCATTGTGCAAAATGATGTGATGTATTTATCGCTACCGTTTAATCATGTGGTCGCGTTAGATGCCAAAACGGGCCAGCAACTTTGGCGCTACGAACACGCGCGTAAAAAAGATTGGAAAATGTGTTGCGGCCCAGCTAATAGAGGCGTAGCGGTAAGTAATGGCCGTGTATTTATTGGCACGGTAGATGCGCGTTTAATTGCGTTAAACGCCAAAACTGGCGCTAAAGAATGGGATATTGACGTAGTAGAAAACGCAATCTTGACCGAAGGCCAAGACGAGTTAAGCAAAGATGACCCGAACAGCGCACGCAAAGTGACAGGTGGCACGGGCATTGGCATTGCAATGGCACCTGTGGTGTATAAAGGCAAAGTCATCGTCGGTATTACTGGCGTGGGTTATGGCTTGCATATTGATAACCCCACCGCAGATGCGCCACTGGGCGCGGTGATCGGCGTAGCGGGGCGCTTTGGCAGACCAGGTTTTCTCGCCGCTTACGATGTGAATGATGGCAAGCGCGTATGGCAATTTGATACGATTCCTGACCAAGGATGGGAAGGCAAATTTACACAATCCACAGAAGACGGCGTGACCTTTAACCGCGATGTGGCACAAGAGAAAGCTGATTTAAGCAAATACCCTGATGCCGCACGCTTTGGCGGTGGCTCTGCTTGGAGCACGCCAGCGATTGATACGGCGAGTGATACGCTGTACTTTGGAACAGGCAATCCAAGCCCGCAGATGAACGATATTTCACGCCCTGGCGACAATTTATACACGGTTTCTCTGGTTGCTTTAGATGTGAACACGGGCAAGCGAAAATGGCATTATCAGCAAGTGCCGCATGACTTGTGGGGCTATGATTTAGCCAGTCCACCCGTGTTGTTTAACTATAATTTCAATGGCAAAACTATTGCGGCGGTAGGCCAAGCCAGCAAAACAGGTTGGTTTTATATTCATGACCGAGCAACAGGTAAATTGCTAAAGAAATCTGACGCGTTTGTGCCGCAACAAAATATGTTTAAAAAAGCCACAAAAGAAGGCACGGTGGTGTATCCAGGCATTTTGGGCGGCTCTAATTGGAGCCCAGTGAGTATCGATGAGCAAAACCAGCGCGTATTTATTGCAGGTATTCATGCGCCAATCAAATACACGCTACACGAAACACCTAGCAAAAACGGCGCACCAGCCATTAGATACGCAGCCAGCGAGCCAACGCAAGACCCGCGCTGGGGCTTGTTATCAAGCATTGATTTAAACACGGGTAAAATCGCATGGCAGAATAAAACCGCTCAGCCATTGGTTGGCGGCGTGCTGGCAACCGCAGGCGGCGTGTTATTTATGGGTGAGGGCGATGGCAGCTTCAATGCTTATAACAGCCAAACTGGCGAGCAATTATGGCAAGCTAAATCAGACTTTGGCGTAAACGCACCACCCATTACCTACACGATTGATGGTGTGCAATATATTGCAGTAGCCAGTGGTGGCAACTCGATATTTGGCTACAAACAAGGGGATGCGTTATTGGTTTATAGTCTTGAAAAATAGAGACAATTATAGTGATGCTGACTTATTTTATTTTTAACTTGTTGATTTTAAATAGGAATTAAGAATATCGTGTCTGACCCCATTTATTCGATGCGGTGCTGGTGTATAAGCTTAAAAAATAGAAAAAGTAATAATGATGCTGACTTAATTAATGGTTAGGCTATTGATTTTAAATGGGAATTAAGAATATCGTGCCTGACCCCATTTTTTTCTCTGTTAGGTTTTAGCTGATATTGTCATTGCGCTAATTAAAAAAACCCACACTAAAAATGGCTCACTAAATTAAGTCTAAACGACCGCGACTCAATCGGATGAAAATGCACATCATCTACGCCAGTTGCCGCCTCGCTTGGTAAACGTGAAGTATAGTAATAATCAATGGCAGAGTCTTTGCTATCAGTTAAATTAAAGCCTGACAATTCTATATAGGTATCTTTATTAAATTTATAGCCCACTTTTGCATTTAAAGTAGCCGTACTACTCGACCTGACACTATTATCTTCTAACAACGGACGTGGCCCAAAATAACGCAATTGTAGTGACCCAAAATAAGCCCCCAAGTTGTCAACTGACAACGCCAAAGAAGCTACCCCTTCAACCGCACCTGCAATGCGGCTGCCTGCAGGGTCATTATTTTTGTAACGTGCGCGTGCATAGGCAATATCTGCATCTACGGTCAACCAGTCATTCAATTTATAAAAATTGGCTAATTCAAACCCTCTGCGTTGGCTGGGTCTGCCCGCTTCTGTTGTGCCTGCATCACCCAGAAAAACTAGCTCTGAATCAAAATCTAGCTCATAGAATGACAATGATGTTTGTAAATTAGGGATAATAGAAGTACGCAAGCCAATTTCACTACCTTTTGAGCGAACTAATGCTGATACTTTATCTGCTTCGAGGCCAGTTTTAGGGTCAATTTTAAGTGTGCTGCCGCGCGCATCATTACTATGAAAACCTGACCCTAAATTAATGTAATACTCTGTTTTTGCCCATGGGCCAAATATAAAACTGAGTTTAGGGCTG
>JANMOP010000014.1:0-68912 GCA_031369365.1 Methylotenera sp.
TAGCCCGTTTACATTTTAGGTTGTATTTATTAAAAATTAAGCGTATAAATTAGTTGTAGCTTTTAAGAGTAGGCTGCTAGGAAGTTCACCGTTAATGGAGATGCTTATCGACACTTCAATGAGTTTACATCTGTAGTTATAAATTAAGCCAGTGTTGGTGACTGGCATAATCGGCATCCCATAAGCCGAAACATAACGCCGCATTGATGCGGCGTTATTGTTGGTAAAATTTTTTTAAAATTTAGTTACTGAAATTTGAACGGCCTCACGGAATGCCAATCACTTTAAGATACTCTTCTAAAGTGAGGGTGAGCTTTTCAATCGAGCTGTTAATTTCATCCAAATGCGTGTTTGAATCAAGATGCAGTTTTTCTAGCAAGGCTTTGTGTTTTTCAATCGCTTCAGCATGCTCGTTAAATTTAGTGTTCTTTAACTCTTGCTTATCCATCGCAAATCTCCCCGCCAATTTATTCATTAATAAGCATTCACTATAGCACTCAGTTGCAGCAGTTGCGCTAAATATTAGCGCCTTGTTAATACTTTCATCCGTATGTGCGACAACAGACGGTGACCAATCTAGTTACATGATAATTTCAAATTTAGTAATTTTGGGCAAATTGGAACGGTAATTGCTTTTATCCAGTACAAAAAGTTTTTTATTTTTATCTTTTATATCGATGTGAGGTTAATAAATTTAATATTTAGATAGGAAATACCATGACAAAGCATTGTTTTAATATGGTTTATTCAGCTTTATTTTGTTTGTGTTCAGTAGCTTCTGCGCTGGCAGCCCCTAGCACTGAATTGGTGCGCCAACTTAATTCACAAGTGTTGCGAGTGCAAGTTGGGCATGCAAATGGCAGTTACGGGTTAGGTTCAGCTGTGGCAATCGCAAAAAATCAAGTAGTGACCAATTGCCATGTGATTGCTAATGCCAATAGCATTAATGTGATAAATAAAGGTGCGCCGCTCGCTGTAAGCGCCATTAAAGCCGATTGGCGTCATGATTTATGTATTTTAAAAGTAGATAACTTGAGTGCACCCATTGCAACACTAGGCTCAAGTAAAAATCTTAAGTATGAGCAATCTGTTTTTACTATTGGTTACCCCAGTTTTATCGCTAAGCCATCCAGCACATATGGCGTTGTAAAAGGCTTGTACCCTATGGATGATAGCGTTGTAATAAGAGCGAGCTGTAGTTTCGGGTTTGGCGCCAGTGGCGGCGGTATGTTTGATGATGCAGGTAATTTAGTGGGTGTAATTACGCTAAAAAGCCCTGGCCGCGATGCTTATTACTACAATATGCCAGTAGAGTGGGTGCAAGCCTTGCTTAAGCGCCCAGAGCAACCCATTAACGCTAAAAGTGAGAAGCCTTTCTGGGCTGCATCTTACGATAAATGGCCGTTTTTTATGCAGGTTGTGCACCCTTACACCACTGAAAATTGGGGTTCACTATTACAAATTGCCAGTAAATGGGCAAAGCGAGAACCCAATACGGCAGAGGCTTGGTTTTATCTAGCAACGGCTGAATATGCAACAAAAGACATTCACAAAGCAGAGGCGCATATGCAAAAAGTGGTGGCAATGAATAATCATCATAGTCAAGCCATCTATTATTTGGGATTAATGGCGCAAGAAAGCGGCAAACGCACGCTGGCTTTGACCAAAGTTGCCTTGCTAAATGATTTAGATACTACCGCCGCCAGCCAGCTTAAATTTGCGATAGGAACGGAAAAAGTGCAGCGTTAATTCGCGCTTGCTAAACCAACTGGCGCTTATAGGTCTCGTCTAAAATAACTGATAACTACTACGCTGTAAGCCAATATCCATAAGGGTCACAGGGCATATTATTTAAATATATTTAGCATCTTACGGATTTAAAAACTTTCTGGCTAATGCCTATCTGCTTCAAGCCTGTGGCGTCATTCACACAACATAAACAATTTACAACACTTAAGCTTACAGCGATATTGACGCAGTAGGGTTTTCCGTGCGAGTATGATTCACTTAGACCATATACAGGCAGCGTATATAAAGCTCTTTTTATATGCTCAAGCGTTTTACAAGGAGAACAGAACTTGAAAATGACGATAGAACAGGTTATTGAGGGGTTTTATAGCCCGTTTTGTAGCCTCATGTGCCTGAAGTTATCATGCCTTAGATGTCCGCTTTAGTTCAATTTAGCTTTAGCCTACAAGATGGATTTAACTGTAGTTTATAGTAAAACTGCTAAGGGCATGCGCGCTCGCTCATCCCTCATTGGTGGCTTATCATCGCAATTGATGAAAGTGCTTTTGCACGTCGATGGCACATCGAAAGTCGAAACGATTCTATTTAAGTATGATGAAATGACCGAACAAGGGCTAGCCACAGCCTTAATTCAGCTTGAAACCGAGGGTTATATCAAACCTGTGCTATCAACTCGCCCTGGCGCTGATGAATGGTCGCCAGCCACTATTTTTGCCCCAATGGAAGTAGAGGAAGTGGTTAGTGTAGAGGAGGCTGAAGCGCAAGCCGCTGAGCAGGCGCGATTGCAAGCTGAATATAAAGCAAAGATAAAAGAAGAAGTGCGTTTGCAGATAGAGCAAAAGGCGCAGGAAAAAGAAGAGCTGGAATATGCAAAAGAAAAAGCTAAAGCCGAAGTGAAGATAAAAGCGCAGCTAGAAAAGGAGCGCATTAACCGCGAGGCCGAAGAAACACAAAAAAAAGCGGATGAGGAAACACGCGCCAAGGCCGAAGAAAAGGCACGACTAGAAGCAGAGCATAAAGCCAAAATTGAGCAAGAAGCGCTACAAAAAGCCGAACTTAAAGCGTTAGAAGCCGCAGAGCAGGCGCGTGCCAAAGCACAGGCTGAAGCAGAAGAAAAAGCGCGTCGCGAAATAGAGCGCATCGTCCAAGAAGCAGAAGCAGCAAGAATAAAATTTGAACAAGAAGCGCAGGCCAAAGCGGAGAAAGAAGCTATATTAGAAGCAGAACGTCAAGCTAAAGCCAAGGAAGAGGCTCGGTTACAGGCTGAATTTGAAGCGCAGAAGGCAGCAGAGCAGGCGCGTGCCAAAGCACAGGCTGAAGCAGAAGAAAAAGCACGCCGCAATATAGAACGCATTGCCCTCGAAGCAGAAGCAGCAAAAGAAAAATTGGAAGCGGAAGAAAAGGCTAAGGCTGAAGAGGCGCGGCTGGAAGCCGAACTTAAAACCAAAGCAGATGCACAATTAGAGGCTGAACGTACAGCTAAAGCTGAGGAAGCGACCAGATTAGAAGTGGAGCGAAAAGCCAGAGAAGAGGATGATGCACGGCTTAAAACTGAAATTGAAGCCAAGGCGAAAGCAGAAAAAATTCGCGCTAAGGCAGAAGCCGAAGAAAAAACCAAAACCGAAGAAAAAGAACGCGCACGTTTAGATATAGCACGTATCGTTCGCGAGGCAGAACAGGCGCGAAAAAAATCCGAAGCCGAAGCCAGAGAAGCCCGCCTAAGCGCTAAGCAAAAAGAGATGGCTGCTGAAGAGCAAAAAAAAGCTGAAATTGAAGCTATCACCAAGACAAAACTTGCAAATCAGCTAGAGGCTGAGCGGAAAATAAAGGCTGAGGATGATGCGCGCCTAGAGGCTGAAAGTAAAGCAAAAGTAGAATTAGAGCAGAATCGTGCAAGCGTGGAAGCCAAAGAAATAGCCAGCGCTGATGCGAATTTGAAGGCAAGCCTTGCCATGCAAAGCTTTGCCCTAAACACGGAAGAAGAACGACAACAATCTGTAACCAAAATAAGTGCCAAGGCCAAGCAAGCAAAATTGCAAGCCGAACTTAAGGTTAGGGCAGAGCAGGAGGCGTCAAAGGTGCGTGCTAAATTTGAAGCTGATGAAAAAGCGCTAGCTGAAGAAAAAGAAATCGCACGCCAAGAAATCGAGCGTATTGGTCGTGAAGCAGAACAAGAGCGACAAAAACAACACCTACAAGCCAGCGCAGCAGCACCTGTAATCGCTAGCGCTGTCTCTGGAGATGACGCAATAGAAGTAAAATGGGCTAATCCAGATGAAGATGACGATGATGAGGAATTTGCAGAAGAGGAGCGAATTGCAAGCGAAGTAGAAAAAGTAGGGCTTGAAATTAAGAAAAAAACCAAGCGGGTAGCTGAAGTTGAGGGGCGACAAGAAATAATACGCGCCGCGCAAGAGGAGGCCCACGTAAAGGCCAAGTCTAAGGTTGAAAGCAAGACATTAGTGCTTACTAAAAATTTAGGAAAATGGGCTAGTGTGCTTAGAAAGGTGTTGTTGATTTATCTGCCACCCGCTATTTTGCTGGTATTGGTTTTGCTTCATTTCATCAATATAAGTCCGCTGGTAGAGCCCATCGAGAAGTTGGCAACTGAGAGCTTGGGCATACCAGTAAAAGTTGAGGAAGTGCGCGCATCACTTTGGCCGCGACCACACCTAGTGCTTAAAAACATTTCGATAGGCGCTAACTCAGCTCAGAAAATTGAGGCTTTAAACATTGTTCCAGTCACCTCAAGCTTATCCGAAGAGGTGAAAATACTTAAGTCAATCGAAATCAAAGGCTTGAAAATCGAGCAAGAAAACTTTGGGCAACCGCTACAATGGGTAAGCAATATAAGTAAAGCGCAACACTTAAAAGTTGGGCAGATTACTCTGAATAAGTTAATTTTAAAGATTAAAGATATTGAGTTAGCGCCATTTAATGGAAAAGTAACGCTTACCGAGTCGCGCGAACTCAAAAGCATCGATCTGATGACTAACGACGAAACCTTAGCCATGCAGATAACGCCACAAGGCAGCAGTTTCGCTATCGCGTTTTCAGGCACTAATTGGGCGTTGCCAATGAATCCAAAATTTATGTTCAGCGAGCTAAAGGCCAAAGGCATCATTAAGCAGAGTTTGCTTTTTTTCAATGAAATCGAAGGCACAATTTATGGTGGAAGTTTCACAGGCAAGGCGGCGCTTGATTGGTCTAACCAGTGGTCAATAGCGGGGAATTTCGAATTGAGTAACGCTAATTTGCCAGAGATATTAAAAGCTTTTGGCAGCAGCGCTTCTGTGGATGGCAAATTAAAGCTCGCTGGGATTTTTTCTTGCCAATCAAAGCTGGCAGCCGCGCTCACAGGTGCACCAGAGATTAGCGCCTACTTTACAGTGCAAAACGGTAAAATTAATGGTGTCGAGCTAGACCGCGCAGTCTTGTCTAAGAACAGCCAGTCTCTGGCTGGAGATTCTACGCGTTTCGATAAACTGACTGGCAACGTGAAAATTAAGAACCGTGGTTACCATTATAGGCAGCTTGTACTTAAAAGTGATCAATTCTACGCCGAGGGCAATGTGGATATTAAGCCCAATCAGGATATTTCAGGCAACATCAATGCGAATCTTGCCGCAGAATCACGCCGTTTACAAGCTAGATTCGATCTGGCCGGCAAAGTGAACAACGTGAAACGACAATAAGTTGATTAACTTTTAAGACCTTAATCTAAGACGTTAATCTTTAAGTCTTAAAAAGTCTGGTTTACCTAGCTCACAGCCATTATGGCGCAAAATATTGTAAGTGGTGGTCACGTGAAAATACACGTTAGGCATCACCCATTTCAGCAGGTAATCTTGGCCTGTAAAATGTAAATCGGTTTTGCGCACAGTAATTGTAATGTCACGCGTTTCGCTGCCGACCAATTGTTCTGGTTTAATGGTGTCAATAAACGCGAGTGTTTTGGCGATGCGCGTTTGCAGTTGCTCAAAAGTCACTTCGGTATCTTCATACTTGGGCACTTCTAAACCTGCAAGCCTGGCAGCCGCGCCCTTGCTCATGTCTGTAGCAATATAGACTTGACGAATAATGGGATACATATCAGGAAAAAGGCGTGCGTTGAGCAAAACCGCGTGCTCAATATTTTTTACATCTGCATACGCCTCACCTTTTTTTAGAATGTGCGATAAGCTTAATAAAGCGCGTTTGAGCGGTGGAATGGTGGTATCAAACATAGGTAACATGCTGTAATCCTAGAATTTTTTAATGGGTTAATATAAATGCACTTTAGTATAAGCCTATTTTACAAAGCCTAAAATAATTTGCCTATATTTTGGCATCAGTCTATGATGAGGTGATTGTTTATTTGAGGAGAAACAGCATGGCAAAAGGTCAAATTAAAAGTAATAAAGAAGTGAAAAAACCCAAGAAAAGCAAAGAGGTGGTAGTGCCTAATAGTGCTAATAATTTAATGAAGCCAGCGCCAAAAAAATAAGCTTTCATTAACGCCTCAGCCTTTATTAAAAATGCCCGCCCTATTTTTACATAGGGCGGGCATTAGCTTTTAAAGCGTTAAATCGCTTTACTCTTTAACCGCTGGTGGGCCTTTAAAGCGTTTGCTTTCGCCAAACCCAAACCAGAATATTGCCATGACAACCAACATAAAAATAGTCAAATAGAGCACTTTCTCATTTGGCGGTTGTACGCCAACTATTACTAAGAAGCCACCGCCAATCACAGCCAGCACGCCGATGATTTTAGACATACCGCCTAAATTAAATGGGCCTTTATGCTTCCAAGTTTTGCCTTCGGCCAAAATACCAGCAGCGGTTGGCATGATGTAAGAGATATACAGAAAAACCGCACAACCCACCGCCAACACACTAAAAGCCGCAGCGTACAGCGTTGCTGCAACTGCTAGTATGGCAGAAACCCAAACAGCGGCAACGGGCGTTTTTAATATTGGGTGAACCGTGCGTAGCAAGTTAGAAGCGGGCAAACCACCATCGCGTGCAAAGGCAAACATCATGCGCGATGTGGAAGTTAAACAAGCTAAACCGCACAAATAATTGACTAAGAAAATAGACAAGCCTAATACTAATTGTAGTGTGGACGGCAGTGTTTTCAACAGCTCAGCAAAAAAGCCAAAGCCATTTTTTACACCAGTAGGAATGTCTGGCAATACCAACACAAAGGTACAAATTAAGATGTAACCAAAAATGACGGAGTAAACCACAGAACTCACAATGCCTTTTGGTACTGTTTTGGCGGCATCGCGCGTTTCTTCTGAGGTGTGTGCTGAGGCATCAAAACCAGTAATGGTGTAAACCGCTAGCAAAAGCCCTAGCAAAAACGGAAACACCATACCTTCACTTTTTGGCCAAACACTGCCTTCAGTGCCCGTGTAGTTAGTAAAGGTAAACAAGCGAGAAAACTCTAATCCACCTTCATGATAAGCCAACAAAGACAACACTAGCACGATAGTAATGATAAAAATCAGGTAGCCAGAAAGGTCGGTAATTTTGGTGGTAAATTTAGGAAAACGATAAATGAGTATGGCCTGCGAAATGGTAAACAGTGCGATGTAGAAAATTTGATGCGAATATCCAAAGCCTGATACATCAACGCCTAACAGCGGCAGCGCTAGCCCTTTAAAGAAGAAGTCATACACGCCAAAATTAACTGAGGCCACCACAAAAATTAAGCCCAGCAAATTAAACCAAGCGGTCGTCCAGCCAAAGCCTTTGCCACCCAATATAGAACCCCAGTGATACAAACCACCAGCCGTTGGGTAACTTGAAGAGATTTGCGCCATCGCCAATGCCACAATCGCTGCAAATAAACCGCCCACTAGCCAGCCGATGCCAATAGAAGCGCCACCTGCGCCGCCTAGCGCCAAGGGAAACGCCGAAATACCACCCGCCAAAATACAAATAATAGAAAACGAAATTGCAAAATTAGAAAAGCCACCCATGTGACGGTGCAACTCTTGCTCATAGCCCATTTTTTTTAGTTCAGCGGCGTCATGTTCTAAGACCGCGCTTGCCTCGCTCAAATCACTCATTTTTTTACCCCTTTTAAAGATTAACTGCTAATAGAAACTACTAGATACTAATTTTTAAAACTAAAACGATCATGCACTTTTATGGTTACTTACAGACAAATTACACTTCTAGTATAGATTTATAATAGACAATTGCAAGTGTTTGAACTTGATACAGTTTCAGTTTGCGACATTTATATATAACATTTGCGACATTGTTAAAAAAAGTCGCATAATGTCATTGTGAATTGCAAGTAACTAGTGCAAAAGTGTGTGGGGTAGAAGTGCATGACGACCTATCGTTATAGTGTGGGCGCGCAAACTTATCAATTTGCAGATTTGAAAGATGTGCTTGCCAAGGCAACACCAGCGCGCTCTGGGGACTATCTTGCGGGCGTAGCGGCAGACACCTATGCTGAGCGCATGGCGGCTAGAATGTGCTTGGCTGAGATTCCGCTTAAAACCTTTCTGGAAGATTTAATTATTCCGTATGAGGCCGATGAAGTCACGCGCTTGATTGTGGATACGCACGACAAACAAGCATTTGCAGAGATTAGCCATTTAAGCGTGGGTGATTTTCGTGATTGGCTGCTTTCAGATATTGCTGATTCGGCTACTTTAAAGCGCGTTGCCACTGGCATTACGCCAGAAATGGCAGCGGCGGTGAGTAAAATAATGCGTAATCAAGATTTGATTTTGGTCGCTAAAAAATGCCATGTAATAACCAGCTTTCGCAACACCATCGGCCTACCAGACCATATTTCCGTGCGTTTACAGCCTAATCACCCCACAGATGACATGCGCGGGATTGCCGCCTCTATGCTGGATGGTTTGCTCTACGGCGCGGGTGATGCAGTGATTGGCATTAACCCAGCAACCGATAGCTTGCCTGCGCTGATGGATTTGTATTATTTGGTGGATGAAGTTATTAACCAATACGAAATACCTACGCAATCGTGCATCTTGACGCACGTTACTAACCAAATTGAGTTAATCGAACGCGGCGCACCTGTGGATTTAGTATTTCAATCTATCGCAGGCACCGAAAAAGCCAACAAAAGTTTTGGCATTGATATCGCTTTGCTAAAAGAAGCGCAATCGGCGGCTTTGTCTTTAAATCGCGGCACTGTTAAAAATGAATTTGGCGAGTATAACGTCATGTATTTTGAAACAGGTCAAGGTTCAGCATTGTCTGGCAACGCGAACTTTGGTGTCGATCAACAAACCTGCGAAGCACGTGCTTACGCGGTTGCAAGGCATTTATCGCCTTTGCTTACCAACACCGTGGTGGGCTTTATTGGCCCAGAATATTTGTACGACGGCAAACAGATTATCCGCGCAGGGCTAGAAGACCACTTTTGCGGAAAACTTTTAGGCGTGCCGCTGGGTTGCGATGTATGTTACACCAACCATGCCGAGGCCGATCAAGACGACATGGACACGCTAATGACGCTGCTTGCCACTGCCGGCCTCACCTTTATTATGGGTATTCCAGGTGCAGATGACATTATGCTGAACTACCAAACGACTTCTTTTCACGATGCGCTATATTTACGCAAAGTACTTGGCCTGAAAGCCGCGCCAGAGTTTGAGTTGTGGCTTAAACAAATGCACATTATGGATGCCAATGGACAAGTGCAGCCAATTGAGCAAGCGCATCACATGCTGCAAAATATGCCTAAACATTTATTGAGCGCCGCATGATTATTTTTCTCTGTCATTCTGACGAAAGTCAGAATCTTTTTAAAATATCCATTAGATTGCGGGTCTAGCCCGCAATGACAGGTAGTATAAAAATGGCTGAAAAAGTAAACAAACACCACCTACATTTAGACCCGTGGCAACAGCTTAAAAGCTTCACGCGCGCACGTATTGCCATCGGCCGCGTGGGTAGCAGCTTGCCCACTAAGGAAGTGCTCGATTTTGGCTTAAGTCACGCCATGGCGCGAGATGCGGTGCATTTGCCATTGGATATTAATGCGCTGGAAGCTGATATACAAGCACAAGGATTTAGCACTATTCGCGCAAAAAGTATGGCGCCTGATAGAGCCAGCTATTTGTTGCGACCCGATTGGGGGCGCAGGCTGCATGAGCAAAGTTTGATGCATTTGAAAAATCTTCATCAAGCAAAACCGACTGATTTTTTAATTGTAGTGGGCGATGGTTTGTCATCACTAGCAGTCGCGCGGCATGTAGCGCCGTTACTCGCAGAAATACGCAATTATCTACCAACTGATTGGCACACAGGCCACGTCGTTATTGCCTCGCAGGCAAGGGTAGCTATTGGCGATGAAATTGGTCAAGCGCTCAACGCGAAAATAGTCGCCATGCTAATAGGTGAAAGGCCTGGTTTAAGTTCACCCGATAGTTTGGGCATTTACCTAACTTATAACCCTAAACTTGGCTTAAGCGATGCAGATCGCAATTGCATCTCAAACGTACGGCCAGAAGGCTTGCAATACGACGCTGCCGCCAAAAAGTTGATTTGGCTAGCCAAAGAAGCCATGCGCTTAAAGGTAACAGGCGTGGCGTTGAAAGATGAAAGTGATGTGCAGGAAATCAGCGCGCAAACTAAATTAACAAACTAAGCTCGCTTAATGCAATTGATGTAACTCTAAATCTCGCAATTTAGGTGCATATTTAGCGGTAACCCCCACCACGCCAAGTGTCATTAATCCACCAAAAATCACCGAGGGTACTAAGCCCATTAAGCGAGCAGCCACGCCAGATTCAAACGCGCCTAGCTCGTTGGATGAGCCAATAAATATGCCATTGATGGCAGTGACACGTCCGCGCATGGCATCGGGTGTGGCGAGCTGTAAAATAGTTTGTCGTAACACAACCGATACGCCATCAAAAATGCCAGAAAGCAATAATATGGCAGCCGCAACCCAAAAATAAGGGGTAAGCGCAAAGCCAATCATACACACGCCAAAGCCAGCAACCGCAAACAATAGCAAGCGTCCAGCGTGTAAGTTAATGGGGTGGCGCGTAAGCCATAAGCCTGTGGCAATAGCGCCTAAACCAGGCGCAGCGCGCAAAACCCCCAAACCTTCTGGCCCCATTTGGTATATATCTTGAATAAAAGCAGGCAGCATGGCAACAGCTCCACCAAACAGCACGGCAAACATATCTAATGACAGCGCACCCAGAACGATTTGATTGCTAAACACAAAGCGCAAACCCTGCGCAATGCTGGCGAATACGGCAGGGCTGTTTTGCGCTGGCGGTGGTTCTTTTATTTTAAGAGATAACATAGCAAGCGCTGCGCCAGCACACAATAAAACGGCTATTTGGTAGGCGATAGTTTTATTAGCAAACCCAACCAGCAAGCCGCCCAATACGGGGCCAAGCACTAAGCCGATTTGAAACACCGAGCTACCAATACCCATGGCTTTGGCAAAATATTGGCGCGGAATAACAAGCGCGAATAAGGTGGTGTAGCTGGGGGCAATAAACGCACGTGCAACGCCAGTAAACGCGATTGAGCCATAAATCCATAAACTCGCATTACCGTTAATCCAACCGAGTGAAATTGCGCTTAGTATCATTGCGTTAATCAATAATAACAGCGCCGCCAACATACCAAAAAATCGTCTTGAACAATAGTGATCTACCGCGTGGCCAGCAAATAGCGCACACGCAAAATAGGGAATCACCTCTGTAAGGCCGATTAAACCTAAAGCCAAAGTATCGTGTGTGATTTCGTAAATATGCCAGCCTACAGTGACCGCCATAATTTGGTAAGCCAGCACGATAAGCATGCGAAATGCTAATAATTTAAGAAATGCGTGATTGTGTAATGTGAAAATTTGGGCATTAAAAGCTTGCATGGTGGGCTATTATAAAATTAAACCCGTGATAAAACTTAAGTAATTAGTTAAACTAAAACTGCAAAACTAAATAACGGGTAAAATTGTGATAAGTGCAGTGAATAAGGCAGTAAGCGTGGGGGTGTTAATGAACGAACAGCCCACGTCGATGAGTCGTCGTTGACCTAGTGTGACTCTGCCGATATAGATTAGGCGCACTAAACTTTTTCAGCTATGTTGAAATCTTGAGCTATTTTGCGAGTTCTAATTTATTTGGGCACGCGCCACAAGTACCAGCTTGCAACGGTGCGGTGTGGAGACCAAGCTTTGCCAATATCGGCCATTTCTTTGCGCTTAGGCGCAGTTTCCAGTTTTTTAAGGCGTTTGTAACCCTCACACACGCCAAAATCGTCTGCTGGCAGAATATCCATGCGCTGTAGCGTAAACATCAGCATCATTTCCACCGTCCATTGGCCAATGCCTTTTAACATCACTAAGCGCGCAATTAGCGCTTCGTTCGACAGCGAATCAGCAATGTCGCGTGGCGGCACAAGGCCAGAAATAGCGCCGTCGGCAATGCCTTTTAGCGTCTCAATTTTGCGGCCAGAGAACCCGCAAGCGCGTAAATCGTCAAACTGCGCAGCTATGAGTTCTTCTGGCGTAGGAAATTGACCAAAATGTTGAGTTAATCTACCCAAAATGGCGTCGCCAGCTTTGCCGTGCAGTTGCTGGTAAGCCACCGCGCGTACTAACGCCTCATAAGGATTACGTTCAGCTTTTGGCGTAAACTCGCAAGCGCCAACCGTGCTAATTAATTGCGCCCAATCATCATCGATGGCGCTGAGAAATTGTGTGGCATCGGCGTAATTTTGTGCATTAGACATAGGATCATTATAAATGGATTTATTCGAAAATATGGATGAACAAACTTTGCATATCGCCGATGGCGCAATGCTGTTGCGCAGGTTTGCACTATCAAATTTTGCACTATCAAATGAAGTGCCATTATTAAATGATTTAAAGTCTATTATTGCAAAATCGCCTTTGCGCCACATGGTCACACCAGGCGGATTTACCATGTCGGTGGCCATGACTAATTGCGGTAAGTTAGGCTGGGTAACGGATAAAAAAGGTTACCGATACGATGCGCTAAACCCTAGCACTGGCGCGCCTTGGCAGGCCATGCCGATGAGTTTTTTGCAGCTTGCAAATAATGCCGCCGCAGAAGTGGGCTATGCTAATTTTGTGCCCGATGCCTGTTTAATTAATCAATATGAAATTGGTGCGCGCATGAGTTTGCACCAAGATAAAGATGAGCAAGATTTTAGTCAGCCGATTGTTTCGGTTTCATTTGGTGTACCAGCGACATTTTTGTTTGGCGGTTTAAAGCGTAGCGATAAGCCTAGCAAAATTTTACTGCAACACGGTGATATTGTGGTTTGGGGCGGTAAATCACGGTTAAATTATCACGGCATCATGCCTCTGCAAGCCAATAACCATGCGGTGCTTGGCAATTATCGATATAACTTAACTTTCAGAAAAGCGGGCTAGCTCTGTCATTATGAGCGCAACGAAGAGTCAATGCTTAAGACTTCGAGTTAAAGTTCTGGATTCTTCGTTGCGCTTAAGCATGACGGTGAGACACTATATAAACTTACAGTTTTAACGCCGCTTTAATGCGTTTTAAAGTTTGCGTCACAATATTGCCATCTAACTGATAATGTTTGTGTAACGGTTGTATTACTTGCCAACTGGCTTTAGTGCCCGCTGGAAAAGTCACCAAATCACCCTTACCAAAGCTAATAGGCGCGCCACCTGTGGCGGTAATGACGCATTCACCCTCTAAAATATAAGCGATTTCTTGCTCTGGAAATGTCCAATCAAATGTAGAAACTTCTTTTTGCCACGTTGGCCAATTGCTCACACTTAAAGCGCCCAAGCGGGCTTGGGTGGGGTTGTTTTCTACAATAATTTGGTTGACTAAAATTTGGCGCATATTTTTCCTTTTTTGAGGCTGTCAGTTTAACGCAATGTGATAGATTAAGTCGCAACTTGCACTAAAATAATCAGTCTTAATCATTGAGCGCATCAACTTTAGCTACTAAATTTGCCCATATATTTTTTGACGCTCAGAGATGAGCTTGAAAGTGGAAAGGTGAACTATTATGAAAACGCTAACAATCAACAAGGTGTTGGTGGGCGAAGCTTTGGTGGGCGAAGGCAACGAGGTTGCGCATATTGATTTGATTATAGGGCCGCGTGGCAGTGCGGTAGAAACTGCTTTTTGCTTAACGCTCACTAATCAAAAACGCGGCGATAATGCTCTGCTAGCCGTGATAGCCCCAAATCTTATGGCGAAACCGCCAACCGTGATGTTCAACAAAGTAGATATTAAAAACGCGAAACAAGCGGTGCAAATGTTTGGCGCAGCGCAATGTGGTGTCGCGGCAGCAGTGGCCGATTGTGTGAAAGCAGGCGTGATACCGATGGATGAAGCAGACGACGTATTTATTTGCGTTGGCGTATTTATTCATTGGGATGCCGTAGATGACTCAAAAATTCAAGATTGGAATTATGCAGCGACCAAGCTAGCGATTGAGCGTGCCGTAGCGGGCTTGCCAAGCGCTAAAGAGGTGATAGAGCAAGCGGTTGCCGCGCATCACCCACTGGCTGCACATGATTACAAGCAGGCAAACATAAGCAGGCTTCGCCAAGCTGCTTAAAACTGGCATGGCACATTGCCAACTAGGTAGTAGAATATCATTTTTATACCTAGTTGGCAGACTATGCAGGTTAATTTAGCGCAAGCAATTACATTACTTAAAAATGGCGATGTGGTCGCCATACCCACCGAAACAGTGTATGGCTTGGCCGCAGATGCGACTAATGAAGCGGCTTTGCTACAAGTGTATGCGATTAAACAACGCCCTGCCGATAATCCACTCATCGTACATATTGCTGATGCAAACCAAGTGCATAATTGGGCGGCGGAATTCCCACCGCTTGCACAAAAGTTGGCACTAGCGTTTTGGCCAGGCCCATTTACCTTGGTTTTAAGGGCAAGAGATAGCGTTTCAAACATTGTGCGCGGTAATCATCCAACAGTGGCGTTGCGTGTGCCTAATCATCCAATTACTCAGCAACTACTTAAGCAAAGTGGTTTGGCGTTGGCTGCGCCTTCTGCCAATAAATTCACGCAACTTAGCCCTACTACGGCTGCCCATGTGGCTTCTGGCTTGGGTGACAGCGTGCCAGTGTTAGATGGCGGTGCATGTAAAGTGGGTATTGAATCGACCATAGTTGCCGTAATAGGTGAAGAATGGCAATTATTACGTTTAGGCATGTTGCCAGAAGCCAGCATTGAAGCGCTTGCTGGCAGGCCTGCTTTAAGCTCAAAACAGGCTATTAGAGTACCAGGCCAACATGTGCTGCATTATTCACCCAAAACACCAGTTAAGCTGTTTCAATCACGCAAAGAGCTCATTAATTTTGTTCTAACTCCGCAAAATAACTGTGCTGCTTTGTTATTTGGAGCAGGTGAATACCCAAGTTGCCACTACGTGCAATTGCCAAATCAAGCCGCAAAAGCCGCAGAAGCCTTATACGGCGCGCTGCATCAGCTAGACGCGTTGCAAGTAACGCAATTACTGGTAGAAATGCCGCCGCGCACGACAGAATGGGCAGCGGTTAATGATAGGCTTAGTCGCGCAGCGCATCAGGGTTAAAACGTCGCGCCGCGCATCGTTAATATCGAGGCAAAATGTTTTTATTTAAAAAAATTACCCATTTAGGAATGAGATCTTTCACTTGGCTAAGTACGCCACTTAGAATTATTTGACCAATCTCGCTATTGACTCGATTCAGCGTTTCTTTGTGCAATAAATCTAGCAAGTGATTGTATTTGCCGTTAAAAATACATTAGGCACTTGTTCAGCAAGCCAAATGGCTGCATAACTTGTAACGTGTTGGCGGGCGAAAAGGCCGTTTGGTTTGCATTCACCTCCACTCGTTTACTTTGGCTGCTTTGAATGTAGGTTGTACCTTTTTGCCTTTAACCGCGCTCATTCCGCCTTTTAATAACTAACGATACACATTTGTCGGTGACAACAACAAACATTTTATAGACATAAATTAGCCGCCTACACTTGCTCATTCTTTAAAAAAGGCGTAATTTGTGTATTATCAAATTTTGTTAAAAATGGAGTTAACCATGGATAATAAATATGGTTTAGGCAGCAATAAAGTAGCGACAGAACACCACGAAACACACCATAAAACGGCGGTCATTCATCCTACGCATTGCAAATTTTGTAATAGTCCCAGCTTAACTTTAAGCCCAAGCATGCACGACCATCGTTGCAATGATTGTGGCGAATGGCAAAGTGATGTGCCGCAGGGATATTCAACTGGCAGAGCAGCTGATTATTAATTGGCAGCAGGTTTTAGCGCCGCTGTAAATTCTTCATCCAGCTCGCCATTAATGGCCTTAAGCGCAACCCGCGTTTTCTCTACATCATCCGCCTTACCAGCCCGATTTGCCATCAACCCAAGCTCAATCAATGTTGCCACATGTTGTGGATGAAGGCTAAGCGTTTTTTGAAAGTACTGGTAAGCCTTAGTTAAATCGCCTAAATTTTCTTCTGCCACACCCGCGTAGAATAAAGCTTCTGGACTAGTTGGTTCTTTGGTAATCCATTCTTGCGCCACAATTTTTAAATCAGCCCATTTTTCGTTTTGATACGGCAACACTACGCGCATAAAAAACGGCCGTTGTGGCTCTGGCGCATCCCAAAACGGTAGTTCATTGGTATCAAGCGACGCTATGTCGGGCGCATTTAATAAGGCCTTAATCCATTTTACAGGCATATTATAAAAATAAGCCCCGCCGCGCCCTGGGCTTTTAAAAGTACTGAGCGCAACCAGTTTGCCCTCTGCATCAAACACTGGGCTGCCGCTCGCACCCATCACAAACGAGGCGTCGGTACGCACCACTTGACTGTCGTCATGCGGATATAAAGCTTTAATTTTGCCATAGGTGGCTTGTGGCTTGGGCGGCCCGCCAGGAAAGCCGATTGAAAATATGGCTTGCTCGTTTACTAAGTTTTCAGAATCGCCTAACTCCACTGGTATCAGGTCAAGATATTGAAAGCGTAAAATACAAAGATCGTGTTTCCAATCTGCTTTCATGGTGTCTGGCACAAAACTTTCACCAAATTTACTAATTTTTACACCTGTAGCGTTAGCGATAACATGGCAATTAGTCGCCACTGAATCTTTACTGACTACTACACCAGTGCCAACCCCATGCCCACCAGATTTGGTAGCCACGTGTACCTTAACTACAGAGGCTTTAAGCTTAAATGCCAGCTCATGATTAGGCTGTGCGCTTAAAGTGGGTTGAGAAGAAATTAAAGTAAGTAAAGCTAAAATTAAGCGCATACAAACACTTTCTATAATTAAGGTGTTGTTAAATGACAGCTGTTTAAAATATTAATTCTTATCTAATACCAAACAGTTTGCCAAATTTAATGCTTTTTGTGTGTGACAATCCTCACAAAACTTGTAAAATAGTGCATTCTAGAATTTAACTAAAATTTATGCAGACACAATCGCACATTGCTGATATTTCCACACCTACAGGCGTAATGCGAACTTATATTCATAGGCCAACGCATAACAAACCTGTGCCTGCCATTCTATTTTACTCCGAAATTTTTCAACAAACAGGTCCAATTGAGCGTGCTGCTATTTACATGGCGGGTCAAGGCTTTGCGGTGCTGGTGCCAGAGGTGTTTCACGAGCTAAACCCCATTGGCACGGTGCTGGGCTACGACGACGCAGGCCGCATTAAAGGCAATAACGACAAGGCCGCCAAAGATGTACAGGGCTACGATACCGATAATCGTGCCATGATAGATTATTTAACCACGCAAGATTGGTACAACGGCAATGTGGGCGCAATGGGTTATTGCATAGGCGGGCATTTGGCTTTCCGCGCGGCTTTGCAGACAGAGGTTAAAGCGACCGCCTGTTTTTACGCTACCGATTTACACATTAATAACATCCCCAGTAAGCCTAATCAGCACAGTATGGAGCGCCTAGCCGATATTAAAGGCGAGCTAATGATGATTTGGGGCAAGCAAGACAATCACGTACCCGTAGCAGGCCGCCAGCTAGTACATCAAAAAATGACAGACGCCAATTTAAATTTTACTTGGCATGAATTTAATGCACAGCACGCGTTTATGCGCGATGGCGAAGCGCGTTACGATTCAGAGTTAGCGGGCTTATGTTATTTAATGAGTACCATGTTATTTAATCGAACACTTAAAACTTAGCAGCAATTTCCCCCAAAACAAAAGCCACAAGCCTTTGTTTTATTTTAACTTAAAGCGCTAAAAGAGCGCAGACAAAGAGAAAAGATATGACTACAAAAAATGCTGATATTGGCCTAGTTGGCCTTGCCGTGATGGGGCAAAATCTTGCCCTTAATATTGCCGATCACGGCTATACCATTGCGGTGTACAACCGCGATCCTAAAAAAATGACTAACTTTATTAAAGAGTGCAAGGCAAACGAACCTTCGCACGCTAATGTGGTGGGTCATGCTGATTTGGCTTCTTTTGTGCTTAGCATTAAGCGACCGCGCAAAATCGTGCTGCTGGTAAAAGCAGGCAGCGCGACCGATGTAACGATTAATGCGTTACTGCCGTTTTTAGAAGAAGGCGACATTATTATTGACGGCGGCAATTCATTATGGACAGACACCATTCGCCGCGAAAAAGAGTTAGCGGTAAAAGGCATTGATTTCATTGGTTCTGGTGTATCTGGCGGCGAAACTGGCGCGCGTTTTGGCCCAAGTTTAATGCCATCTGGCACGCGCAAAGCTTGGGCGAGTTTGGAGCCAATTTGGCGTGACATTGCTGCAAAAGTAGATTCAGTCACAGGTGAGCCAATGGAAGGCGGCAAGCCAGGCAAACCAGTAGTAGGTGGTTTTTCATGTGCGGAATATATTGGCCCAGATGGCTCAGGGCATTATGTGAAGATGGTGCACAACGGTATTGAATATATCGATATGCAGCTTATTTGCGAGGCCTATTGGCTCATGAAAAACTTACTTGGTATGCCAGCTGATGAAATCGGTAAAATATTCGCAGAGTGGAACAAAGGCGAATTATCCAGTTTCTTAATCGAAATTACCGCCGATATTTTGCAACAAAAAGATCCAATGACTAAAGGCTTCTTGGTGGATCAAATTTTAGATACCGCAGGTCAAAAAGGCACCGGCCAATGGACAGCCGCCAATGCGCTTGAGCTTGGTGCGCCTGCTAACGCCATCGCCGCAGCGGTGTATGCGCGCGCACTCTCTAGCTTGAAAGAGGAACGTGTAGAAGCCAGCAAAATTTTAAAAGGCCCAGCAATTAAGCATGAGACAGACAAAAAAGCCATTATTGATGCGATTAAAAACGCGCTGTATTGCAGCAAAATATGCGCTTACGCACAAGGTTTTCAGCTGATTGATAAAGCACAAGTGGCGTATAACTGGAAGCTTAACTTTGGCGAGCTGGCACAAATTTGGCGCGGTGGTTGTATTATTCGCGCCCGCTTTTTGCAAAAAATCACCGAAGCTTACGCACTTAATTCACGTTTGAAAAACTTGATGCTAGACCCATACTTCACTAAAGCCATGAACGACGGCCAAGCTGGCTGGCGTAAAGTGATTGCTTTAGCGGTGACTAACGGTATTCCCGCACAAGGCTTTAGTGCGGCGATGGCATATTACGATGGCTACCGCAGTGCCGATTTACCAGCTAACTTATTGCAAGGCCAACGTGATTATTTTGGCGCGCATACTTACGAGCGTAAAGATCAGCCTCGCGGTCAGTTCTACCATTTAGATTGGCCAGAACCAAAACGTCCGCAATTGCTGATTGAATAAAAGCTGACAGCAATTTAGCTAGAAAGCAACGTGGGTTGGCAGTAATGCCACCCGCTTTTTTCTTTAAAGCCAAATTATATGCTTAAGCTTAAACGCAGTCGCTGTACGCTTCTAGCGTACGACTAAAACTTGGTGGTTTAACTTGTTCCGCAACTTCGGGTAGTTTCGCTTTATCAGCTTTTGAATCACTTACCAGTTTGGTAGAGATGGCCAATTTGGCAGTGGCTTGGGTTTTTACAACGTTATTAACATTACTTGTTTCTAAATTTGCTGCTTGCATCATGTTTTCCTTTTGGGATTTAAAGCTACTGGAATTTTGTTCCATTAGCATGTGAGTCTAATCTATTAAAATAATTCATTCATTTCATAGGTTTAGTCTATAAACTAAATTAATCATTACAGTTTGATGTATAACGCGGCACATCTGCTGCGGAATACAAAAAAAATATTTTTTCCTTATTTGATTAAAGCAATAGCCATACCAAACTTATACAAAACATAAATTTTTGCAGCAAAGCACAGATATTCGCCCGTAAAATAGTGCTTTCCAGTAAAATTAATCTACTATGAACATTATTATTAACGGCAACGCCAAGCAGTTTGATAGCGAAAACATGACAATCTTGGCACTTGTGGCGACACTTAATTTAACTGGCAAGCGCTTGGCGATTGAAAAAAATGGCGGAATTGTGCCGCGCAGCCAGTTTGATACGGTGAATTTGCAAGATGGCGATAAGCTGGAAATTGTCGGTGCAGTCGGCGGCGGATAGACTAAAAATATGAGCGAAAAATTAATGATTGCAGGGCAAGCTTACCACTCGCGCTTATTGGTGGGTACGGGCAAATACAAAGATTTTGCCGAGACCCGCGCCGCGATTGATGCCAGTGGCGCGCAGATTGTGACGGTGGCAATTAGGCGCACCAATATTGGCCAAACAGCGGGTGAGCCGTCATTGCTAGAGTATTTGCCGCCCGAAGAATTCACCTATTTACCCAATACGGCAGGCTGCTATTCGGCGGATGACGCGGTGCGTACTTTAAGATTAGCTAGAGAACTTTTGGATGGTCACAAACTGGTTAAACTGGAAGTGCTAGGCGACCCAAAAACGCTGTATCCGAATGTGCTTGAGACGATTTCCGCCGCTAAAATCCTAGTAAAAGATGGCTTTGACGTGATGGTTTATACCTCGGACGACCCGATTATCGCCAAACAGTTAGAAGAGATAGGTTGTTGCGCGGTGATGCCATTGGCCTCATTAATCGGCTCTGGTATGGGTATTTTAAACCCGTGGAATTTACAAATTATTATCGAAAACGCAAAAATCCCCGTATTGGTAGATGCAGGTATTGGTAGCGCGGCCGATGCAGCGGTTGCGATGGAGCTTGGTTGCGACGGTGTGCTAATGAACACCGCCATTGCGGCCGCGCGCGACCCAGTGATGATGGCAGGCGCGATGAAAAAAGCCATTGAAGCAGGACGTGAATCTTTTCTGGCAGGGCGTATGCCAAAAA
Organism: Methylotenera sp.; assembly: GCA_031369365.1. Lineage (GTDB taxonomy): Bacteria > Pseudomonadota > Gammaproteobacteria > Burkholderiales > Methylophilaceae > Methylotenera_A. The sequence goes on from JANMOP010000014.1 coordinate 21,047, forward strand.
AACTCTATTCCGCCAGCCCAAGCTCACCGACATCTGGTTTAATTACGGCGGCATAACCATCTAAAATGACGGCTACTGACAAAAAATATGCGTTTATGGTGAGTGTACACACTGCTTACTTTGCAGATCAATCTAACCCCGATGATAGCAAATATGCTTTTGCCTACACCGTGACCATTAGTAATGTGGGTAGCGTCGCTGCACAATTGATTAGCCGTCATTGGATTATTACAGATGCGAATAATAATGTGCAGGAAGTGAAAGGTTTGGGCGTGGTAGGCGCGCAGCCCTTATTGCAGCCAGGTCAACAGTTTGAATATACTAGCGGGACGCTACTGGCTACGCCCGTTGGCTCTATGCGCGGCAGCTATAAAATAGTGGCAGAAGATGGCACCATGTTTGATGCGATTATTGAGCCTTTTACCTTGGCTGTGCCTAAAATGTTGAACTGATTAAAGTGAGCTAATGATATTTTGCAAAAACTTTCTATATTAATTAAACTTTATATATTAATTTTACTGGCGCTGCTTAGCACTTCTTGTGCAAATCGCATTGTAAAACCTGCTTGTAACTGTGACGACAATACGCCAACTGTTGCTGTGATTGAAGCGCAAAAAAATACAGAAAGCATAAAGCCAAATGAGTCAAAAATAGCCGAGTATAGCTTGCTTAAACCCATCTCTTGGCGCAACGCCGAAATTTTGCTGGATGATAATACCGTTGAAGCTTGGGAGGCATGGCTACAAAGCTGTCAAGGCTTAAAAAACAAACCAAAATGGAAAGCCGTTTGCCAAACAGCCAGTATAATTAATCAGCCGAATGATGCAGATGTAAATAGATACTTTGTTCAAAATTTTGATGTGTTTCAGGCGAGCAATGTGGATGGTAGCGAAACAGGTTTAATTACAGGCTATTACGTGCCGAAAATGCGCGGCAGCCGCACCAAAACTGCGCAGTTTTTGCAGCCAGTATATCGAGAACCTACGGACTTGATTACTGTGGAGCTGAGCGAACTTTACCCTGATTTAAAATACAAGCGCGTGCGTGGTAAATTGCAAGGTAATAAGTTGGTGCCCTATTTGCAACGTGCAGATATTGATAGCGCAAATACGCCTTTGGCGGGTAACGAAATTGCTTGGGTGGCCGATGCTGTTGAGTTATTTTTCTTGCAAATTCAAGGTTCTGGTATTATTGAGCTAGAAAATGGTCAGCAACTTCCGATTGGTTATGCCAACCAAAACGGCCATGCTTACAACTCAATTGGCAAAATTTTGATTGAGCGCGGAGAATTAACGCGTGACCAAGCTAGCATGCAAGGCATTAAAAACTGGGCGCTTAAAAATCCACAAAAATTGCAAGAATTACTAAATACCAACCCAAGTTATGTGTTTTTTAGAGAGCTACCTGCTGGGCTGCCAGGTCCGCTTGGTGCGCTTGGCGTGCCAATTACTGCTGAGCGCAGCGTAGCGATTGACCCAAAATTTGTGCCGCTTGGCGCACCGATATTTTTATCTACAACACAACCCAACAGCAATAAACCACTACAACGCTTGATGATGGCGCAAGATACGGGCGGTGCAATTAAAGGCGGAGTGCGAGCTGATTTTTATTGGGGTGCAGGCGATGTGGCTGGAGCAAAAGCTGGCAGTATGAAACAAGCTGGTAAAGTTTGGGTGCTGCTGCCTAAAGGATTTTTTAACTAATAATTTGATTGAAAGCTGGGCAATAAAAAAGCGCTCTGGCAGAGCGCTTTTTTGTAGAACAGACAAAAATACTTGTTTTACTTATTTATTCATAACATACATTGTAACTTCGAAACCGAAACGCATTTCAGTAGCAGCTGGTGTTGTCCACATCGTAATTCTCCTCAAGTTAAAATTCGCTAGGTTCTAGTTGCATCACTGCTTTCACAAACCCATCACGTAGATGAATAATACGCTGAGTGCAAAAACGCAACAGCTTAAAACTACTTAAATTGGCCTAATGATTTTCATTAGATTGTGGCTGCTTAGCCCAGCGTATAAAGCTTGTGTAGTACTCTGGCTGGCGTAAGCACAAGTAAATAGTGACGACAATATTGAGTAAAGCGGTAGCTAAAAATAGCTGTGGAATGCTGAAGCCAAGCTTGAAAATCCAAATTGAAAAGCCCGCAGATGCCACCATAAATAAGGCGTTCATAATATTGTTGGCGGCAATCACGCGCGATTGATGGCTTTTTTCAGAGCGCGTTTGTAACAGCACATACAATGGAACAATGTAAAAGCCGCCAAATAGGCCAATTAAAGCGATGTCGGCGAGTAAGCGCCAATGGCTAAGCGTACTAATGCTAGGTGTACTAATATTAAGCGTGCCAATAAAGCTTAAATAACTTTGCAAGGCAGGGCTGGAAGCCGCATGGATACTAGTGCTTGAGGCATACAAATCTGCACCAAATAGCGTTAAACCAATCGCGCCAAACACTACCAAACCTATCTCTACGCGGCCTTTAGAGAGCTTTTCACACAGTAGCGAGCCCAGCCCAATGCCAATAGAAAACACAGAAAGCAGCAAAATAAATACGCTTTCGTCACCATGCAAAACGTCTTTAGCCAAGCTGGGAAACTGTGCCAACAAAGTTGCGCCGTAAAACCAAAACCATGAAATAGCCACAATCGCCAACCAAATTTGTTGTTGCGGCCATATCAACTTGACGTTGCGTATGGTTTCGGTGATGGGGTTCCAATTAATTTTAAGTGCGCTATCTGCAGCGGGTGAGTTTGGCACGCCACGACTTGTGCAATAACCCAGCATGGCAATAAATAAAATGGCGATGCTGGTGAATAACTCGTGCTGATGCACGGTAGCGAGCCATGCGCCTAGCACTTGGCCAAGCAAAATGGCCACAAAGCTACCCATTTCCACCATGCCATTGCCGCCTATTAGCTCGTGTTCTTTTAAATGTTGCGGTAAATAGGAGTATTTAACAGGACCAAACAAGGTGGAATGCATGCCCATCATAAAAAGTGCAGTTGCCAACAGCCAAATGTTGTGCATAAAAAAGCCTACACTGGCAAATAGCATAATGGCAATCTCAAACGCTTTAACCAAGCGAATAATCTGCGATTTTTCATACTTATCAGCGATTTGCCCTGCAGTGGCCGAGAACAAAAAGAACGGCAAAATAAACACGCCTGGCAATAGTGTAACCAGCGTTGCACCATCTAGGCTACTAAGACTAGCTGCATGAAATGCCACCAAGGTGATAAGCGCAGTTTTAAATACATTATCGTTAAATGCACCTAAAAACTGGGTGAAGAAAAAAGGGCGAAAACGTTGTTCTTTTAATAATTGAAATTGATTCACTAAGCGCTTTCAGCCATTTGTTTCAACGTCACATAATCAGTTTTGCCAGTGCCCAACAGTGGTATTGCCTCAATGCAAATTATTTTACGGGCGACTGCCAGTTCTGGCAGACCGAGATTTTTTGCGACAATCTGCAAATCTTCACGTTTTAATTGTGTATCGGTAGTAAATAAGATAATGCATTCGCCCCGCTGCGCATCAATGCTGGAGCTAGCGGCATGTTGATGCTCTGTTGCAGCGGTGTTTGCGATATGCTCGACCACTTCGAGTGAGACCATCTCGCCTGCCACTTTGGCAAAGCGTTTCACGCGGCCTTTAATATGCACAAATCCTTCTGCATCAACATCAACAATATCGCCTGTGTTATACCAGCCAAGCCCATATGCTGTTTGAGGCGGATTAAGCACGCCAGGTGCGTCAAATAAGTAGTAACCCATCATCACATTTTCGCCCTTAACGTGTAACAGCCCGCCATTGTCAATGCCAGACACCGCTTCCAGCTTATGTTCTAAGCCAGGTAAAAATTGGCCGACGCTGCCGCTTAAGTTAGCGATAGGCGTGTTGGCTGAGATCACGGGCGCACATTCGGTGGTGCCGTAGCCTTCTAAGATGCGAATACCAAATTTTTCAGAATAGGTTTTACGTACTTCCTCATTCAATTTTTCCGCGCCTGCTACCACAATTCTAAGTTTATAAAAATCAAACGGGTGGGCGAATTTAGCGTAGTTGGCTAAAAAGGTACTAGTGGCAAAAAATAGGGTGCAACCACGGTCGTAAATGATTTCTGGAATGACTTTGTATTGCAAAGGCGAAGGGAATACATGAATTTTGATGCCACCCAGCAAGGCGATGAGCGTGCCTGTGAAGCCAAACGAGTGAAACACGGGCAACACCATCATCATTTTATCGGTGGGGTTAAAATCTAACACGGCTGATATTTGTGCCACATTGGCCAAAATGCTTTTATGCGAATGCACAACGCCTTTGGGTTTGCCCTCACTGCCTGAGGTGAACAATATCACAGCGGGCTGATCATGCTTGTTGGTTTCCATGGCAGAACGTGGATAATGCAGGGCGTAACCCATGAGCCAGGCGCGATCCATCATGCCAAATTGCGCGCGTAAATCTTCTAAATAAACGATATTGAGATTTTGAAAATTGGCAACCACGCTTTCAAGGCTGGCGGCCTCTATAAACTTACGCGAGGTAATCACTGTTTTGATATTGGCGGCAATACAGGCGTTTTGCATACCTGCCGTGCCAGCCGTGTAATTGAGCATAGCGGGAATGCGGTTAAATGCGCTCATGCCCAAAATAAGCGCCAGTGTGTTGGTAATATTGGGCATAAGTACGGCCACGGCCTCATTAGGCGCACTGACTTTAGTGGCTAATTTACCTAAAGCTAAACTTTTCTTCAGCAAGTCTTGATAGGTTTCTTCGGTTTCATTTAAGTCTTCGATTAATTTATAGTTGCCGCCAAATTTATCGACCGCATCTAAAAAAGCCTCGAACAAGGTGCGATTTTTTTGTGCTTGAAACAGCATTTTTTGCATTACACTGCGCATACCCTCACCCGCAATGCGCCGTCTTTGCTTGGCTGTAGGAAAGCTATGATGTGATGGTTCAGGCATCGCCACGCTGGTGGTGGGCATGATGGTTAAGGTCACTCTGGGGTGAAGTTTTCGTGGATGGTGGCTGGATAAGCGCCCAAAATAGGATTCTGCCGCGCCATCAATACGCACAGGCAAAATGGTGGCACCCGTTTTAGCCGCAACAAAACCTGGGCCATCGTAAACCTTCATCAAGCTGCCTGTGATGGTGATGCGCCCTTCAGGGAAAATCACCACATTTTTACCAGCTTCTAGCAACTTAATGACTTTTTTCATGGCGTATGGGCTGGCGGGATCGACCGCCAAATGCGGAGTTAGTCGTAAAAATTGCCTAAACCACCAGTTTTTTAGCACGGTGGTATGCACAACAAACGTCGCTTTTTTGGGGATAAATAGCCCCAGCAATAAGCCATCTAAAAACGATTCGTGATTGGCGACAATCAATATGCCATCCTCAGCGGGGATGTTCTCTAAACCGCGCAATTCAACGCGAAATAGTATTCTGCTTATAAAACGTAACATGCTGGCTAACATACCGCTCCCTAAATATCGTTCTTTATGTAATTTAAAACGCTTTGATTTTCAGACATAACTACATAATTAGTTATTTAGATGTATGTGTCTAGCATAATGTTAATAATTTTAAAATAGTCACAATAAAGCACAAATAAAAACGGGCGCCCAATAAAAAACGGACACCTAGGCGCCCGTTTGCTTATTGCTAGTTTAAAAATTATGAATGATAAGCACGTTCGCCATGCTCTGTTGTGTCTAAGCCTTCGCGCTCAGATTCTTCAGATACACGTAAACCAATGACCAAGTCTACAATTTTAAGTGCTATGTATGACACTACTGCAGAAACCACAATGGCAGTACCAACAGCCCATAATTGCGCTGTCATTTGTGCTGCAAAGTTATACTCTGCAACACCGTTTGCTACGTAGTCAATCACACCAGCGCCACCCAATGCAGGGTTTACAAACACGCCAGTAGCTAACGCACCAAAAATACCACCTACGGCGTGAATACCAAATACATCAAGTGCATCATCGTAACCAAACATGTATTTCACTTTGGCCACAAACATGTAGCAAATAGGTGAAACCAATAAGCCGATGATAATGGCTGCCATCGGGCCAACGAAACCGCATGCTGGCGTAATGGCAACTAGGCCAGCAACCGCGCCAGAAGCGGCACCCAACATAGATGGTTTTGATTTGTGGAACCACTCAATAAACATCCAAGAAAGTGTTGCTGCACCTGCTGCAATCATAGTGTTTAAAAAAGCTAAGGCTGCGTAGCCGTTTGCCTCTAAGTTAGAGCCTGCGTTAAAACCAAACCAGCCCACCCACAACAATGCTGCACCTACCATGGTTAAGGTTAAGCTGTGCGGCGTCATCGCCTCTTTGCCGTAGCCAATACGTTTGCCTAACACAAAGCATGCTACCAAACCTGCCACGCCTGCATTAATATGCACCACTGTGCCGCCTGCAAAGTCTAATGCGCCTTTTGCCCACAACCAACCAGCATTTGCTAATACGGTATTTAAAGATTCAGCAGTTGTAATTGCATCTGGGCCATCCCAATACCAAACCATGTGAGCGATTGGTAAGTAAGCAAAAGTAAACCATAACACCATAAAAGCTAATACGGCTGAGAATTTCATACGCTCAGCAAATGCGCCAATAATTAAAGCGGGAGTAATGGCTGCAAAAGTAAGTTGAAAAGCCACAAATATTAGCTCTGGAATATACACACCCTTGCTAAATGTAGCGGCAATGGATTCGGGTGTAATTCCCATTAAAAAGGCTTTTCCAAAACCACCAAAAAATGGGTTACCACCTGTAAACGCAACGCTGTAACCGTAAACAGCCCACAACACGCCCATTAGCGAAAATATAACAAACGTTTGCATTAATACCGAGAGCATATTTTTTTGACGCACTAAGCCGCCATAAAATAAAGCTAAACCTGGAATGACCATCAGGGATACCAATGCGGTAGCCACTATCATCCAAGCCGTATCTCCTTTGTTGGGTACTGGCGTTGGCGTAGCAGTAGCTTCAACAGGTGTGGCTTCGGTTGCCACTGCCTCAGCTGTGGTTACAGTTGATTCAACAGCAGCATCTACAGTACTTTCTACAGCACCTTCAACAGCCACTGATTCAACTGTTGCTGCTGCAGCTTCTGCGGTTGTTATATCTTCGGCATAAGAAAGCTGCGTTGCGCCAAAACCTAACAAAGCAAGCAATGATAAAACCGATAAGAATTTCTTCATGTCCCAAATCTTATTCATGATAAGCCCCTTATAGCGCATCAGGACCGGTTTCACCGGTACGAATGCGATACACTTGTTCTAAATTAAACACAAAAATTTTGCCATCACCAATTTTGCCCGTTGCGGCAGCCTTCTCAATCGCATCAATCACTTGGTCTAGCTGGTCGTCTTTAATAGCGATTTCTAATTTTACTTTTGGCAAAAAATCTACTACATATTCTGCGCCACGATATAACTCGGTGTGGCCTTTTTGGCGACCAAATCCTTTTACTTCTGTGACAGTAATGCCTTGCACGCCAATGGCAGACAAAGCCTCACGCACTTCGTCAAGCTTAAATGGCTTGATAATTGCGGATACGAATTTCATAGCTAACCCCCTTAATATTTTAGAACAAGTGAATAAACACTACGTTTAGCATTAGCAAAGCGCGTGCCAACAAAAAACATGTTTACAATCAAACACATAATTAATATTTAATCAGCACAACAATTGTGATTTAGCTTTTAATATCTGCTAAACTATAAAATATAATCGTAAAACGTTAAGGCAAGCCTATGTTTAATGCAGATAAAATTAATGAAATATCCAGCAAAATCAATGAGATGATTAAATCAAGCCCGTTAGCGGATGTAGAAAAGAACATCAATGCACTAATTAAGGGCGCATTCACCAAATTGGAGCTTGTTTCACGCGAGGAGTTTGATGTGCAAGCTGAAGTTTTGCGTAACACGCGTGAAAAGCTGGTAAAACTAGAAGCAACATTAGCTGAATTAGAAGCCAAAACCAAAAATAATATATCAAATTAAAGTTAAAAATAGCAATGAATCAAACTTATAAAACATTCCCTCGCCCAAGCAGGGCTGGGGCTAAAGTAAGTGCTAGGGAGGGGGTAGAAACTAAGCATATTCAAGCTTTCACCCCCATTCCAACCTTCCCCCTAAAAAGGGGAAGGAGTCACGCAATCGAGCTGCCAATATGAGCCTAGCCGTGCTTTACAGCCGCGCGCTTAGTGGCATGGACGCGCCCGAGGTGGTGGTGGAAGTGCATCTCGCCAACGGCTTGCCGCAATTCACGATTGTGGGATTGCCCGAAGCAGAGGTGAAAGAGAGCAAAGACCGTGTACGCGCCGCCATTCTCACCGCACAGTTTGAGTTTCCCATGCGGCGCATCACGGTAAACCTAGCACCTGCCGACCTGCCTAAAGAAAGCGGTCGATACGACCTGCCCATCGCGTTAGGTATTTTGGCAGCCAGTGGGCAGATTCCTAAAGAGCCGCTCGCACGTTATGAAATTGCAGGCGAGTTAGCGCTCACTGGCGAGTTGCGCCCGATACGCGGCGCCCTAGCCATGACGTATCATATGCAACACAAGACAAAAATTAATCTTAAATTGAATGGCAAGCGCGCCTTTATTTTGCCCCAATTAAGTGCGCTAGAAGCAAGCTTAGTAAAAGATGCGATTATTTACCCCGCCAATTCTTTGCTAGAAGTGTGCGCGCACCTAAGTGGGCATACTGCTTTAAATCAGTATGAATCTAGCGCAGAACTACAAACAATCGCCTACCCCGATTTTGCCGAGGTAAAAGGTCAATCTCAAGCCAAACGCGCGCTTGAAATTGCCGCCGCAGGTGGCCACAGCGTACTCATGAGCGGCCCGCCAGGCACAGGCAAAAGCATGTTGGCCGCACGTTTTGCAGGCATTTTACCCAGCATGACAGAGCATGAAGCATTAGAATCTGCCGCTATACAATCATTGAACGGAAGTTATAAGCTAGAAAATTGGAAGCGCAGACCGTACCGAAGCCCGCACCACACTGCTTCTGGCGTGGCGTTGGTGGGAGGGGGTGGCATTCCACGACCTGGTGAAATCTCGCTGGCGCACAACGGCGTGTTGTTTTTAGACGAGCTGCCCGAGTTTGAGCGAAAAGTGCTAGAAGTGCTGCGTGAGCCTTTAGAAAGCGGCAAAATCACCATCAGCCGCGCCGCGCGTCAGGCCGATTTCCCCGCCAGTTTTCAACTACTCGCCGCCATGAACCCTTGCCCATGCGGTTATTTAGGCCACTTTAACAATAAGTGCAGATGCACGCCTGATAACGTGGCGCGCTACAAAGCCAAAATTTCAGGCCCCCTTTTAGACCGCATTGATTTACATATTGAAGTGCCTGCGCTAAAAGAAGACGAACTTACCACTGCCGCCAATGCAGAGAATAGCGACAGCATCCGTTCACGCGTTGAACGCGCCAGAGAACTGCAACTAAAACGCCAAGGTAAAGCTAATTTTGCGCTAGGTAGTTTAGAGATTGATACATTTTGCCAGCCCGATGATGCAGGATTAACCTTGCTAAAAACCGCCATTTCGCGTTTAAATTTATCTGCGCGTGCCTACCATCGCATTTTAAAAGTGGCCAGAACTATCGCCGACTTGAGTGGAGATGTTGAAATAAAGCCTAGCCACATAGCGGAGGCGGTTCAATATAGGCGTGGCGATAGTAACTAAAAGTATGGGCTGATTGCCCGCTTTATGGCTAGAATTTAAGTGCTTTTATATAGGTCTATAATAACTAGCTTGATAATTAGCCTTGATAACTTATGGCTTAATAAGTGAAAGTAAATAATGCAAACTGATTCTGAATCAAAAGTCGCCACTCAAACCAGCCCTGAGTTGCCAGCCGATCATTTATTTCCATCAAATGATCCCGTGCAAGTGAGAAATGTTGCTTTAATCATCATTTCTAGCATTGCAGTTATTTTTGCATTAGATTGGGCGCAAAGTTTTATCATCACCGTATTATTAGGCGGACTTTTAGCTTATGCATTAAATCCACTGGTAATAAAGCTAGAAAGCATCAAAGTGCACCGTGTTATTGGCGCATCTCTTATTGTCATTGCTTTGGTGGCTGGCATCATCTTTTCAGGCTACGCGTTACGTGGTCAAGTGCAGTCAATCATTTCAATTTTACCTGAAGCTGCGGTTAAACTTACTTCTGGTTTTGCCGTAAAGCGTGGCGACCCGTTGACCAATATGCAAAAAGTGCAGATTGCAGCGAATCAAGTTGAAACAGCCGCTAGTTCAGTTGAAAACAACATTAAAACTAAAAAAAAACCAGTCATGCGTGTGGTTTTAGAAGAGCCTAAATTTAAGATTGGTGATTTTCTTTGGCGCAGCTCTTTAGGCGTTTTCGGCTTTATTGCAGAAGCCATTACCATGATTTTTCTCGCTTACTTTTTCCTGCTGTCTGGTGACATATTCAAGCGCAAACTAGTTAAAATTACTGGGCCTTCGTTAACGCGCAAAAAAATTACAGTCAATATACTCATGGATATTAATAGCTCTATACAAGGCTACATGTTCATGTTGTTAATCACCAACATCATTGTCGGCGTTTTATCATGGATGGCATTTCGTGCGCTTGAATTAGAAAATGCGGGCGCGTGGGCTGTTGCAGCAGGGTTTTTGCATATAGTGCCCTATTTTGGCCCAGTTGCAACCGCAGCAGCCACTGGCATGGCTGCTTACATGCAATTTGATTCACTATTAATGGCCGTGACAGTTGCAGGCGCGTCTATTGTCATCGCCACTGTGGTTGGCGTATTTATTACCACCTGGATGACAGGCCGCATCGCCAAAATGAACTCGGCCGCAGTTTTTATAGCGCTTATCTTTTTTTCTTGGTTGTGGGGACTCTGGGGCATGTTGCTTGGTATTCCAGTTATCGTCATTTTAAAAGTTATTTGTGAGCATATTGAGCATTTACAGCCGATTGCCGAACTACTGGGTGAATAGAAAGTGCTTTTTTAATTGGGCGAATCCAGCCTTAAATTTCTAATTTCTAAATTTTAATATTCATCATCAATATGCTGCAATTACTTTGTTTATAGCGCAGCACTTAATCACTTTAGGCATCAGTTTTAGTTGGCTTGCAATTGTAGTTAGTTCGCAATACAAGTGAAACGGTCGCAACATGTTAAAATAATTCATTATTAGCCAATTGATTCAAATCTCATTTAATGCAATCTGCAACAGAAATTAAACTACGCAAATTACTCTCTCAACGCATCCTAATTTTAGATGGCGCGATGGGTACCATGATTCAGCAATATAAGCTGACTGAGGCGGATTATCGCGGTGAACGATTTAAGGATTTTGCCTCACCCGCAGGCCAGCGCGAGTTATTTGTAAAAGGCAATAACGAGCTGTTAAGTTTGACTGCGCCGCACATCATTCAAGAAATACACGAGCAATATCTGGCCGCTGGCGCGGATATCATCGAAACTAATACTTTTGGTGCCACATCCGTGGCGCAAGACGATTACCACATGGCGCATTTGGTGTATGAGATGAATGTGGCTTCTGCCAAATTAGCAAAGGCTGCTTGCGATAAATATAGCACGCCCGATAAACCACGCTTTGTAGCTGGCGCGCTTGGGCCAACGCCCAAAACCGCCAGCATTTCACCCGACGTGAATGATCCCGCCGCTCGTAACGTCAATTTTGACCAGTTAGTAAACGCTTACTTAGCGCAAACGCGCGCATTGGTAGAAGGTGGCGCGGATATTTTAATGGTGGAAACTATCTTTGATACGCTCAACTGCAAAGCCGCTTTGTTTGCGATTGATACGTTTTTTGAAGAGGTGGGTTACACATTGCCGCTGATGATTTCTGGCACGGTGACCGATGCTTCTGGTCGCATATTATCAGGTCAAACCGTGACCGCGTTTTGGAACTCAGTTCGCCACGCCAAACCGCTGACGATTGGCTTAAATTGTGCCTTAGGCGCCACTTTAATGCGGCCTTATGCCGAAGAATTAAGCAAAATCGCCGATACATTCGTGTGCATTTACCCCAATGCTGGCTTACCGAATCCAATGAGCGATACGGGTTTTGATGAAACGCCTGACGTGACTTCTAGCTTAGTGAAAGAGTTTGCCAATAGCGGCTTTATCAATATCGCGGGCGGTTGCTGCGGGACTACGCCAGCACACATTAACGCGATTTATGAACAAGTTAAAAATATCGCCCCAAGAAAGGTGCTCCAGCAGCCAATAGCCATGCGGCTTGCAGGGCTAGAGCCTTTTATCATTAATGAAGAATCACTATTCGTCAACGTAGGCGAGCGCACCAATGTGACAGGCAGCAAAGCCTTTGCGCGGCTGATTATTAATGAGCAATACGACGAAGCGTTAAGTGTAGCGCGGCAGCAGGTAGAAAACGGCGCACAAGTCATCGACATTAATATGGATGAAGGCATGCTGGACGCCGTAAAAGCCATGACACATTTCCTGAATTTAATCGCCAGTGAGCCTGACATTGCCCGTGTGCCAATTATGATTGATTCCAGCAAATGGTCTGTCATTGAGGCTGGGCTTAAATGCGTGCAAGGCAAAGCCATTGTCAATTCTATCTCGATGAAAGAAGGCGAAGCCGAATTTTTGCGCCAAGCCAAGTTGTGTCGCCGTTACGGCGCAGCGGTGATTGTGATGGCATTTGACGAAAAAGGTCAAGCGGATACCTTTGCGCGTAAAACGGAAATCTGTGAAAGGGCGTATCGCTTGTTGGCGGGAGATCCAGAGTATCACCGTAGTCAACTATTGCAAGAAAACAGGCTAGAAAATGCACAAACACTGGCGTTTTTAAGTCCCTCGCCCGCGAGCGGGAGAGGGGTGGGGGAGAGGGGCGAAATATCCATCACCGCCCCTCTCCCTAGTCCTCTCCCGCCTGCGGGCGAGGGGACACACCCGCCCTCCCACTTGATGGGGTTGGGCATGCTCGAACTTAATACTCCCTCCCCCTTGATGGCGGAGGGTTGGGGAGAGGGTGAAAACAAGCGAGAGGATGAAATGTATGACAAGGGCATAGGCTTTCCGCCAGAAGACATCATCTTCGACCCTAACATTTTTGCCATTGCCACCGGCATTGAAGAACACAACAACTACGCGGTGGATTTTATCGAGGCCACACGCTGGATTAAGCAAAATCTGCCACATGCCAAAATTTCGGGCGGCGTCTCGAATGTAAGCTTTAGCTTTCGCGGTAACGATCCCGCGCGCGAGGCCATTCACACGGTTTTCCTCTACCACGCCATTAAAGCAGGTATGACCATGGGTATTGTGAATGCGGGCATGATGGGCATTTATGATGATCTCGCACCAGAGTTAAAAGAGCGGGTGGAAGATGTAGTGCTAAATCGCAGGGATGACGCCACCGAGCGCATGATTGAAATTGCTGGCACGCTAGTGGCAGGTGGTAAAAAAGTGGCTGCAACGCTAGAGTGGCGCGGCTCTGTGGATGATCCTGTGAGCGTGCAAAAACGCTTAGAACACGCCATGGTGCATGGCATTACCGACTTTATAGTGGAAGACATCGAAGAAGCGCGTGCGGCGGTTGAAGCATCTGGCGGCAGACCAATTCACGTCATCGAAGGCCCACTGATGGACGGCATGAACGTGGTAGGTGATTTGTTTGGCCAAGGCAAAATGTTTTTGCCGCAAGTGGTGAAATCTGCTCGCGTGATGAAAACTGCCGTGGCACATTTAATCCCGTTTATTGAGGCCGAAAAAGTCTTAGAGCAAGAGCGCACAGGCGTGGTAGCCAAACCAAAAGGCAAAATCGTCATCGCCACTGTTAAGGGTGATGTGCATGACATCGGAAAAAATATTGTGAGTGTAGTATTGCAATGCAATAACTTTGAAGTAGTCAACATGGGCGTGATGGTACCAGCGGCGGAGATTTTAGCCATGGCAAACGCCGAAAACGCCGATATTATTGGCTTGGGCGGCCTGATTACGCCAAGCTTAGAAGAAATGACGCACATTGCCAAAGAAATGCAGCGCGACCCCTATTTTGCTAATGCAAAAACGCCGCTGCTTATTGGCGGTGCCACATGCTCGCGCGCGCACACAGCGGTAAAAATCGCCCCGCATTACGATGGCCCCATTGTCTATGTGCCAGATGCCTCGCGCAGTGTAAGCGTGATGCAAAATCTACTCACACCCGAAACGCGCGGCGCGTATTTGGCCGAGATTCAAGCGGATTACCAAAAAGCGCGCGAGCAACATGCCAACAAAAAAGGCGTGCCAATACTCACTATTGCCGATGCGCGCGCAAACAAATCTAAATTAAGTTTTGCAGGTGAATTTGCACCCGTAAAGCCCAAGTTTATTGGTCGCCGCGTGTTTAAAAATATCGATTTAAGCTTAATCGCGCAATACATTGATTGGGCGCCATTCTTCCAAACGTGGGATTTAGCAGGCTTTTATCCCGCTATTTTGACTGATGAAGTAGTGGGCGAAGCCGCGACAAAAGTATTCGCCGAAGCGCAAAGTATGCTAAAAAAAATCATTGATGGCCGCTGGCTAACGGCTAACGGCGTCATCGCGCTAATGCCCGCCAATAGTGTGAATGACGACGATATTGAAATTTATACTAACGAAAATAGAGATGAAGTTGCCTTCACCTATTACGGTATGCGCCAACAAAGCGTAAAGCCAGTGATAGAAGGCGTGGCGCGGCCAAACCAATGTTTAAGTGATTTTATTGCGCCTAAAAATAATGCAGATGATTACATCGGCTTATTTGCCGTAACCGCAGGTTTAAGTACTGAAAAAATCGAAAAACGCTTTATAGACGCGCAAGATGACTACAGTGGCATTATGTTCAAAAGCCTTGCAGATAGGCTTGCTGAAGCGTTTGCAGAATACATGCACGAACGCATCCGCACCGATTTATGGGGTTATGCGAGCGACGAAAAGTTGCCTATAGACGCGTTAATCAAAGAAGAATATGCAGGCATTCGCCCTGCGCCTGGCTATCCTGCTTGCCCAGACCATACGGTAAAAGCCGATATGTTCAAGCTGCTGCAATGCGATGAAATTGATATGCAGCTCACCGATAGCTTCGCCATGATGCCTGCGGCGGCAGTATCAGGTTTTTACTTTGCACATAAAGACGCTAAATACTTTAGTGTGGATAAAATTGGCACAGACCAACTAGAAGACATGGCAAAACGCAGAAACTTGCCTAAAAGCTATTTAGAGCGCTGGTTAGCGCCGAATTTGGGATAAATTATGCTGAAAAATGGCTATCAAATTGTTTATGTTTTAACAAACCCTGCAATGCCAGGGCTGGTAAAAATTGGCAAAACAACAAATTTAGAAATTGAAGTAAGAATGCGTCAGCTATATGGAACGGGTGTTCCAGTCCCATTTGATTGCGCTTTTGCTTGCCAAGTAAAAAACGCGCATGAAGTTGAAAGAGCTCTACATTATGCTTTTGGAAATATAAGAATCAACCCGAATAGAGAGTTTTTTAAAATTGAAGCAGAAAGAGTTATTTCAGTTTTAAAGCTGCTCAAAGTTGACGACATAACTGCTGAATTTGAAGATAAAATTGAGGCAGGTACAGAAGAGGTAGATAAGCAATCTGCACAAATATTTAAAGAAACAATAAGACCTAGAATGAATTTTCATGAGCTTGCCATCCCAAACGAATCTATATTAGTTTCTAGAGATGGAAGGTTGCGAGTTAAAGTTATTGAAGCAAAAAAAGTTGATTTAAACGGCGAAAAAATGTCTTTAACTATGGCCACGCGCCGTTTACTGGGTTTGCCAGACAATCAGCCAATTCAGCCTTCGCCCTATTGGTCGTTTAATGGCAGATCAGTTATAGATATTTACGAAGACTATCACTCCGTTGCTGAAGAAGAATAACTATGCACATTCACATTTTAGGTATTTGCGGTACATTCATGGGCGGTATTGCGGTGCTAGCTAAGCAGGCAGGGCATCGCGTCACGGGGTGCGATGCGAATGTTTACCCGCCAATGAGTACGCAATTAGAATCTCAAGGCATTGAGTTGATTGAGGGTTTTTCACCCGAGCAAACCAAGTTAAACCCAGATATTTATGTGATTGGTAATGTGGTTTCGCGCGGTAATCCGTTGATGGAAGAAATTTTGAACCTTGGTTTGCCCTACATTTCTGGCCCGCAATGGTTGGCAGAGAATGTGTTGCAAGGTAAGTGGGTGTTGGCTGTAGCGGGCACGCACGGCAAAACTACAACGTCTTCAATGCTCGCATGGATACTGGAATATGCGGGTTTGGCACCTGGCTTTTTGATTGGTGGGGTGCCTGAGAATTTTGGCGTTTCGGCAAGGCTGCCGCAAGTGCCGCCTGCGCAAACGCTCAAGCTAGCAAGCCCCTCGCCCGCAAGCGGGAGAGGGGTTGGGGTGAGGAGCGGCTCGACTATGGGCATTGCCCCTCACCCTAGCCCTCTCCCGCCTGCGGGCGAGGGGATAAAAAACAAAGGTGATTTTTCACCCTTTTTTGTCATCGAAGCAGACGAATACGACACCGCTTTTTTTGATAAGCGCTCAAAATTTGTGCATTACCGCCCGCGTACGGCTATTTTGAACAATTTAGAGTTTGATCACGCGGATATTTTTGATGACCTAAATGCGATTGAAAAGCAGTTTCATCATTTGATTCGCACTGTGCCGCAAAACGGTTTGGTGGTGATTAATGGCAAAGAAGATAGCCTAAAACGTGTTTTAGATAAAGGCTGCTGGAGCACGGTGGAGCATTTTGGCACGGATGCGGATTGGCAGGCAAAAAATGCACTAGGCGATGGTAGTTTCGACGTATATTTTAAGAATGAGCGCCAAGCGCATTTAAGCTGGCAGATGTTGGGCGAACACAACAGAATGAATGCGCTGGCAGCAATTGCCGCGGCGCGCCATGTGGGCGTGGCGCCGTGTATTGCCATTGAAGCGCTTAGCGAATTTAAAAACGTAAAACGCCGTATGGAAACCAAAGGCGTGGTGAATAATATTACAGTTTACGATGATTTCGCGCATCATCCAACCGCTATCGAGACTACATTAGCAGGCCTGCGAAGCAAGCTGGACGCGGTTTCTGGCGATGCCAAAAAAGGTGCTAGAATAATAGCGGTGCTAGAGCCGCGCAGCAACACCATGAAGCTGGGTGTGATGAAAGACGCGCTGCCTGCCAGTTTAAAACATGCAGATTTGGTGTTTTGTTATGGCGCAAATTTAGGTTGGGATGCAACAGAGGCATTAAAACCGATTGCAAATAAAGCCAAAACATTCGATGATTTAACTATGCTAGTAAACGCAATAAGCGCAGCAGCTAAATCGGGTGACCATATTCTAGTGATGAGTAATGGTGGTTTTGGTGGCGTGCATCAAAAAATTATTGATTCATTAGCGGAAAAATAAACATTGGCCGCTGTTATTAAACAAACCGAAGTGGCAGCGGTAGCATTAGCCAACATAGTGAGCAAGCTTAAAACATTAAGTGCGTTTGCGGTAGCAATATGGGTTTCTATCGCGATTCATGCAGCAATCTTAACTATTCATTTTCAGCCCGAGCTCAAAAAGCTCAAAGACAGCTTACCTTCGCTAGAGGTAGTTTTAGTCAATGCTAAAACTAAAAGTGCGCCCGATAAAGCTGAATTATTAGCCCAAGCCAATTTAGATCGCGGTGGCAATACCGAGGCTAATCGCAAGATGAAAACCGCGCTGCCTGCGCCCAAAGAGAAAACTACCGAAGTTAAATTGCAGCCAAATTCTGAAGCGCGTAGTGCAGCTAAATCGGCCAAAATGAAAGCACTTGAGGCGCGTGAACAAAAGCGTGTGGATGAGCTGGAAAAACAAGCGCAAGAGCTGCTAACACAAATTAAATCGACAAAAAAAATAGAATCGAATCCTACCCAAAATGTAGCTTCGGCCGAACCTGAGCTGGGCGAACAAAAAACCGAAGCAAAATCGTTAGATCGTGCAGAATTAATTGCGGCCAGCCTAGAAATGGATAGGCTACAAGCACAAATTGATAAGCAACAAGACGAATACCAGAAACGTCCTAAAAAGAAATATATTGGGGCACGCACTAAAGAGTACCGATTCGCTTTATATGTGGAATCGTGGCGGCAAAAAGTGGAGCGTATTGGCAATATGAATTACCCCGAGGCGGCAAAAACACAAAAGTTGTATGGGCAATTACGCATGACGGTTGCTATAAAAGCCGATGGTAGCTTAGAAAGCGTGGTGATTGACCAGCCATCAAATCACAAAGTGTTAGACGAAGCGGCCAAGCGCATTGTAGAGCTGGCAGCGCCGTATGCGATTTTCCCTGAGGATATTAGGCGCGATACCGATATCTTATACATTACACGCACCTGGACATTTACGCAGGAAGATTTACTAGCGACTAAAGGTTCAGATTAATGACTGATTACTATCAGCACCACGTATTTTTCTGCTTAAATCAACGCGAGCATGGCGAAGCATGTTGCATGAATAAAGGCGCCGAAGCGGCGTTTGACCACATGAAAGCGCGCGTGAAAAAACTAGGCTTAAACGGCGAAGGTAAAGTGCGTATTAACCGTTCTGGCTGTTTGGATAGATGCGGGCTTGGGCCATTAATGGTGATTTATCCGCAAGCCGTTTGGTACACATTTGTTGATAATGACGATATTGATGAAATTATCGAAAGCCATCTGGTGAATGACAAAGTAGTAGAGCGTTTGGTTGTGTAGGAGCGACGACCCCGTCGCGAAATAATATGCAAATCGTGACGGGGTCGTCGCTCCTACATAGCGCAATTAATATGTGCGCTTATTTTTTCTTTTAGTAATTGTTTAGATGCACTGGAAAGGTTGCTGGTATTGCCTTTACGCATCTTATCGCCCCAATGACTATTGGGAAAATGTTTGTCATCTGCAAAGCGCGGAATGATATGCCAATGCACATGCGGCGTTTTGTTGCCAAGGCTCGCCAGGTTAATTTTATCGGGGTGAATCACTTCGCGCATCGCGGTTTCTACAGCAAAAACCACTGTCATCATACGCACGCGATTTTCAGGCGGCAAATCAGTCATTTCTTTGATGTGCTCTAAGAGTTCAACGCGGCAATAGGCGGGGTAATCCGCGTCGTTTAGTAACACCACGCGGCAAAAATCGTCTTGCCAAAGTATTTCATGTGGGCTGGGTTGGCCTTGTAAGCTAGCAATGCATAGTGGGCAGGTCATGTTTAGCTACAAAAGTTAGTTGAATAAGTCGTCATTGCGAGCCTATGGTTATAACTTAGGCGAAGCAATCCATGATGTTGTGAAATGCTGGATTGCTTCGCTTTGCTCGCAATGACAGTATTAAGAGGCAGCAAGCATGCGCTCTAGCGTGAGTTTCGCCAATTTCGCATCGTGCGCTGGCACTTTGATTTGATTGACCACATTACCTTCCGCCAAGTTTTCTAGCGTCCAAGCCAAGTGTTGCGGGTCTATGCGCGCCATCGTTGAGCATTCACACACGACGTGGCTCATAAATTGTACTAATTTACCTTGCGGCTTCATTTGCTCGGCCAAGCGATTTACTAAGTTTAACTCGGTGCCGACCAGCCATTTTGTATTAGGCGCAGCCTCAGAAACAGTGCGTAAAATGTACTCAGTCGAGCCGACAAAATCAGAATTCAAGCATACTTCAAACGGCGCTTCTGGGTGCGAAATCACGATGCCATCGGAATGATCAGCGCGGAATTTGGTGATATTTTGCAGTCGGAACATTTGATGTACGGCGCAATGGCCTTTCCACAGCAAGATTTTGGCGTTTTTAATCTCTTCAACTGTTAGGCCACCTTGCGGTTGGTCTGGGTCCCAAATGGGCATTTGCTCTAACGGAATGCCCATTTTATGTCCGCTCCAGCGACCCAAATTTTGATCGGGAAAGAACAACACTTTTTCACGTTGCTTAAAGCTCCAATCCAGTATTTTTGGCGCGTTAGTTGAGGTGCAAACAATGCCGCCATGCTCGCCACAAAAGGCTTTTAAATCGGCGGCGGAGTTAATATAAGTAACAGGCGTAATTTTTTCATCAAAATTCAGCACTTTATTCAGCTCACGGTAGCTGCGTTCTACTTTGGCAAGGTTGGCCATATCGGCCATAGAACAGCCAGCAGCAAGGTCTGGCAACACCACAATTTGTTCAGGACGGCTTAAAATATCCGCCACTTCGGCCATAAAATGCACGCCCAAAAACACAATAAACTCAGCATCTAAATCTTCGCAATAACGTGATAACTTAAGTGAATCACCCGTGAAATCAGCATGTCGATATACCGCCTCATTTTGATAATGATGGCCTAAAATCACCAAGCGTTTGCCTAATTTACTGCGCGCAGCAATAATGCGACGCTGACAATCTGCATCGTCAACAGCTTGAAATTTTTCGAATTTAATCGGTATAGATTTAATGGCTTCTGTTTGCATAACAAGTATTTTATAGCTTTAATTGATACATTTCACCTAATCTTTTTAGCGCATCCACATTCGTCCAGCTAAAAACGCGTGTTGCGGCCTCGCGCCAATCTACCCATTCATAGCGTAAATGCTCATCTGGGGCTAATTTGATTGGTAACGGTGACGGAAGTTCTAAGCCGAACAAATGCTCGGTATTTTCCACCACGCCTGGTGCGTAACGATAGCGCCAATGCGGGTAAATTTCATATACGTTAGAAGCTTGCCAATCTTGCAAATTATATTGAGTAGCGTCCAAGCCAGTTTCTTCAAACACCTCACGAATAGACGCTTGCAGCGGCGTTTCATCACCTTCAATACTACCCGTAACAGATTGCCAAAAGCCTGCTTTATCGGCACGCTCCATGATTAATACTTGCAAATCGGGTGTGCGCGATTTTTGTGTATAAACCAGCACCAGCGCTGAAATTGGCGTTTTAAACATTTTTTATATGGTTTTTTGTGCAGAAGTTAAATTTTTTGGCAATTGAAATACCACGCTTTCTACCACGCCGTGCAGTTCTTGCACCTCATTCGCACCAAAAGCTTGTAATTTTGAAATCACATCTTTCACTAAAATTTCGGGCGCAGAAGCGCCTGCAGATACGCCAATTTTATTTTTACCAATCAACCATTCAGCCTTTAAATGGCTTGCATTATCCACCATGTAAGCTTCAACGCCTTGATTTTGTGCGACTTCGCGCAGGCGATTAGAGTTTGAACTATTGGGTGAGCCAACAATAATCACTAAATCGCAATCCTTCGCCATAATTTTCACCGCATCTTGGCGGTTTTGCGTGGCGTAGCAAATATCATCGCTTTTAGGCGCGTGAATATTGGGGAATTTCGTTTGCAGCGCATTAATTACTAAGGCTGCATCGTCCATAGAAAGCGTGGTTTGTGTGACAAACGCCAATTTTTCAGCATCTTTAACGATTAATTTTTTAACATCTTCGGGCGTTTCTACCAAATACATGCCTTCTCTAGATTGCCCCATTGTGCCTTCGACCTCGGGGTGGCCTTTATGGCCTATCATCACAATTTCCATGCCCGCTTTACGCATTTTGGCCACTTCGATATGTACTTTTGTGACTAAGGGACAAGTTGCGTCAAAGGCAATTAAACCGCGGGTTACCGCCTCTATACGCACCGCTTTTGAAACGCCGTGCGCGCTGAAAATCACCGTGCTGCCAGTGGGGATTTCATCGAGTTCTTGCACAAAAACTGCACC
Organism: Methylotenera sp.; assembly: GCA_031369365.1. Taxonomy (GTDB): domain Bacteria; phylum Pseudomonadota; class Gammaproteobacteria; order Burkholderiales; family Methylophilaceae; genus Methylotenera_A. Next base: position 42,810 of record JANMOP010000014.1, read on the forward strand.
TTTGGCGCGCAGTTCATCCACCACAAATTTATTGTGCACCACCTCGTTACGCACATAAATGGGCGCGCCAAATTTCTCTAAAGCTTGTTCTACAATAATAATGGCGCGATCTACCCCAGCACAAAAGCCGCGCGGGTTGGCTAACACTATATTGGCTGGTATTTCGGTTTGTTGGTTCATATTCAAACTGTCATCTTGTATTTGTTAAAACTCTCGTGTTTATTAAAGCGCATGAATTTATAAAAGCTATAAGGCCATCAGGTATAATCGCATCAATTTTCAATTAGCTAAGTATATGAAAAATACCGCAACCTTACTCATTACCTGCCCCGATGCACGCGGCATTGTGGCGGCGATAGCTGATTTTTTATATCAGCATAATGCCAATATTTTACACGCAGACCAGCATCAAGATGCAGAAAATAATCTGTTTTTAATGCGTGTAGAGTGGGATGTAGCAGGTTTTAATTTAGATGAAGCCAGCTTTGATGCGGCTTTTGCGCCAATTGCCAGCAAATTTAATATGGTTTGGCAATTAAAACTCTCACAACACAAAACGCGTGTGGCGATTATGGTCTCGCAGTACGACCATTGTTTGGCAGATTTGTTGCACCGTTTTAAGAGCGGTGAGCTGGTGTGCGAAATTCCACTGATTATTAGTAACCATCGCGATACTGAGGCTTTGGCTAAATTTTACGGCATTGATTTTCACCATATTGAGGTGAGTAAAGATAACAAGCCGCAGGCCGAGGCCACACAGTTTAAATTGTTTGACGACTACAAAATTGATTTAATTGTGCTGGCACGCTACATGCAGATTTTGTCGCCCGATTTTGTCGCGCGCTATCCTCAACGCATTATTAATATTCACCATTCGTTCTTGCCCGCTTTTGTTGGTGCAAAGCCTTATCATCGTGCATTTGAGCGTGGCGTGAAACTGATAGGCGCCACCAGCCATTATGTGACAGAGGTATTAGACGAAGGCCCGATTATCGAGCAGAATATTGATAGAATTTCGCATCGTGATCAGGTAGAAGATTTGATTCAAAAAGGTCGTGATTTGGAGCGCTCGGTGTTAGCAAAAGCCGTACGCTGGCATATTGAAAACCGTATTTTATTGTATGCGAATAAAACGGTGATTTTTGATTAAGCCTTGAGTTTTTTTAAGAGTTTTTTTAAGAGTTTTTTTTGAGATTTAAGCGTAAAAAAAGCGAGGCGCCAATGTGGCCTCGCTTTTTTATTGGTAAGTGATTATTCTGCAGCAGGTGCGTCTAATGCTGGTGGCGCAACTTCTTCTTCTGGAGCAATTTCTGGCAATGCTTCATCAGCATAAACAACAGAAACATTTAAAGCGGCTAAGGCTAACAACATAGCAAACAAACTTTTCATACTTTTCCCCTTGGTAAAATATCTTTATAAAAATAAATGTCTATTAATAATTAACGCCGAAACAACAATTTACACTGACTTTTATTCGCTGGCAACATAAATACAACATAAATAAAGGAGCTTAATCTATGGGTAAATTTAGGCAGCTTTCTAGTGCAAATAAATCGGCTATTTTTTCGCGCTGACGCACTACAAAAACTTGGTCGCCATCTACTATGACTTCGGCCGCACGGCCGCGTGTATTATAGTTGCTGGCCATACTCATACCATATGCCCCAGCCGACATAATGGCGAGTAAATCACCCTCGTTCAAGTTTAAATTTCTATCATGGCCTAAAAAATCGCCACTTTCGCACACGGGGCCTACAATTTCATACACTTCAGCCTTGCCTGTGCGTGGTGCAACTGCCTGAATATCGTGAAAAGCATCGTACAAAGCAGGTCGCATCAGGTCATTCATGGCGGCATCTACAATGGCGAAATTTTTAGGCTTATCCATCTTCAAACCTTGCTCCGAACCTTGGCCCATTTTTAAATATTCAACTTTGGTCAATAATACGCCTGCATTGCCCACCAATGCTCGGCCTGGCTCAAACAGTAGTTTTACATTACGATTAGTCAGTTTGGCTAAAATCGCTTTGACGTAAGTTTTAAATTCGGGTGGCGTTTCGTCCGCATAAGTAATGCCAATGCCGCCACCCACATCGATGTGGCTAATATGAATACCTTTGGCTTCTAGTTTATCTACCAAGCCTAAAATTAAATCCAGCGCCTCAATAAACGGCGCTAATTCGGTAATTTGCGAGCCGATATGACAATCGACGCCATGCACGGTGATATTCGGCATAGCGGCGGCTTGCTCATAAACGCTAATCGCCTCGTCAAACGCCACACCAAACTTATTATTTTTTAAACCAGTGGAAATATATGGGTGGGTTTTGGCATCTACATTCGGATTCACGCGCAAAGACACTGGCGCAATTTTGCCCATTTCACCAGCCACTGCATTCAAGCGTATTAGCTCGCTTGCCGATTCCACATTAAAGCAAAAAATACCCGCGTTTAAAGCCGCGCGCATTTCATCGGCAGTTTTACCCACGCCAGAAAACACAATTTTTTGCGGGTCGCCACCTGCGGCCAAAACACGCGCCAGCTCGCCACCAGACACAATATCAAAGCCCGCACCCATCTTGGCAAACAAATTCAAAATGGCAATGTTGGGGTTAGCTTTTACGGCAAAACACACCAAATGGTTTGTACCAATTAGCCCCGCACTAAAATTTGTAAAGGCACGTGTTAAAGCGGCTTTACTGTAAACATAACACGGTGTGCTAAATTCTTGTGCTATGCGCTCAAGCGCAATATTTTCGGCATGTAATTTGCCGTTTTTTAAATTAAATATATTCACAATGTATCTTTTAATTTCTTATAAATATGCACTGCAATGCGCATGGATATTGGCTTGCAGGCCTGTGCTGGAATGTCTTAGTCCAGTGACATGTTGTTTTTCGTTTATTGGCACGCTATTATTTTCAGCGCCCTGCGGGTAGCGCTGCTCAGGGATATACAACGGCCCTTTAGTGCCGCAACCAGCTAAAATGGACAAAGTAAGGTATAACATTGCAATAAATAAATTTTGGCTTGTATTTTTTTGGCGCATCACAATCTCGCAATAAATTTTGTTATTTATATTTTATCATTGAAAAGTGCAGAAGGCAGAATACAAGGTTTTTTAACCGCTTATTCTGCTAAATTATCCGAATATCGGATACTACTAGACAAGGCTAGTAAGGCTTTGGCATGATGCAATTAACTGAAAAAGGAAGTACAAAATGAAGTCATTAAAAGTAGGACAAAAAGGGTTTACCTTAATCGAGCTAATGATTGTGGTAGCTATTATTGGTATATTGGCGGCTATAGCATTACCGAGTTATAAAGCTTATATAATTAAAAGTAAGCGTAGTGCAGCTCAATCATTTATGTTGGATGTGGCAAACAGAGAAAAACAATATTTGTTGGATGCGAGAGCTTATACAACAAGTCTATCTACATTGGGCGCAACAATACCAAATGAAGTTTCAGCAAACTATACATTTCCGCCGATTGATGTGGATGCAACACCGCCTTCATTTAAGATTACGGCTACGCCAGTTTCAGGCAGCACCCAAGCGGGCGATGGAAATTTGACGCTGACCGATACGGGTATTAAAAACCCTAGTAACAAGTGGTAATGTGGCGCACATGAAGCAATTAAAATTATCAGCGGGATTCACACTGGTTGAGATGATGGTAGTGATTTCTATCATCGCTATATTGGCTGCTGTAGCGACTCCTAGTTTTCAGTCGCTAATTCGCAACCAGCGTATAAAAAACAGTAGCTATGAGATGTTTATTAGCTTAATGGTGGCCAGAAGTGAAGCAATTAAACGTAACAACACGGATATTACAGTGGCACCAGTCACTGCGGGGAGCTGGCAGGATGGCTGGCAAGTCAGTGCTGGCAGTACTGTTCTAAAAAATCAAGAAGCGTTGAAAGGCATTGCCGTGAGCGGCGCACCAGCCTCGTTAACTTACAAAAGAACGGGTCGTTTATCTGCTGCCGCTACGCCCTCGTTCCAATTTGATATTATTCCAGCAGATTCTAATTTTACCCGCTGTATTACTATCGAATTAAGTGGCTTGCCACGCACTAAAAAAGGAGCGTGCTCATGAGTTGCCCTACAATCAAGAGCGTTGCAGGTTTCAGCATGATAGAAGTGTTGATTACTATTGTTATACTGATGTTCGGCCTATTAGCTTTGGCAGGGTTACAGGGCAGGGCGGTGACGGCGCAGATGGAATCTTATCAGCGCTCGCAAGCATTAATATTGCTGAAAGACATGGTAGATCGTATTAGTGCTAATCGTAAAAATGCCGCAGCTTATGTGACTGCATCGGGAACAGCGCTAGGTACTGGGGCTGCCTGCCCCGCGGCAGGTGCAACTACCGCCAGCAAAGATTTGAATGATTGGTGCGATGCATTGCTGGGTGCTGCCGAGAAACAAGGCACGTCAAATATCGGTGCAATGATTGGCGCGCGTGGTTGCATCACTCAGACTGTTGCCCCAGCAACTGGTGTAGCTAGCCAATATCTAGTGGCGGTGGCATGGCAAGGCTTAAACAGTACCGCTACATCAACTATCACTTGCGGGCAAAATCGATATGGCAACGAAGGCTTGCGCCGCTTGGTTGCAATTCCTGTCAATATAGCGGACTTGTTTTAATATGATTAAACCTATACAAACTCATGCTTACAAGAGTTGGCAAAAGCAGCGCGGCCTATCGTTGATTGAGCTGATGGTTGCTATCACCATTGGCTTGCTAATTCTTGCGGCGCTTTCTTCTTTGTTCATCAGTCAAACCAATATCCGTAACGAATTGGATAAGTCGAATCGTATGATTGATAACGGTCGCTACGCACTGGAATTACTGTCAGAAAATATTAAACTAGCAGGTTTTTATGATAGCTATGCGCCTATTGGCGCAACCGCCCTTACCCCTACTCCGTGTTCTTTGACAGACATTATCAATGGAACAACAAATATTAATGTGCTACTTCATCACGTTCAGGGTTACAACGCCGCTTCGGCATCTAGTACTATCTCTAGTCCACCTTGCAGTCTAACTTCATTGAAGAATGGCAGTGATATATTAGTGCTGCGTCGCGTCGGTACATCAAGTATCGCAGCCACTGCAGCAGTAGCTAGCACAGCCTATTTGCAGGTTTCATACTGCCATAAAGATGTTCCACCTAGTTATAAACTTGCAAGAGGTTCGGCAGGGTTTACTGCCTTACGTAAAAGAAATTGTTCAACAGCTTCTGATTTGCGTCCTTTTGTAGAGCAAGCCTATTTTGTAACGCCAGATAACGTTGCTGGTGATGGCATCCCTACGCTAAAACGCATAGAACTTGATCCCTCTGGCGCATTTGTGACTACACCTTTGGTTGAGGGGATAGAGTTTATGCAAGTTGAATATGGGCGAGATATTGATACCGTGGATACCAATCCTGATGGAGTGGCAAATAACTACACTGATGCGCCTGTAGCTGCAGATTGGCCAAATATCGTATCAATAAAAGTTTTTATCATTGCTAGAAATATCGAAACAACAAGAAACTACACGGACACAAAAACCTACTCGCTAGGACAAGCTGGAACTTACACACCAGCATCGGCAGATCACTACAAGCGCCACGCATATACTCAGGTGATTCGTTTGGTAAATCCTTCTAGCCGCAGGGAGGCGCCATGATGCATTCTTGGTATAGAACTAAACTTGGCCGCAGCAAGTTTTGTAATGGGCATCTTAATCAGCGCGGTAGCACTTTATTGGTGGCAATGATAATGTTGATATTGCTAACATTAATGGCGATATCTGCCATTAACTCCACAACGTCAAGTATTCAGGTAGTGGGTAATGCCCAATTCCGCGAGGAGGCAAACGCCGCCGCTCAGCAAGCTATTGAGAAGCTAATCAGTAAAGATTTTACGACTAACCCAAGCGCTTACTCTACTGCTGCATCTGGCACGGTGGACTTTGGTGTGGCCAGTTATAACGTAACAGTTGCAGTACCTACGTGTACTAGCTCCGTTCCAGTTACTAACGTAGAGCTAAATCGTAGTGTTGCCGCAGATAAGCCTTGTTTTAATGGCGCGGGTGGGGGTCAGGTGATATTTTTATCTGACGGCACTGTAACATCAACTGGGACATCTTGGTGCAAGAAGCAGAAGTGGGATGTTGTTGCCACAGTAAGCGACGCCAATAACACAGGAGCGAACACAATCCTGCATCAGGGAGTGTTTAGCAGAATTCCAGTAGAGAGAGGTTGCCCATAATGTTTATGTGTTCAGCAATATTTTTTACTAATAATGAAAGTAGCTGCCCTCATGGCAGCTTGGAGATAACACCATGAAAAAAATACAACTTATTTTAGCTGGCCTACTAATTGCCTTAATGGCACATGTATCAACCAGCATGGCGGAAGATACCGACATTTATAGTGGCCGAGGTGGCGCGGCGGGTACACCTAACATAATGATTATTATTGATAATGCATCAAACTCAAATGCCCAGATGACAGCTTGTACATACTTGGATGGTAGTACACCTACTGGATCTAATCAGGGTAGCAAGTCCCTAGATAACTATATGTGCGCGTTGGACAATCTCACGAATCTCCTGACAACCAAAGCCGACGGTAGTGCTTTGGTTAATCTTGGCATTACGACACAGGCGGGTGTTTACTTGGGGCTAACCCCAGTAAATAATGCTGTTTACACAGGTATTTATCCACATACCGCTGGGCAAACTAATCGTCAGGTACTTTCAAAAGCAATCAGAGCGTTATCAACTGTGTCTGGTCAGGCTACGCAAGGCACTTCGTTTCAGGAGACTTGGGCATATTATACTGGCGGTAACGGCGGATCGACCAATGTTGGTATTAAATCAGGCGTAGCATATGCAGGCACCAATGCAACCACAGGCTGCCAAAAGAATTTTGCTATATTTATTAGCGGAGTAACTAATTCGGCTCATGCCAACACCAATGGTAACGAAATTACGAAGCTTACGGCATCTATAGATAATGCAGTAACATCTGGTGCTATTACTGCTACCGAGGGTACGGCACTCAAAGTGCGGATTGGTGGTTCTTCAGAAGAAAGTCCTTGGGCGGTTGAATGGGCACGTTTCATGCATGGTGTAGACATCAACACCACCACAGAAGGTACTGGGGTACAAAGCATTACTACTTATTCGATAGCCGCTGGCGACCCTGTGTATCCTGCCGCTATGGGTAGTATGGAAAGATATATTCGTAACACGGCGCAGTATGGCGGCGGTAAATATTTTGCGGCAAAAAGCTATGCTGATATTTATCAAAGCATTCTTAGAATCCTTAACGAAGTGCAGGCGGTTAACAGCGTGTTCTCTGCTTCTAGCTTGCCTGTCAGCGTGAACGCACAGGGTACTTTTCTGAACCAAATTTACATGGGTATGTTTCGCCCAGATGAAACTGGCGCGCCAAGATGGGTGGGCAATATGAAGCAGTATCAGTTTGTTGCTACACGCAATGTGAGTACAAATGAAATCGACTTGTTTCTTGGTGATAGTCTAGGTGATCCTGCCATTAGTGCTGGCGGTACTGGGTTTATTGCACCTGATGCAGTCAGTTACTGGACATGCGGCGGCAACCCTAGCATACGTGCATGTAGCCCAGTGGCAGACCCTACAGCTGGTTTTTGGGCTAACGATTCAAAAGGCGTGGGCACTACTTATGATTTACCAGATGGGGAGTTTGTGGAAAAAGGTGGCGCGGCTCAGATATTGCGTCTAGCCAATTTAACTGCCGATTACACAACCACGGCTGGCAGCGCAACCAATCCACGCAAGCTCTATACCTATTGCCCGAGCGGGGCAAGTTGCAATGCTACCTTGTCTAACAGTGCCAACGCTTTTTCAACAGCCAATGTAAATATCGCCAACAATGCATTTGGTGCTTCTTCTTCTTTAGTTGTGAGTAGCATTGTCCGCACAGGCACTACAGCATTGGTGACCACTTCTGCAACACATAACTATGCAAATGGCTCTACCGTGACGATTAGTGGCGCAGACCAATCCGAATACAACGTAACGCAGGCTATTAATTTTGCAAATCCAAATAGTGCTAATACATTTACTATCACAGGCTTGCCAGATTACCCAACAACGCCATCGGCGGGTGCTTATACGGCTGCTTTGCATAACGCTTCCGCACAAGCGATTAGCTCGCTATCGGTTGCAACCGCTACCACAGTCAATGCAAATGGATGCACATCGGGTACTATTCCAAACATCAATTGTGTGCAAGTCACGGTTACCTTGCCAAGTCATGGTTATAGCAACGGCGATAGCGTTGTAATTGCTGGGGTTTCTCCTGCGCAATACAGTGGTACATTTACCATTGCCAGTGTCACAACTAATATGTTTACTTATAAAGTATCAGTAACACCAAGCTCTCCATCGAAAAATGCGTATTCATTAGTATTGCCATCTCCAGCAGCTAAAACTATTACAAGTATTACCAAGTCTGGCTCAACCAACACTGTTTCAGCGTCGGCTCATGGGTTTTTAGCTGGGCAATCTGTGACGATTTCGGGTTGTAATGCAGGTTACAACGGCACATGGAGTGTATCTGCTACAAACTTGGCTACAGGGTCTTTTGTAATACTTAGCCCTTCAGGTAACCCAGGAGCCTGCGCCGCTGGTGCTTCAGTTGTTTTATCTAACCCTGCCATTTCAATATCGGTTGGCAATATCTCTCGTGCCAGCGCCACAGCTAGTGTGGCAACTGCAACGGCTGCTAGTGCAGTCACGCATAACGCTACCTATAATTTGTCTTACGTGTCGGGCACTGATACTAATGAAGCTGGCTATGCTCCAAAGCCTGGGGCTAGAACAGTGCTGGTGACTTGTGCATCTGGCACAACGTGTACTACATTTACCTTTGCGTTGAGCACTACGTTTTCTACAACGTTAACCACCAGTAGTGCAACCGTTGCATTATCATCAAACCCAGTTACCATAGTAGCGGGGAAAATCACTCGCTCTGCTACCACAGCTACCGTCACTGGTGTAAGCAATACTTTTACCAATGGGCAGTTCATTGATATTGGTGTGTCTGGTTCTGCGATTGGCACCGAGAGCGCCTACCTTAGCCCTGCGGCTGGTTGGCAAATTACCTGCCCTATTTCATGCAGCACTGCATTTAGCTTTGGGCCAGTCATTCTGTCACCTTCAACCCCAGCAACCACTGGGTCGACGATACGTGCTTTCCAAGGGTCAACCCCGCCCGACAAAAACTCTATAATCAACTGGGTGCGTGGCGAAGATAATTTTGGCGATGAGAAGAGCCTCTGCCCGCCAGGAACAGCCGCAGGCACAGCTAATTGCCCCAGTACTAAGGTAACCGTTCGCCCATCTATCCATGGAGATGTCTTGCATTCACGGCCAGTTGCGCTTAATTATGGAGGCACCACAGGTGTTGTGGTTTACTATGGCACCAATGACGGTGTTTATCGTGCAGTCAATGGTAATAAGGTCAACCCAGCTGGAAGTTCGCTACCTGTTCCAGGAAGCGAACTGTGGGGCTTCGTTCCAAATGAGTTCTTTGCCAAGTTAAATCGCCAACGTAGCAATAGTCCGCTACTGTCGTTGCCGTCAACGCCAAACGGAATTACACCTTCTCCAGAGAAAAAAGATTATTTTGCCGATGGGCCAACTAGTGTCTATCAGCTGCTGAATGCCGATGGCACAACGAATAAAGCTTATATTTATCTCACAATGCGCCGAGGCGGCGATTTCATCTACGCGCTGGACGTATCTGACCCTACTAATCCTAAGTTTTTATGGAAGCTGGATCCAACAGGATTAACTACGCCAAGCGGTTTTAGTGCGAGTACGAATTTTGCCGAGCTAGGGCAGACTTGGTCTAATCCAAAAGTGAACTTGATTAAAGGGTATGCGAATCCAGTAATGATTTTTGGGGCGGGTTACTCTGCCTCGCAAGATGCTCAACCAGCTACAGTCGATACCGTGGGTCGCGGAGTTTATATTGTAGATGCAGTCACTGGCGCCCTAGTTTGGCGAGCTACTTATGGCACTAGCTCGGCATGTAGCGGTACGTCCACCACAGCAAGCTGTACTGTATCGGGCATGGATTACAGCATTCCATCTGATATTACCTTGATGGATAGGGATAGCGATGGCTATATAGATCGTTTGTACGCAGGTGATATGGGCGGTAATGTATGGCGCGTCGATTTACAACGCTCGGGTAACACGACTAATAACACCCCTGACTTCTGGAGAGTCAATCAGGTAGCATCACTAGGCGGTGGTGGCGTTCCCTTACGTAAGTTCTTCTTTCCACCAGACGTAATACCTACTAATGACTTCGATTTAGTAATAGCTATTTCTGGCGATCGAGAACATCCGCTGTCATCTACAAGCACAAGAGATAGAGTTTTTGCGCTGCAAGATCTGACTGGAAACGACGGAAGTAGCTTAACAACTATCACTGACAGTAGTCTATTTGATGCCACAACCACGCTTTATAGTGCTGCAACAGGTTCTAATCAAGGCTACTTTAAAGACTTTCTAGCTGCAGAGAAAGGGGTTAACGCACCACTAACAGTGGCTGGTTTTACCTATTTCGGCACCAATCAACCTACAGCTGCAAATTCATGTACTGCCAACCTAGGGCTAGCCAAAGGTTACAGGCTTGACCCCTTTACGGGAGCGATTAATTTTGTAGAATTTGATGGTGGCGGTCTTCCTCCTTCGGCAGTGGCTGGGGTGGTAAACCTAATTCTGCAGGGTGAAAATACAGAGAGTTCAGTGCGATTCTGTATTGGCTGTGGTGGCGCAGGCGGTGGCGCTCCTATTGGCGCAGGCGGTGGCGCTAGCAGTAGCCCTGGCTCTGACCCTAGTGGCTGTAATACGGCGCTTGGTGCTTGCAGTCCCCCCGTCAGCGTTCCAACCAGCCGCACTAGAACTTACTGGTATCAGGAAATAGATTGATGATGTATGGCTATGCTAACAAATGAATGATCATTGGGGCTGGGCAACTCAAAAGAGAAGCGAAGAGCGAAACGCTGGGTTGCCAAGTCGCTGCTATACGGCGATGCTAATGCATCGTCGGTAGTAGATTACAATTGGTATAGTTTCGTATGGAACGCGCTTTAGAGTTTATCGACAGAGATAACATACGCTTTGCATTTTTTTTGTGCTTGTCAGTATTGGGGCACATATTAGTTTTAATTTATGCACTACCCACTATATTACCAAACCTGAAAGACGAGCTACCAAACGAAGCCACGCTAAAAGCTTTAACGGTTCAGATTACACAAGTTTATAGTGATTATCATGAGCCTGTAATTGCAACAGAAAAAGCTATAGCAAGTAACATTGACCTCACTAAGATTAAGCCAGTCGCTGATACACCAGAAGCGGATAACACGGAAAATAAAGTTACCGAAACTAGCACAACCGAAGCAGAAACAGTCAAAACTGAAACAGTCGAGACTGACACCAAGAGTGAATATGCGGATGAAAGCAATTCAGGTAGCCAATTAAAATCAATTTTGAATGAAAAGTACTATTTGTTGAGCGAGCTGGATAAAATACCAGAAGCGCAAACAGATGTCGATATTGAGTCTTTAAATTTATTAAAATTTGCTCAAGGTGGTAAGCTTGAGCTTCGATTATGGGTAAATGAGCAAGGTCATGTCGTTAATGTGGAGGTCATTAAATCAGAGCTGCCACCAGCTTTTGTTGAGAATGCTGTAAAACTTTTTTCGCAGGCACAGTTCTCGCCAGGGATAGTTCACAATAATCCAGTAAAGTTTGTTTCCAAGGTAGTGGTTCGTTATGAACCACACTGAATAAGGCAGCTCAGTTGTTTTCACAACAGTGTTGATAACGACGTTTTATTTTAAACGCGAGCTCAAATTGCTTAACAAGTTAACTGTAATCAAGCCATTAATCACCCCGAATATTAAAGCCGCAGTGGCGAAAATAGGTATCAAGTAAGCTACGCCTGTATGCGGGATTAGCCATAGCCTGACTATAATTAACTGACCTGCAATATGCGCGAAAGCGGCGAAAACACTAAGCGAAATGGCGCTGAAGTATTTTTTTGGTAAATATTGCGCTAGAAATAATGCGGCCAAACTCAGTAGTGCGCCACTTAAACTTAACACAAAAGTGGGTGATAAAAATTGGCCAAGTAATAAGCTACTGGCGAAGACGCGGAGCAAGCTTACCCAAGCGGCGGTGGCGAAGCCGTATTGATACAACACGAACAAGGTGACGATATTGGCGATGCCAGGTTTTACGCCAGGCAGTGGCGATGGAATCACCGCTTCAATAATGTGCAAGCCAATCGCTAGAGCGGTGAGTTTGGCGATGTGGTGATCGCTTGCGGTGGTTTTAATGTGGGTAGTTTTAAAATTATTCACGTTAATAGTAGCTTTAGTTAATGCCACAAAAATGTAGGAGGCACGTCTCGTGCCGATTGCCGTTGTGAAAATTGCACGCTAGCTTTCGCGGCGAGTCGCAGCTCCTACTAATAATTAAGCGAATCATAAGTGCTTTTAGCGCCCATCAACTGTAGGCTAATTTGATTAGGCAAACAGATAGCCACTTGCCCTGCACGGCTTAACCAGCCTTGATGCACGCAATATTGATTGCGGCAGGGTGAATGTTTAAAGCGCACTTTGCCTTGGTTTATACTAATCAAGCTTTCACCCATTGCACCAGTAATTTTTAACTCGCGCATTTGGTTTAAATCGTAAGTACCAAGCACCTTATTACCTTGCCGAATTTTGAGTTTGCTGGCTGGCACCATGCTCCAAAATTGTTGAAACATGAAAATAATGGCAATTATGCTGGCAGCAATTACCAACCAATCGCCAATGAGTGGTTTATGGTTGAATTTGAACAACATGTTTTGCCGCATCTTTATCTAGCCAAGTAATACGCTTTGCCATGGCGACGCTTGCCCAAATTTTATCAGTTGATTCAATGATTAAAAAATTCTCAACCCCCATTGATTTGGCCGCTTCTGCGCGCGAATCTGATTTGTCGATAAAAATCGGCTTAGAAGCCACGTCAGACTTCACGCCAGCATGGCTTTGTGGCGGTATTAGCACCGTTACCGCTTGCATGCCTTGCACGGGGTAGCCTGTGGCAGGATCTATAATATGGCAGTAGCGTTTGCCGTTCAAATCAAAATAGCGCTGATAATCGCCCGATGTGCCAATAGCCCAGCCACTTTCTAAATTTAATACTGCAATGGCATTGGGTTTGCGCGGGTGCTGTATGCCTACGCGCCAAGGTTTATCACCATGTTGGCCAAGCGCAATAATATTGCCACCAATATTAATCAATGCATTTTTAACACCTTGTTTACGCAAGTTAATAAGGGCTAAATCGAGCGCATAACCTTTGGCGTAGCCACCAAAATCCAGCTGCACATTTGGATTGTTACTAAAAACTTTGCCGTTTTCAATGACAATGTCGGTCATTTGGGGGTTAGCTTGCACCAAACTTTTAAGCTTATTTTCGTCTATATCGGTCGGCTTAAACTCATCTTGCTGAAAGCCCCATGCTTGGATAAGGCCGCCAATAGCGGGGTTGAACGCACCTTTGGATTGTACTGATAGTTTGGTTGCGTCTGCAATCATCAAAACCAAATCAGGCTTAATAGTGACGGGAAATTTACCTAATGCAAATGCCCTGTTGAGAGATTTAAGCTCGCTAGGCCGCCAAGCATGTAAGCGATTGTGCAGTGCTTGAAAATCGCGAATAATCTGGTTAGAGATTTCTTGTGCTGCCTGTTCGGATTCGCCGTAAATGCTGATGTCCACCAGCGTGCCAAACACGTAGCTTTGCGTGTTGTAGAGCGGCTCTGGCTTGGTACAACCCACCAAAAAAATAAAGCTGAAAATAAGAAATAAACGCATAGGCGCTACTATAGCGTTAGTTTAGGCTTCCTTCCAGTGCCCGCATAAATACTTGTGCGGGTTTACACGGCATTTGCGCTGCAAGCTCAACCATGCCAGTGGGGCTGGTGACGTTAATCTCGGTTAAATGCTCGCCAATCACGTCTAAGCCAACTAAAAACAGGCCTTCTTGTTTAAGAGTTTTACCGACAAAAGTGGCGATTTCTAAATCGCGCGAAGTCAAGGGCTGCGCAACACCAGTGCCGCCCGCAGCCAGGTTGCCCCGTGTTTCGCCCGCTTTAGGTATGCGTGCAAGTGCATAAGGTAACGGCTCGCCATTAATCACAATGATACGTTTATCGCCCTGCAAAATAGCGGGCAAATAACGTTGCACCATAATAGTTTGCCTGCCAAATTGGGTTGCGGTTTCTAAAATCACACCAATATTATGGTCATATTCGTGAATTCTAAAAATACCGCTACCGCCCATGCCATCGAGTGGTTTTACTACGATGTCTTTGTGCGTTGCTAAAAATTCACGGATTAAATCATGTTTGCTAGTGACTAAAAATTCTGGCGCAAATTGTGGAAATTTAGCGACAGATAATTTTTCATTCCAACTTCTTACCGATGCAGGATTGTTAATGACGTGCGCGCCTTGATTGGCAGCCAACTCTAGCAAATACGTGCTATACAAATACTCATTATCAAATGGCGGGTCTTTACGCATTAAAATTGCGTCAAAATCTTTAGGTAAAACCTCTTGGTTTTTGCCAAGCGAATACCAGCTTGCATTTTTATATTGGTCACCATCGCTAAAGCTAAATTCAGCCGCGTTAATTTTCACGATTTCGTTACGCAAAAACACATCGTGTTGCACGCACACAAACAGCACATGTCCACGCGCCGCCGCCTCACGCATGATGGCGAGGCTAGTGTCTTTATAGCTTTTTAGGCTAGCAAGCGGGTCGAGGATGAATAGGAGTTTCATCATTTTTTATACGTTTAACGGGTCAAGCTCTTGCAGCTCAATCGCCGCTGCTAGCAAAGCCAAGCGCGCCACTACACCATACGCATAAAAGCGATTCGGTACGGTATCAGGCTGGCCAGCGCAATCGGGCAAACTGCAAGGTTTTTCAAACGCTAACGGCTCAAAGTGTGAGCCAGGCGCATTAAGGTTCTCATCTGCGCTACGCTCCGTGTGTACGCGGTAAAAGCCGCCAATCACAAAGTGATCCATCATATACACCACAGGCTCGGCCACCGCGTCGTTAATGCTCTCGAAAGTGTAAACGCCCTCTTGGATAATCACCTCTGAGACTTGCTGGCCTTCTTTAATCACTGACATTTTATTGCGCGCTTTGCGGTTTAAATCGCGCACGTCATCGGGTGATTTCACCGTCATAATGCCCATGCCATAAGTGCCAGCATCGGCTTTTACAATCACAAATGGCTCTTGCTTAATATTATATTCCGTATATTTCAGCTTGATTTTACCCAGCAAAGTTTCGACTTTATCTGCCAAGCAATCTTCACCCGTACGTGCGTGAAAATCAATTTCGCCACAGGTTTCAAAATAAGGGTTTAATAGCCATGGGTCAATATCTAAAAGCTGCGAAAATTCATCCACTACGCGATTATAAGCTCTAAAATGTTGCGATTTACGTCTAACGTGCCAACCTGCATGTAACGGTGGAATCAAATCTTGCTCTAGGTTTTTAAGTATATCTGGCACGCCACCCGATAAATCGTTATTGAGCAAAACCGCACAGCTATCAAAGGCTTTGTAATCAACGCCATCCTTCGTACAAGCATTGAGTTTAATGCGGTTTTTTTCGCGAACTACTGGCTCTAATAATAATTGTTGACCATCGTGCGTTTCAAAAAATGTAGGTTCGGCAATATCAGGGTTCACCGTGCCCACGCGCACGTCCATGCCAGCCGCTTTCATGATGTTGACTAGCTCAACTACGTTGCGCAAATAATAAGTATTGCGTGTATGATTTTCGGGGATAATCATGAGTCTATGCGCCTCGGGGCAGATTTTCTCTACCGCTACTTGCGCGGCTTGAACACATAAACTTAAAAACTCGGGGTTTAAATTATTAAAGCCGCCTGGAAATAAATTGGTATCTACAGGCGCGAGTTTAAAGCCTGAGTTACGTAAATCGACACTGGCATAAAACGGCGAGGCGTACTCTAACCATTGTGTGCGAAACCAATGCTCAATTTTCGGCATGTCGCTTAACATACGTTTTTCTAGGCTAAGTAGCGGGCCGCTTAATGCGGTAGTTAAATGTGGAACCATATTGAATCCTTATGTGATGCTTTGCGCTTGCAAATCCGCATGATAGCTACTTCTTACCATGGGGCCACTGGCAGCGTTATTAAAGCCCATCGCGTTAGCCTGTTGTTTTAAAGCATCAAAAATTGTGGGTTCAACATAGCGCATTACAGGCAGGTGATGCACACTGGGCTGCAAGTATTGACCTAGCGTGAGCATGGATACTTGGTGCGCGCGTAGGTCTTGCATGACTTGTAAAATCTCATCATCTGTTTCGCCCAAGCCCAGCATCAAGCCCGATTTGGTGGGGATATGTGGGTACATCTCAGAGAACATTTTAAGCAAATTAAGCGAGTTTTGATAATCTGATCCAGGCCGTGCTTGTTTATATAAGCGCGGCACAGTTTCTAGGTTGTGGTTCATTACATCGGGCGGAGCTTTACGTAAAATTTCTAGAGCAACGTCAAGCCGCCCGCGAAAATCAGGCACTAAAATTTCAATTTTGATCTTGGGCGATGCTTGTCTAACCGCATGAATGCAATCTACAAAATGCTGTGCGCCGCCGTCTTTTAGGTCGTCGCGATCAACGCTGGTAATCACCACGTACTTCAGCTGCATCTGCGCGATGGTACGCGCTAAATTGGCGGGCTCGTTAACGTCGGGCGGCAGCGGTTTGCCATGCGCCACGTCGCAAAACGGGCAACGACGGGTACAAATGTCGCCCAAAATCATAAACGTCGCCGTACCACCGCTAAAGCATTCGCCGATGTTGGGGCAGCTGGCTTCTTCACACACGGTGTGCAAGTTATTTTCACGTAAGATTTTTTTAATCTCTTGAAAGCGCGCGCTGTCTGGCACTTTCATGCGTATCCAGTCAGGCTTACGCAGCATGGGCTGCGGGATGATTTTGATGGGAATGCGCGCGGTTTTTTCGGCGTCAATTTGCTTAACTCCGATTTTTTTGTCAAACCCAGCAATTTTTTTTACCGCTGATATTGTGGTTTCGCTCATTAAATCAATTTTTCTGTCAGTATTTTTAACAAGTTTTCGCCCATTTGTTGCGGCGTTTCTGTAATGCCTAAATCTCTGGTTTGCGCAACTTCTAGCCCCACATAGCCACACGGATCAATTTCGCTAAACGGCGATAAATCCATCTCTACATTTAAACTTAGGCCATGATAGCAGCAATTATTTTTTAAGCGTAACCCAAGCGAAGCGATTTTTTTAGCATTAACATACACGCCAGGCGCATTGCTATTTGCGTTGGCGGTGACACCATGATTAGCCAGCAATTCAATGATACTCGCTTCCATCATATTGACGAGCTGGCGCACATTTAAGTTGCGGCGTTTTAGGTCAATCAGCACATAAATAATGACTTGGCCGCTGCCATGATAAGTGATTTTACCGCCTCTATCGACCAACACCGTAGGAATAGTATTTTGCGGCAAACGCACATTTTTGCGATTGATGCCCAGCGTATAAACGCTAGTATGCTCTGTAAGCCATATTTCATCAGGCGTTGTGGCAGTACGGCTTGCCGTAAACTGCTGCATGGCGATTAGCGTTGCTTGATAATTAGTACAGCCGAGGTCTTTAACAATCAGGTCTTTAATAATCAAGTCTTGCATAACTCAAATTAAAGCACAAATTTCACCATAGGGTGAGCGGTTAAGGCGCGATAAACGTCATCAAGTTGCAGTTTAGAAGTGACATAAACCGTGCAAGTAAGGCTGATATATTTGCCACCAGAGCTACCGCGCATTTCAATTTGACTGGCATCAAAGCTTGCTATCACGTTTTGAATGGCTTTAATCATTTCATAGCTAAACTCCGCATCAGTTTCGCCCATGACCTTGATGGGGAAATCGCAGGGAAACTCAATTAAAGTATCTTGCGGGATTTCGGGTTCTAGAGGAAGATTACTAGTAGTCACTTATTGAATTAACAATCTAATACTATCAAGTATTCTGCCAAAAAAGCCAGCTTCCTCAATAGCTTTGGCGGCGACTAATTTTTGTTGGTTGATTATTTTTCCATCTAAAGAAAAACTAATGTTGCCAATTTCTTGCCCTGCTTTAATCGGCGCTATTAAAGGTTGTTGGCTAGTCATGTTGGCCTTAACACGAGCATAATCGCCTTTAGGCAAAGTTAAATAAAAATCCTTATTAAGTGTGGCAGCCACAGCTTTATCTTGACCCTTATAAACACGTAAAGTATTGATGGTTTGCGCTTGCTTATAGATTAAAGTTGATTCGTAAAATTGAAAGCCATAATTGAGTAATTTTTGGCTCTCGCTTGCGCGCATCGCTTCATTTACCGCGCCTAATATGATAGAAACTAAGCGTGTGTTGCCGCGTTTCGACGAGGCAATTAAGCAATAACCAGCACTATCTGTGTGGCCTGTTTTCATGCCGTCAACATTGGCATCTAGCCACAATAAACGGTTACGATTTGGCTGTGTGATTTTGTTGTAGGTGTACTCTTTTACTGAGTACAGACGCCGATATTCCAGCGGAAAATCACGAATTAACGCTATAGCTAATTTAGCTAAATCGTTCGCTGTTGTATAGTGATTCTTGTCGGGTAAACCTGTTGCATTCATAAAATGAGTGCTAGTTAAACCTAGTTTCGCGGCTTGTTTATTCATCATTTCTGCAAATTGTTCTTCGCCACCTGCCACACCTTCAGCCAAAGCAATTGAAGCATCGTTGCCAGACTGAATAATCATGCCGTGTAAAAGTTCGTCCACCGTGACAGGTTTATTAGGCTCAATAAACATCTTAGAGCCTTCTATTTTCCAAGCTTTTTCACTCACTGGCAGGGTTTGATCAAGTTTTAAATGACCATGTTGAATAGCATCGAATGTGATGTAAGCTGTCATTATTTTAGTGAGGGATGCAGGTTCTATGCGCTCATCTTTTTTGTAAGAGGCAATAAAGTTGCCGCTATTAAAATCTTGCAATAAGTAGGCCTTAACCGCCAGTGCTGGCGGTGATGCAATTTGCGCCCTAGCATGTGCCACCCAAACAAAATTAGAGATTAATAAAATAGAAATAAGGTTTTTGATAGTTAGACGCATAATTTTTGAAAGTTTATTGATTAATAATGATGGCTGGAGTATTTAGCTTCGCACGAATAGCTGCCGCAACTTGATCAGCTTCTAGTTTGCTGGCATAAGGACCGAGTTTTAAACGGTAAAGACCATTATTATACTCGCTGTTAAAGCCAGCATTTTGCTCAATTCCCATTCCTTGAATTTTTTTCATAAGCGAGTCTGCATTGGCCTCGCTTTTAAATGCGCCTGCTTGTATAAAATATTGAATCACCGCCGACACATTAGAATTGACTGAGTTCGGGATTGAATTTGATTGTGATATGGCAGCAGGCGGGGCAATTGCTACAACGGGTGCTTTAGTTGGCTGTGAGTAGCTTGTGATGGCGCTTGAGTTTATCGCTTCTACTTCTACCAAAGAGCTACCTTGTGCCGAGAACCGCAATTTATAAGCCGCCGCATAAGAAAGATCAATCACACGATTATGTTTAAAAGGACCTCTATCATTAACACGTACCACCACAAATCGGCCATTGGCTGGATTGGTGACTTTAACATAACTTGGTAGCGGCAAAGTGGGATGCGCCGCCGACATACTGTACATGTCATAAACCTCACCACTAGAGGTTTTTTTGCCATGATAGCGTTTGCCATACCATGAGGCCACACCGCTCACTTTATAGGGTTGGTAGCTGGTCATGGGCTTGTATACCTCGCCAAGCGCTTTATAGGGCTTGTTAGCGCGGTCTAATAAAGACTCTTTTCTTGGCACGGCGTTAGGAATACTATCAATATCTTGCGGTGGGTTATCGCCTGGACCATCGTCTAAATAGTAGCCTCCAGGTTTGCGGCTGCTAGCATCCACAGGCGTGCTTAACGACGTAGGTACTGGTTTGCTGGCGCCAGATGGTGCAGAGGTGGGTTTAACCGTACTTTTAGCCGAATTTTGGCCAGCACAAGCGACCAAGTACATAGTGCAAAATAGTATCAAATAAGTTTGTTTTTTCATTTAGTAATTTCCACCTCATATATTCACATGATTTGCTTGCATCAACAGTGGCTTAGCCTGAGGCAACCAGTTTTTTGTGTGTTTGAATACTCATTAAAATTCCAAAACCTAACAGCAAGGTTACCATAGACGTACCACCGTAGCTGATGAGTGGTAAGGGCACGCCGACTACGGGTAATATGCCGCTTACCATACCCATATTCACAAACGCGTAGGTAAAAAAGGTGAGTGTTATGCTGGCTGCGAGCAATCTAGTGAAAGTGCTTTTGGCTTGTGCGGCAATCACTAAGCCCCTCATAATAATCAAACTAAATAATGTCAGTAATATTAAGTTGCCAGCTAAGCCAAACTCTTCGCCAAAAACAGCAAAAATAAAATCGGTAGTGCGCTCAGGTAAAAAATCTAACTGTGCTTGCGTGCCATTGAGCCAGCCTTTGCCAGTCGTACCGCCAGAACCTAAAGCAATCGTGGCCTGAATGGTGTGATAGCCCGCACCTAGAGGGTCTTGCGCGGGGTCTAATAAAATTTCGATTCTTTTTCTTTGATAACCATGCAACATTGACCAAAAAATAGGCATGAGCGCGCCAGCTAACACCATCCCACCCACTATAAACTTCCAACTTAATCCCGCCAAAAAAATTACAAAAATGCCTGAGGCACAAATTAATAAGGCCGTGCCTAAATCGGGTTGTTTCATAATTAGAGCTACGGGAATCAGCAGCAACAAGGCGGCAATAGCAAAATCAGTAAAGCGCGGGCTGGTTTCTCTTTTAGCAAAAAACCACGCTAGCATCATCGGTACGGCAATACGCATAATCTCTGAAGGCTGGATTTTTATAATGCCCAAGTTTAGCCATCTCTGTGCACCGTGGCTAATATGCCCAAATATTTCTACCGCAATTAATAATAAAATACCGAATAAATAGAGAGCTGGAGCGATACGCTCCAAATGCTGTGGCTGAATATTGGCTACTAACCACATCAGGCTTAGGGCCACTGAAATGTTGACCAGCTGCGCGCTAATTCTTTCAAAGCTTTGCCCTGATGCGCTATAAAGTACAAACAAGCCAATTAACATGGTAAATAGTAAACAGCCCATTAAAAAAGCATCGATATGCTTGAAAATGTTTTGCAGTAGCTGACTAATCATAATGTTCTACCACGGGCGCATTTACAGGTGGGTCAACGGGAGCAAGATTTTCATTTGGTTTAACCAATACATTCGCTTTTGGCAATTCCACTTCTGGCAATTTCCCCAAAAGATAATAATCCATGACTTTACGTGCAATGGGCCCAGCAGCAGAGCCGCCGTGGCCGCCGTTTTCCACAATTACAGCCAGTGCAATTTTTGGGTCTTCCGCAGGCGCGTAAGCAATAAATAAGGCGTGATCGCGGTGACGTTCGGCGATTAAATTGGCGTTATATTTTTCGTTTTGTTTCATGCCAATCACTTGTGCAGTGCCTGTCTTGGCTGCAACACTATAGCCAGCATTAGCGCCCACGCTGGCTGCCGTGCCGCCAGGTAAAGTCACATCTATCATACCGAGTTTTACAATTTCTAAATTAGTTTCATCTAAAGATATTTTATCGCTAATGACCGTCTGTGTCGCTTGGCTGATGCCCGTTTTAGCATCTGTAATGGCAGCAACTAAGCGTGGCCGCATCGCCACGCCTTTATTGGCTAAAATGGCGGTCGCTTGGGCAAGCTGCATGGGCGTAGCCAAAGTGTAACCTTGACCGATGCCCACAATCACCGTTTCACCCATGTACCAAGGCTGTTTGAAACGGCGCATTTTCCACTCTGGTGTCGGCATTAAACCACCTACTTCGCCCGCAATATCCACGCCACTTTTTTTACCGAAACCAAAATGACGCACAAAACTGCTTAAGCGTTCAATGCCTAATTCCATGGCCAAACCATAAAAGAAAGTATCGCACGAGATAGTAATGGCACGTCGCATATCTACATTGCCATGACCGCCTGGCTTCCAATCGCGGTAGCGATGGCTACTGCGTGGTAACATAAAATATCCAGCATCGCTAATGCTAAAAGGGGGTTTGCGCTTACCATTTTCTAACCCTGCCAACGCTGCAAAAGGCTTAAAGGTTGAACCTGGCGGATATACGCCACGCAAAGGTCGGTTAATGAGTGGCTTATCGAGCGATTCATTCAGCAATTTCCAGTTTTCGACATCAATACCGCCTACAAATAAATTGGAATCAAAAGTCGGCATGCTGACGAAAGCCAACACTTCGCCAGTGCTGGGTTTAATAGCGACTAGTGCACCACGGCGCTCGCCAAAAGCAGTTTCGGCAATTTCTTGTAATTTGCTATCGGTTGACAAAATAAGATTGCTGCCAGAAGTGGGTGCTTTGCTGGAAAGTATGCGTACTGCTTTGCCATCAGCATCAATTTCAACTTGTTGAAAGCCAGTGGTGCCGTGCAATTGTGCTTCGTAGTGTTCTTCGATACCACTCTTGCCAATGTGGTCGGTGCCTTTGTAATTTGAAAGCACGTCATTTGCGGCTAATTTAGTAAGATCTTTGTCGTTAATGCGGCCAATATAGCCCACTAGGTGCGCGCCCTGTTTGCCAAGAGGATAATGGCGAAATAACCTTGATTTAAGCTCAATTCCAGGGAAACGATAGCGATTGACGGCAAATTTAGCGGCTTCAATCTCGTTTAAATGGGTACGCAGTGGGACGCTCTCAAAGTTATGGCTCTCTGATTTTAGTTTGTTAAAGCGCTTGAGATCTGAGGGGCTAACCTCTACTAGTTGTGCGATGTCCGCGATAGTGGCAGCTAAATTTTTTACTTTAGAAGGTGTAATCTCTAAAGTATAAACAAAAAAATTGTGCGCGAGTATAACGCCGTTCCTGTCAGAAATTAAGCCTCGATTAGGGGTAATGGGCACTATGGAGATGCGGTTATTTTCAGCGAGCGTTTGATAGTAATCGTAACGATAAATTTGTAAAAAATAAAAGCGAATGGCCAGCAAACTAAATGCGGTCAGCACAACTAGGCCGAGCACGCCGAGCCTTAATTTAAAATTGTGCTGCTCGTTTTGGTAGTTTTTAAGTTCGTTGCGAGATTTCATTGTTTAGAGCGATAGAGCGCTATTGGGTCTTTGGGCGCGTTAGTCCGCCAAACATTAATATCAGGGCTTGCCACAATAATAAGCCAGCCACCACTGGCCAAAAGTATTGTAGGCCAGGGTTCTCGTTACCAGCAAATAATTTAAGCAGCAATATGACGATGCGCTCAATGATGAGTAGTGCGAGTACATAGCCTGCAAGTTGCCAACCGTTAAATAACGCTAATCTACGTTGGTAAGTTAAGGCAATAAATGCGGTAATTGTAAAACTTAAGGCATGCTGACCGAGCAAACTACCTGTCGCCAAATCTACCAGTAGGCCAGCCAGCCAAGCGGTGCCTACGTTGCATAGGTTAGGCGCTCGCAACAACCAATAAAGCAATACAACCAGCATAAATGCTGGGCGAAAAATAACACCTTGACCAACCCAAGGATAAAGCTGGCATAGCAAGGCGATTAATAATGTGAGATAAACACTCACTAGGCTAGTGTGGCGCAATGGGTTTAGCCTTATTTTTAATATTTTCTTTATTTTTCTTAATGCCAGCTGCCGCTTCTGGCACTGAAGCAGAAGTAGGCGCTAGCACAGGCATTTCAGCCTCTTTTGTTTCGGGCAAGGCTAACAATAAAAGTTGTAAGTGATTGCTGACACCGGCCACAGGCGTACTGACAATTTTAGCAAATGGCGATTCTGGATTTTGCTGTATTTTTGTGACAGTGGCAACCGCCAAGCCAGCAGGATAAACGCCATCAATACCTGAAGTCACCAACCTATCGCCTACCTTAATATCAACATTGGTGGGTAAGTAAGGAATATCGAGCGTATTATTGCCCTCTCCAAAGGCAATGGCGCGTAGCTGATTGCGCTCGATTTGAATAGGAATAGAAAGCTCTTTATCGGTAATTAGCGTGACCTCAGCAGTAAAAGGATAAACGCGTGTGACTTGGCCAATGACCCCTTTTGAATCAACCACCGCCTGCCCCGCTTTGATGTTGTGTTGACTGCCTCGGTTGACTACCACGACATGCGTAAATGGATCACGTCCCATGTGAGAAATCTCGCCCAAAACCGCTTTAGGTTGAATAGGCATATTGCCATTTAACAATTGACGGAGATGTTGGTTTTCTGCTTGTATGGTGTTTAAGCGTTGCAAAGAAACTTGATGCTGAAACGCTTGTTGTTTAAGCACATAGTTTTCTTGTAATAATTTGTTATGTGCAGAAAAGTATTTCTGTACATCGCGAACCCATTCACTGGGTGCGTTTGCCGCCATTTCAAACGGGTGCAGCGCAGCAATAAAGGCTTGTCGCACTTGCGATAGATAATTTAAGCGCGCATCTACTGCCATAAAAACAATAGAGAGTGCACAATAAAACACCATGCGAGAAAATGGCTTAGCGCCACGGACGAAAAAAGCAGGGGTTTCTTGGGTTTCTAGCTTTTGATGAACACCTTTAAGCATGCCAACACGATAGATTGAATTGGCTAGCAGATGATAATAATAGCGCGTGCTTACTCATTAGCAAATACGTTACCTAGCTTATCCATATCTTCTAATGCACGACCACAACCGCGCGCAACGCAGGTAAGAGGATCTTCCGCCACGATAACAGGCAAGCCAGTTTCTTCTACTAATAATCGATCTAAATCACGTAATAAAGCACCGCCGCCAGTAAGCACCATGCCTTTTTCAGCAATATCAGCACCTAATTCGGGTGGAGTTTGCTCGAGCGCAGATTTCACTGCGCCTACAATCGAATTTAGCGGCTCAGTGAGTGCTTCTAAAATTTCATTACTGGAGATAGTAAATTTACGCGGCAAGCCTTCAGCCAAGTTACGGCCTGTCACTTCCATTTCTAACACTTCAGAACCTGGAAAAGCTGAGCCAATTTTCTTTTTAATGGCTTCTGCAGTCGGTTCAGAAATTTGCATACCATAGTTGCGACGTATGTAATCGATAATGGCTTGGTCAAATTTATCGCCACCAACGCGCTCAGATTTGGCGTAAACAATGCCGCCCAGCGAGATGATGCCCACTTCAGTGGTACCACCGCCAATATCTACCACCATTGAACCAGTAGCTTCTGCGACGGGCATATTCGCGCCAATAGCGGCGGCCATTGGCTCTTCAATTAAAAACACTTGCTTGGCACCAGCGCGCTCGGCCGATTCTTTAATGGCGCGGCGTTCTACTTGGGTAGAGCCAACAGGCACACAAATAATGATGCGCGGGCTGGGTGAAAACCAGCGTGCATCGTGTACCTTACGGATAAAATACTTGAGCATTTGCTCGGTGACGGTGAAATCGGCGATTACGCCATCTTTCATCGGGCGAATGGCTTGAATATTAGCAGGCGAGCGGCCTAACATACCTTTGGCATCGGTGCCCACCGCGAGTAATACCTTTTTGCCATTAGGGCCGCCTTCGGTGCGAATGGCAACTACAGAAGGTTCGTCTAGTACAATGCCTCTGCCACGTGCATAAATCAGCGTGTTTGCAGTGCCTAAATCGATGGCTAAATCATTTGAAAAGTAACTACTGATGAAACCGAACATATTGTTTTATCCTGTGCTTTGCGCAAACATTTATACGACTTTATTTGCAACTCATTCTGCAACTAAAAGCCGTGCTTTAAAATCAAGGTATAATAACGTATATTGCACTTAAAATTAAGGTGCATTTACACATTGTTACAAACAAATCCACTAGTTTTAAGTAAAAAAATTGAAAATACGTCATGGCACT
>JANMOP010000049.1:0-37554 GCA_031369365.1 Methylotenera sp.
TGTAAGCCCATGACATGGCCTACATTATTAATTGAATCGACCATGGCTCGATCAATTTTGTTATTAACAATACCTTTAACAAACATGCCATCAATTTTAAGAAAATCGACTTCAAAGTTTTTTAAGTAGGCAAAGGAGGACAAGCCACTACCAAAATCATCTAGTGAGAAGCGACAGCCAATTTTACGCAAAGCTTGCATGAATTGGCGCGCCTTATCTAGGTTAGTAATTACCGCGGTCTCGGTAATTTCAAAGCAAAGTCGTTTGGTATCAACCCTGTGTTGTTTGATTTGCGTGATGACGTAATCTAAAAAATCATCTTGCGACAGACTTTGGCCAGATAAATTAATCGCACACACCGTATTGAAATGGTCGCCTTTGCGCGCAATAGCCGCCAGCGCCTCGGCCACCACCCAGCGATCAATTAGCGGCATCAGACGATAGCGCTCGGCAGCGGGTAAAAAGCTGCCAGGCGGATACAGGATGCCCTCTTCGCTGCGCATACGAATCAACAGTTCGCAATGTTCTTCAACATTTGCTTGTAGGCTTTTAAGTGGTTGCATGTAGAGCACAAATTGATTTTGCTCAAGCGCCGCGTGAATGCGCGACACCCATTGCAGCTGGTTGTTATGATTTTTAAGTTGCATGTCATCTGACCGATAAACATGAATGCGGTTGCCGCCATCACCCTTGGCCGCATAGCAAGCAGAATCTACCCTGCTAATTAAATCGCTTAACGTGTAATTGTGGTTTGGTGAAATTTCGATTAAGCCAATACTCGCGCCCACCTTAAACACTTTATTATCATAGGTAAAGCGATAATCTTGCACTGTTTGTAGCAAACCGTTAACGACTTCCTGCGCTTTATCTAAGCTACAACCCATTAGCAATAATGCAAACTCATCACCACCTAAGCGCGCGAGCGTATCAGAGCTGCGCAATTTAGCTTTTATATTTGTAGCCAGCTCCTTAAGTAGTACATCACCCGCCGTGTGGCCGCAAGTATCATTCACTATTTTAAATTGATCTAAATCAAGATAAGCCAAGCTATGCACGTGTCCGCCTGAAGCCGCTTCGGTGATGGCGGCTTGCGCTTTGCGGTCAAACTCATAGCGGTTAATCAGGCCAGTCAGCTCATCAAAGCGCGCTTGATAAGAAAGTTGGCTAGACATCGCGCGCAGTGTAGTCACGTCGTGCAATACGGTTACTGTGCCAAACAGCAGACCGCTAGAATCATACAATGATGATGCTGACTTACTTATAACAAACTCTTGTCCATCGCTGCGCGTAAGTATCGCTTCAATCAAGCGGCTAGATGAGTCTGTCAGCCAGGCACTATCTACCACAGTGGTTTTATCTTCCGCCATCAAATGAAACAAAGACTGCAAGGATTTCCCGCTGGCGTAAGCTGAATCAACAGCCGTTAGCCGTTCTGCGGCGGTATTCATGTACAGCACTAAGCCGTTGATGTTGCTGGTAATTACCGCATCGGCAATACTGGTCAGCGTCACTTGAGCGCGTTCTTTTTCAAATTGCAGTGCAAGCTGCGTTTCGTCAAGTCGTTGCAACATGCCATTAATACCATGCGCTAAGCTTGCCATTTCATCGTTGCTGCTAAAGACTTTTACGCGGTTAGAGGTGTCAGCCGATTTGCCAATACGTTGCACGCTGTCGCTTAAATAGGCTAGCCGCGTTATCACCAGTTTATTAAGCAACCAGCTGAAGGCCGCTAGCAGTAAGGCCGCCAATACTGCAGCCCAATATAAAAACTTAAGGCTAGATTTGCCTTGTTCAAAAATTTTGCGATCACTCACCGTGCTTAGCACCAGTTGAACATCGTCGCCAATAGCATCGATTAAAGCAAAGCCCGCAACTTGGCGGTCATCTAATGGAATCACAGCTGTTCGCTGTTTGTCTAAACTGCTTGAAATGGTAGCAATTTCATCTTTGCGCATGTCCACAACAGAGAGCTTAGCACTCAGTATGGTTTCAATATGCTGGATCAACCCTTGATCTAGAAGCCGCACCATAATTAGCGTGCCGCGACGTGGGCCTTTTTCATTGCTGTCTAGTATGTCGAATGCAGAAACGATGCAGATACCATCAGGCGTCCAAAACAAGCCAGACTGATTGGATTTAGTGGGGTCAATGAGTATGCCGCCTTTTCTTACTGCTTGCGCAAGTACATCAGGAATATGCCAAGCCTTTTCCTTTATATAGTCAAGGCCTCTTTGAAAGATGACTTTTCCTTCAGCGCTGACGATAAAAATAGCATTTACTTTAACGTTAGAAAAAGTTGCATCACTAAAGCTAGATTTGATAAACGCGGGGTTTCGGCTGTGTGTGTATTCATAGAGATCATCCCAATGTGCGTTATCTTTAACAGAAACACTAAGTTGTTCATATTGTTCGTTAAGTAAACTGCTTGCACTGTTTATTTGAATCAGTGTTTTATCTTTTTCTAGCTTGGCATAGCCCTCTAGTAGAACAGTACGGGCTACAAAAAATATCGAGCCAAATAGCAATACCAAGCCTAGCGCTAATGCCAACAGCATTTTTGCACGCAATCCGCTAAAGTAATTGCTCATTAATTGACCTATCCTTTTAACAACAAATCACACACAGCATGCACCATTACTTGACAGCTTTTTGCACCTGGGTCTAAATGTCCAATGGCGCGCTCACCTAGCCCAGCAGCACGGCCTTTGCTGGCCACTAAATCGCGCGTATATTCCAAGCCGTTATCAGCAGCATTTTTAACTTCTTTGCAAATTTCGTCAATGCTTTTTCCTTGTGCGGCGGCGATGGTAAAGGTGGTAGATACAGGCACTAACACATCTAACATGGTTTTTTCGCCCACATTCGATTTGCCGCGCATCATCATAGTTTGCACGCCATAAGCAAATGTGGCAGCGGCCTCTAAGTTAACATTATTGTCGCTAATTTTGGGATGATGGTCTTTATTATATTTAGCCATACCCATAAAAAAGCTAGCGAATAACACTCCAGAAGCCCCGCCGACAGTGCTTAACAGCTTATTGCCAATTTTTAGTAATGCCTCATCTGGCGGCAGCGGAAAAAGTTCGTTATACATGCTTGCAATCACCTCAGTACCACGCTTCATGTTAATGTAATGGTCACCATCGCCAATGGCGCGGTCAAGTGACTCAATGTGTGATTCATTCGCCACAATGGCAGCATGGATGGCAAGACTGGCTGATAATATAAATGATGTTTTCATTTTGCTAGTTTAAAGCTAAAACGCTTAAAATTGAATTAGAATTAATGTGTTAAATTAGTGTTACTCGACCAAAGGATAAATCATGCCCAATTTAGATCAATATCGCGTAAAACCAAAAAGCAAATTTTCGCTTAAAAGCATTCAACCAGAAGATAAATCTGAGCGCTCGGGGGATAAGGCGCAAGATGCAGTAGCGCTAGAAAAACTGGCAACTGAAATTAACGCACTGCAAGATATTTTATACGCACAACACAAGCACAAAATTTTGCTTATTTTGCAAGGCATGGATGCCAGCGGCAAAGATGGCACAGTGCGCCATGTGTTTAGTGAGTGCGATCCACTAGGCATTAGGTTAGCCAATTTTAGAGGGCCAACCGAGGACGAATTGGCACGTGATTATTTGTGGCGCGTACATAAAGAAGTGCCGCAAAAAGGCGAAATAGTTGTTTTTAACCGCAGCCATTACGAAGATGTGCTGATAGTGAAAGTACACGATTGGATAGACGAAGCCGAGTGTAAACGCCGCTACGCGCAGATTAACGAGTTTGAGCGCATGCTAACCGAAACTGGCACCGTTATTATCAAATGCTTTTTACACATCTCAAAAGCCGAGCAAAAATTACGCCTGCAAGAACGCTTAGACGACCCGACCAAAACCTGGAAATTTAACCCAAACGATTTAAAAGAACGCGATGTGTGGAGCAAATACATGGTGGCTTATGAGAACGCCATAAACGCCACCAGCACAGAAAACGCGCCTTGGTACGTGGTGCCAGCAGACTCTAAAATCAACCGCAATTTGATTATTTCTAAATTATTGTTAAACGCGCTTAAGGGCTTAAAGCTAAGTTATCCGCCCGTGCCAGCGGAACTTAAAAGTATTAAAATTGCTGATTAGCTGGTGGTAAAGTGTTTTAAATATACTCCGCAAGCCAATAACCATGCGGTATTAGCATAAACTGTTTTAACAAGATTTAACGCCAAAGTTGTGGAGCGCGCTTTCACTCAGAATAATGTGCATCAGCACATATATTCTGTGGGGAAGACCTCTGCGATCTTAGCGTGTCTCGCTTGATGGATGGGTTGATTACCTTGTGGGGCAACTTAAATCGCCCTCTTGGCAGTTAGCTAAAGCTTCCAGTTCTTTGTTACGTTGGCGTGTCTTTTCAGTAAGGCAACCAGCCAGAACCATTGAATGAGCTGACCCACCTTCAACACCAGAGGCTTCAAATTGACACGCTAAATCTTTGAATTTAATCCAAGCCAACTGCACCTCTTTGAATTGTTGTTTTTGTGTTGGATTTAACTTTGCCCTGAAATTGTTGTAAGTTTTGTTTATTTTCTTTGTTTCGCGGTCTAGGTCGGCAGATGCGCATTGGTTCATATCGATTTGTGTTTGAGGGTTTTTACAATCCAAAGCAAAAGCAAAGCCAGAGACTGATAAGCTAAATAAAAACGAACAAACTAGTAGTGCTTTATGTAACTTCATAGATTTCCTTTTTATATGCCAACGTTTGACATTAAGGGTACGCTTTCACTCAAAATATATGCGCTTTAGCGCATATATTTTGTGGGGAAGACCCCTGTGGACTTAGCGCGTCCCACTTGAAGGATGGGTTAGCTTTGCAGTTTGCTTAGTAAATTGCAACAAGCTATTAAGTGCCTCATTTACTGCCGCTGAGCTTGAAAATGCCTTGGCAATTTCAGGGTTAAGTAACACCAAGTTAGTACCTTTGTTGTACGAGTTCAAAAACTTACCTCGCACACCTCTACCAAGGTCTTCTCGGCTGTATTCTGGGCGTAAATCATCACTATTCTTCATATATTTTCCTTTCACCGCCTGTAGCGCGGCGAACACTAATAATACGGACTAAATCGTTACGGTAAGTGTGACACAACACCAGCAAAGTACAGTTATATGAATACCAAGAGTTAAATAGCGAATCTCTCCAACGGAGTGGTCAGGGTCGCGAAAGGTGAAAGCTAAAGCATCGCCAAATATAGAAGCACCTTCCTCAAAAGACATGTGATGTTTTTTGAGATTGCTTACAGCTTTCTTGTCATCCCATTCAAATTTCATGCGCTAATTTTACGCCCAGCAGGTGAAAAAAGCTAACGTTTGAATTAAGGGGCTGGCTTTAGCCAGTCCCGCTTGAATGATGGGTTAGGCTTTGGAGAGCAATGGGAATGCACTAGGGTTGCGTATAGACTCTACTGACAAATCAATATCAAGCAAAGGCCAATAAAGATGATTAGATGAAGGTTTTTCAATAGTTGTGACTGCTTCAATAGAGGCTCGTTGAAACCATGGAAACTCAGAGAAAGGAACAAATAATTCCTCTGCGTCTAACAACAACCAGAAGCCTTTGTTTGAGGCTAAAGAAACCTCAATTTCCGAAGTGGGTACGCCAAGCATGTAATATCTCCTTATGATGCCGCTCAACCAATGATAATGCTTCATTAAGTTGCTTTTGTGAAAGCCCTTGATTCATAGCAAGCTCAATTTTTGGCTCAATCCAATATTTTGCCTCACCATCAGTGTGAGATACGTGTATATGAATGCGAGGCTCTTCACGCGAAAAGAAAAAGAAACGAAAAGAGCCATCACGAAAAACGGTAGGAGCCATAGTTAAATCATAACATTTTTAGATGCCTGTTTGTTAAGAATACTAACGTTTGACATAAGGGGCTGCGCTGTAAGCGCAGTCCCGCTTGATGGATGGGTTAGTCATTACCGCTTACACTCAGCTGCAGTTACAAATTCACCCAGCTGCTCAACAACAACCATTGTTGTTTCTAGCTTTAAACACGCTAGGCCAATTGGTAATGCTGGGTCGTTAAATGGAACGTCAATATTCATTATGTTGGTAGTTTCTATACCGTCTTTATCAATTCCCTTTAGTTGGTAATTACCATCGGGTAACCTTTTTTCCGCTGCACTTACATACCCAGATAAGGTTGTGGAAATTATGATTACTAATATTGTTTTTTTCATAAATTAAGACTTTCTATAATTGAGTGATTGAATGGCTAACGGTACTGAATTAAGGGGCTGGCTTTAGCCAGTCCCGCTTGAATGAAAGGTTAGGCATGTTGCCAAGCCTGAATAACTTAAAAGGAAACAAAAAATGAAAGCTGAAATTACAGAAACAGGATGCTTAATGGTAATGTCAGAAAATGGGCTTGAAAATTTTGCTCTTGAGTGCTGGCAGAAAGAGTTCTCGAAGCCTCTTGGTGAGCAAGGCGTAACCTTGATGATAAATACTTACGTTGTTTGTGACAAAACATCAGCTAGAGCCGCCTAACGTTTGAATTAAGGGGCTGGCTTTAGCCAGTCCCGCTTGAATGATGGGTTAGAGGTTAATTGCATGATGGAATAATGTATTTACCTTTGTTGGTAATTGATTTTGCTCTTTCTAGAATTGCTGAGTGTTCGACTTCAAGGGGCTTTTCTAACTTAGCTCCATAGTTTAAATTGTCTTGAAGATGGAGTAGTCCTAATGATTGCTCCATTCGCACATATTCTAAAGCTTCTTTATTACATCCTTTGATTAATAGTTGTTCCAAATTATCTAAAGACCTCACTCTGTGAAGTTCGTTAAATGCTTCTGTGTCTATCGATGCGGAGACAAAAGCAGCTCTTGTATTTTTTGTTCCGAAATATGCTGTAACTAAAAATGTGCAGATTATGCTTAAAATAATTGCTAAGGTTAATTTGATGTTCTTTTTCACTATGAACTCTAACGTTTGAATTAAGGGGCTGGCTTTAGCCAGTCCCGCTTGAATGATGGGTTAGGGTTTACGTAAACCACTAGCTAGCCACCATAAAAAAGGCAAACCCACAAAAGTTTGTAACAAAGCTGAAACCCAGAGGCCATGACTAAAAGCTTGCTGGGTAATAGCTTGAGAAAAGTTTGTGGACATAAAAGCAAAAATAACTGATGGTGCAATAATAGCTTGAAGCCCAAGCATGGTAAAAGTGGATGATACAAATAAAAGTGCACGTCGCGAAACTGCTTTGCCGAAAACAATACTGGCGAAAGCAGCAAGTATGATTGGCGTAAATGCTAAGAAAGGCGCTAAAAATTTGATCAAATGAACCCTAACGTTTGACATAAGGGGCGCGCTTTAGCGCGTCCCGCTTGATGGATGGGTTAGGGTTGAATTGTTTCATAATGAACTAACTATACCGCAATACCATATTGATGGGCAATTTTGAACAAACTGCAAGCGCAAGTTCTCGGCTTGTTCAATATTTCCATTTTTTTGATGGGTATAGAATTGGTCGATAGTTGTTTGGGTTTTTTTATTCCACAGCGAGTCAGCATCGGCGACAAGCTGGACTAACTCTTCGTTACTTAAACCATCATTAGATATTCCGAGGTCTTTGCTAAGTAAGTAAATGAGAGGTTCTTGCTCTTTCAAGATAGCGACGCCAAGCTTGAAGTCGTAAATTAGTTTATATGCTTCAGTTAACTCAGTTTGCACTTAAACCCTAACGTAAAGTAGGCATCCTATTCAATGCTTTTAAAAGCATTGAATATGAAAGCCATTTTGTTTTTAAAAATAAAGTATATAATAAAATCATACCATTAACTACATTTAGTATTGCCTAAATTTAACATTTCTATACGGCTTAAAATATGCAAAATTCACTACGAAACTCGCCACAAAATTTTACATCAAATATTCTTGCCACATCAAACATTATTGTAAGTGCAGAATCACCTAAACTTTTAGAGCAAGTGCGCGGCAAAATTCGCGTTAAACATTACAGCATTCGCACAGAGCAAGCTTATTTAGATTGGATTAAACGTTTTATTTTGCATTTTGACAAGCGCCACCCTAGTGAAATGGGTGCGGTGGAGGTGGAGGTGTTTTTAACGTATTTGGCGGTGCAGCGTCACGTTTCGGCCAGTACGCAAAATCAGGCCAAAAGTGCGCTGTTGTTTTTGTATAAAGAGGTGTTGGGCGTGGCGCTGCCTTGGCTGGATAATGTGGAGCAGGCAAAAACGCCGAAACGCTTACCTGTGGTGCTGACCAAAACCGAGGTGCAGGCGGTGCTTGGCCGATTGACAGGCACGCATTGGTTGGTGGCGAGTTTGTTGTATGGCACGGGAATGCGTATTTTAGAGGTGTTGCGGCTGCGCGTGAAAGATATTGATTTTGAGCGTAAAGAGATTTTAATTCGCGATGCTAAGGGCTTTAAAGACCGCGTGACGATGTTGCCGCTCACTTTAATTGCGCCGCTAAAAACGCATTTAGAGCGGGTTAAACAGTTGCATCAAAATGATTTGAATGGTGGCTTGGGTGCGGTTTATATGCCGCAGGCGCTGGGTTTAAAGTTTCCTTATGCGGCGCGCGATTGGATTTGGCAGTATGTGTTTCCTAGTGGTAATTTATCGGTTGACCCGCGTGCTAAGTTAGCTTACCCCTCTCCCCAGCCCTCTCCCGCAAGGGGAGAGGGGGCACGAAGTGAGGATGGCGTAATGCGACGTCATCACTTGCAAGATCAAGCTGTACAGCGCGCGATGCGCCAAGCGGTGGTGGATTCAGCCATTACCAAGCACGCCACGCCGCACACGCTGCGCCACAGTTTTGCCACGCATTTGCTTGAAGGCGGTTATGATATTCGCACCGTGCAAGAGCTGCTGGGGCATAGTGACGTGGCAACTACGATGATTTATACGCATGTGTTGAATAATGGTGGGCGCGGGGTGAGCAGCCCATTAGATGTTCTTTAGTTTCATGGTTTTATGTAGATCATCTTAACT
The DNA here is from genome assembly GCA_031369365.1 of Methylotenera sp. Classification (GTDB taxonomy): domain Bacteria; phylum Pseudomonadota; class Gammaproteobacteria; order Burkholderiales; family Methylophilaceae; genus Methylotenera_A. The sequence goes on from JANMOP010000049.1 coordinate 9,016, forward strand.
ATTAATTCGCTATAATCGGTTAAATGAGCCTTCGCCTTCGCCTAAATTTACTGATTACCGCTTTACTACTGCTGTTTATGACGGCGGTGGGGTTGGTGGTATTTAGCGGCACCAAATCGTCTATTCAAGAGGGCGTAGAAGCGGCAACGCGAGTCACTGTGCAGTTGCTTGATACGGTGATTGTGAGCTCAGTGCAAAACCCAGAGTGGGGTTATACACATGATGTGATGCAGCGATTTTTGCAGCATTTAGGCCATGTGCGCGGCAACGAAATTAGGCTTTATAGCTTAAGTGGCGCACAGATTTTTAAGTCGCCGCCATCAAAATATCGCAGTAACGAAAACCCGCCACAGTGGTTTTACAATATGCTAAACCCACACGAAAAATCGGTGACACGCAACATTAGCTTTGGCAAACTTGAGATAGAGCCTAACCCAGCAGGGGCGATTCGTGAGGCGTGGCGTAAATTAAAAATTTTGTTATGGGTGGGCATTGGTTTTTTTGTGCTACTTAATTTTGCGGTGTATTGGATGCTAGGCCATTGGTTACAGCCCTTGCAGCCCATGTTAAAAGCCATAAACAAGATGGAGCATGGCGATTTAACGACACGTTTGCCCAGCTTTGATTTACCAGAATTTGATGTGATTGGGCACAGTTTAAATCGCATGGCAGAATCGCTAACAGCAGAGCGCGAGTTAGAAGAAAACCGCCAATTAACGGCGCTAATACAAAGCCATATTGAAGATGAGCGCAGGAGCTTAGCGCGCGAGCTGCACGACGAGCTTGGCCAATATGTGACGGCGATTAAAACTTTTGCGGTGACCATTGCCAATAAAACTGAGGCTAATGCACCCGATATTTCGAGCTACGCGCAAACTATAGTTGCGGCAGCTAACCATATTTATGATGGTATGCACAATATTATTCGACAGCTTAGGCCTGGCTCTCTAGATAATTTAGGCTTGGCCGAAACGCTAAAAGACACCGTGAATAGCTTGCAAAATCAACACCCAAACTTAAAAATCAGTTTGAATTTATCGGGCAATTTAGCGTCTTTAGGTGAGAGCTTAAACATTAATATTTACCGCATTGTGCAAGAGGCCATGAATAATGCCATTAAACATGCCGAGGCAAAAAATATTCAAATTAGCTTAAGCACCACTAAAATGGGGGCGCTAGAGCTGACTATTAAAGATGATGGCAAAGGCATGAATATTCATGATGTGGATCAATCTAACCATTTTGGTTTGCTGGGCATGCGCGAGCGGGTGCAAAGCTTTAAAGGCAGTTTTAATGTAGATTCAGAGTTAAAAGCCGAGCCAAACACTAAACTTAACACCATGCCATACAACCAAGGTACAACGATTTATATTAACATTCCGCAAGCCATAGAAACTGAGAGCAAATAAGTAATGAGCCAAATTAATGTGATGCTAGTTGACGACCACGCCGTAGTGCGCATGGGCTTTAAAATGCTGCTGGAAACGGCTTTGGATATTAAGGTGATTGCCGAAGCGGAAAATGGCGAAATGGCTATTAAAGCCTATATGGAACACAAGCCCAATGTGGTGGTGATGGATATTACCATGCCAGGCATGGGCGGGCTGGAGGCGATTGAGCGTATTTTAGCCAAAGATAGCAGCGCGCGTATTTTGGTGCTAAGCGCGCACGAAGATTCGGTACACCCCAAGCGGGTGTTGAATGCTGGGGCGATGGGCTATTTAACTAAACGCAGCGCTGCCGAGGAATTAATCAAAGCCATTCGCCAAGTAGCTAGCGGCAAAAAATATATCGAGGCGGGTGTGGCGCAACAAATGGCCATACAACAATTATCGGGCACGCAAAGCCCAGTGGACGTGCTAAGCGAGCGTGAGTTTGAGGTTTTTATGTCACTCGCCAAAGGCAAAACCACCAATGAGATTGCAGAAAGCCTGTTTTTAAGCCCGCGCACCGTGGGCACGCATTTGTATAACATTAAACAGAAATTAAACGCCAATAACTCGGCTGAAATTGCCTTAATTGCCATGCGCAGCGGCTTGCTAGAGCCTTGATTTTGTAGGAGCGGCGTCCTCGCCGCGAAGCACTTGTCAGCTAAGGTGTATTTGTTGTGAAGATTTCTGCCTAATATTGTAAAGTTACCAGTTGTAACGCGCCTTATCGCGACGAGGACGTCGCTCCTACAGGCTAATGCACTTTATAGCGTGCCACATTAAGCTCGCCAGGGCTTACCAGCTCTACCACCGCCACCGTTCCGCTGGGTAGTTTGCCAAATTCTGGTGGAATTAAAAAAGTAATTAATTTCTTATCCTTCGGTACTGCTCCCTGAATCGCCCCAGTACCAACACCCCAACTTTGCCATTCTCGTTTTTGCGGTAAGCTGGTCGCACCCATCATGCGTGCGTTTTCATACACGGCATTTTTTTCTTCGCCAACCAGCAAATTAAAAAGTTCAACCCGCACCAATTGGTTACCTTGAGCCACTTGTAGCGGTGCTTCTACTTCGGCAAGCTGCTGTGGCAATAACTCTGTAATGGGGCTAACTTCTTCAAAAGCAGCATTTACAAACGCAACTTTATAAGGGTCTGGTGGGGTGTCTTGTAGCGTTGAAATGTGTTTAAAGTTATTTTTTAAGTCAACATTTTGTGAGGTCGCGCCTTGTAATGCACTTTTTTGTAATGCGCTTTTTTGTATGGCGTTGTTTTCAGCACTTAAATTTGCAGCGGCTAAGTATTGTGCTTCGGTGTAATCTTCATTTTCGTCCACATCCATCGCTCTAGCCATGGCTTTATCTGCCACGCTGGTGGCAATAGAGCGCACAATTTGCTGGGCTATTGTGCCGCCCAAGCAACTACTAAGCAGACAAAAAGCCGCCAATAACGCAATATGTCTAAAAATTATAACCAATATAGCCATTAAAATTGAACCTAGCGTTTGTAATACAAAAACTCAACATTACTGCTAAGTCATTGAAATGTCTAATGCTTTTATAAAAATATCTAGTAATTTGTGGTTTTGAACGTGCATAACCACATTATTTTGTGGTTTGCGTGGTAGCGTGTGTTGCTTTTACGCTAATAATACCGCTTAAAATGATTAAGCCGATTGCTAGCCATTCAGAAATTGACAGCTGCTCTTGCCAAAGCACAATGCCGAATAAGCTCGCAAGCACCACCGTAACATAAGCCAAACTTGCCACGGTGAGCGTGTTGCCAGTGCGGTAAGCGCGCGTTAAGGCAAGCTGGGCAATGGTGGAAGATACGCCCAATCCAACCAGCAAGGCTAAATCGCTCAAATTAACGGGTGTGAAATCATGCCTAAACAACCATGAAAATCCCATCCATGCGCCCGCGCCAATGGTAGAAATTAACGTAAAGTAAAACACCGTGCGCCAATCGGGTTCATTCACATTGCCCAACTGTTTTACGTGCACATATGCTAGCGCAGCACCTATGCCAGAAGCCAATCCCAGTGCGCCTGCTAGGGCATCATCACTATTTAATGTGGGTTTTAACAGCATTAACACGCCGATAAAACCAAGCACCACGGCAATATATAAGCCCTTTTTAGACACGCTTATTTTATGTTCGTGACGCAACAAAAACGGCATAAAAAGCGCTAAAAACAATGGCGAGGTGTAATTAAGCGTAACCGCCGTTGCTAAAGGTAAATTTGCGATGGCGTAAAAAAACAACACAAGTGAGATAAAACCGACAACAGCGCGCGACATTTGCTTGGCGATAACTGGCGTTTTTAGCGGTAATTTTTTAGCAAAAATATATCCGTAAATAACCAGCAAACCAAATGCCGAGCGATAAAACACCAGCTCTGCACTGCTAAATTTAGCCGCACCAATTTTCACCAACGTGCCCATAATGGCAAAGCCCAGTGCGGCTACTAGCATCCATAAGCTTTTAAGATTGGGTAGTTTCATGGGTATGTTAAAGGGGCTGAAGCAAAGCCTCAAATATACCAAAACGCGCAAATCAGGTACACTTTAATAAGCACTTAATAACTAAAAAAAGGATGAAAACAATATGGAAACCACTAATCAAGCAGTTTTAAATTATAAAACCACGCCCGTTATTTTTCAGGGTAAAGCTTCTGAATATTTTGGCATTTGGATTGTTAATCTACTGCTAAGCCTTATTACCCTCGGCATTTATTCTGCTTGGGCCAAAGTGCGCCGAAAAAAATACTTTTATAACAATACGTTAATTGATAATGTCGGTTTTGATTATCACGCCAAACCTATTTCAATTTTAAAAGGCCGTTTAATTGCGGTGGCTTTTTTTATAGCTTATGGCATGAGCGCGAGCATCCATCCTTTTTTGCCTGCCGTATTTTTGCTACTATTTTTTATCGCATTGCCTTGGTTGGTCGTGCGCGGCTCGATTTTTAACGCACGCAATACCAGCCATCGCGGTTTACGCTTTGATTTTATTGGCACTATCAGACAGGCAATAATAGTTTTTATTGGCCTGCCAATGCTGATTTTGCCTACTCTGGGCTTAATTATGCCTTACGTTGCACATCAAAAAAGCCAGTTTTTTATGAATAACCATCGCTTTGGATTAAGCCAATTCGACATGCAACCTGTAGTGAAAAAATATTATAAAGTTTACTTTATAATCATGATTCTGCCGGTTTTTATTGCCATTATTGGCATTATCGCTGCCATTGCAATTCCTGCTTACCAAGGTTATTTGTACAAAGCCAAAGTTGCTCCGCAAGCTCAATTAACACTGCCAGCAGGCGTTGCCGCTTTTGCAACGGTGTATCCAGCACTTAAAGTGATACTAGCCGCTAATCAGCTGCAAAAAGTTGAGCGCGTGTTTGTAGAAGAAAATCCACTAGAAGCCGCGCCGCCAGAGGATGCTACAGTGAATTACCCCGTAAATGTAGAAGAACAGCCACCCGTTTCTGCGGAGGAGTTGAAAATCATCGAAGAAGAAATGGTCGCGCAGCAAATGCAAGAAGCATTGCCCGCTGAGCTTGCCGCAGAGCAAATAGAGCTGCTAGAAGAAGAGGCTGCACCATCAGAGAAAACACCAGAAGACATCATGCAAGAAAATCAGCGAGAGCAAGATGCTAAAATGCTGAATATGATGAAAAACCCTGCCATGCTGATAGGGATGGTGCTTGGATTTTTGGTTTACATCTTATTTATTTTTGGTTTTGTAGGCTATATACAAGCGCGTATAGGCAATTTAATTTGGAACAATACCACGCTAGATAAACTGTCATTTAGCAGCAATTTGCGCGCACGCGATTTTATTTGGCTATATTTCAGTAACATCATTGCGATTATGCTGACGTTCGGCCTAGCAACGCCGTGGGCGCAAATTCGCATGGCGCGTTATCGCGCATCCAAACTACAAATTGTTGGCGATGTCGATTTCGATCAATTTGTTGGGGATAAAAAAGCCGAGGTAAAAGCCACGGGTGAAGAAATTGCTGAAATGTTTGATGTCGATTTGTCATTTGGTTAATAGTCACTAATGACATTTCAAGCGGATTATTTCGATGGTATCAGTGCACGCCACCAGCAAGTCACGGTGCGGGTTGCAGAGTATAGCAAAAACATCTCTTTTGGTGTAAATGGCAAGACACTCACCTTTAATTTAACCGATTTGCAGGTGCAACCTAAATTAGGTTCAGCCAAGCGGCTGATTGATTTGCCTAGCGGCGGCAGGCTAGAAGCGTTGAACATAAGTGCGCTCGAAGCCGCGATGCCATCTAAAATCAGCACGTTTTGGCGTGGTTTGTATTATTTAGAAAATCATCTTGGCTGGGTGTTGGTATCGCTGTTCGCCACTGTGTTTGCGGGCTGGTTGTTTTTACAATTTGGCGTGCCTAAACTTGCTGAATATGTGGCAAAAGCTACGCCGCCCTCCATGGAAGCTAAACTTGGCGAACAAGCGCTAGACGGCGTAGATAAGCTGTACTTTTCAACCAGCAAAACTGCGCCTGCCCGCAAGGCTAGCATTGCGGGTGCGCTAAAAAATCTATGCACCACATTAAAAGATTGCCCGCAATATCGCCTAGAATTTAGAGCGGGCGGCATGATAGGCGCAAACGCATTTGCGTTACCAGGCGGCATTATGGTGGTCACAGACGAAATGGTCACTTTAGCTAAAAACGATACCGAAATTATCGCCGTTTTAGCGCACGAGCTAGGCCATGTAAAACAGCGTCACGCCTTTAGGCAAAGCTTACAAGGCGTGCTGTCAGGCTTAATTTTGGCTGCGGTTACGGGCGATGTCAGTTCGGTGGCTTCTGGCCTGCCAGCGGCGCTAATGCAAATGCGCTATTCGCGCGAGCATGAAATTGAAGCCGATATTTTCGCGCTAAACGCCATGCAAAAAGCTTGTATTCCGCCAAAAGCGTTTGCGGATATTTTGCAGCGTTTGCAGAGTCAGACGCTTGGGGATGATAAAACCACAAAAGACGAACCTACAAAAGGCAAAGCCACAAAAGATAAATCGGCCAAAAAAACGCAAGCTCAACAACGTACAGAAAAGCACGCAAGCGGCGTGCCAGAAATGTTATCTACACACCCCGATACGCTGGCGCGCATTCAACCATTTTTACAAGCCAAGCTAATTTGCGGCTTAAACAATCACAATTAGGTGTGGGATATGCACGCTAAACCTTGCCAAATTGAGGCTTTTACGCTAATCTCACAGCTAATTAAATCGATAAGTTTTATTAAGGGGTAATTGTGATGAAAAATCCATTAGAATCAGTAGCAGGCACGATCATTTCTGGGCTAATACTCACCGTAGTATTGGTGTTCTTTTTGAAAAATTTTTTAGTTGCAGGAGTTTAAAATGGAATTAATGTCAGGTTTAGCGCGCTGGATTCATCTGCTTACAGGCATCACCTGGATTGGCTTGCTGTACTATTTTAATTTGGTGCAAATGGCCGCGCTTAAAGATGCAGGCGCAGATGGCACTGCGGCGGGCATTACCAAACACGTAGCACCGCGTGCGCTATTGTGGTTTCGCTGGGCAGCGGTAGCAACTTGGCTAACAGGCGCAGCGCTATTGGGTGCTGGCTTTATGGATGCCTTTATGTTGCGTAATGGCTATGAAGGTATCGGCATTGGCGCCTGGTTAGGCACGATTATGTTGTTCAATGTTTGGCATTTTATTTGGCCAAATCAGAAAAAGATTTTAGGTATGGTGCCAGCGACGGATGAAGTGAAAGCTAAAGCGCGCCGTATTGCGATGTTGGCATCGCGTACCAATATGATGCTCTCAATCCCTATGTTGTTTTTTATGGCAAATGGCTTGAGTCACCGCGCTGCTATTGGATTGTAGTCAGTTTTAAGGCTTAAACGGCGGCCTAGCCGCCGTTTTTATTTTTTGAGTTTATCAATATGTCGCATTTAATGAACACATACGGTCGTCAACCCGTCACTTTTGTTAAAGGTGAGGGTGTTTGGCTATTTGATGCCGATGGCAATCAATATTTAGACGCGTTAGCTGGAGTTGCGGTGAACGGGCTTGGCCACGCACACCCAAAACTGGTTGCAGCTATTTCTGAGCAAGCCGCCAAGCTCATTCACGTTTCCAATATTTATCACATTGCCGAGCAAGAAGCTTTAGCCGATAGATTAGCCGAAATATCGGGCATGGATAAAGTATTTTTTTGCAACTCTGGTTGCGAGGCGAACGAGGCCAGCATCAAGTTAGCGCGGCTTTACGGGCATAACAAAGGTGTCGAAAATCCTGAAATTATTGTGATGCAACGGGCTTTTCATGGCCGCACCATGGCGACGCTTTCGGCTACAGGTAATAGAAAATCGCAAGCAGGTTTCGAGCCGCTAGTTTCGGGTTTTATTCGCGTGCCGTATGACGATTTAGAAGCAGTGAAAGCCATTGCCTCGCGTAAAAATAATGTGGTGGCAATTTTGGTAGAACCTGTGCAAGGCGAGGGCGGTGTGCATATCCCCGCCGATATGCGCGCCTACCTGCAAGGTTTGCGTAAGTTGTGCGACGATAACGGCTGGTTATTGATGTTAGACGAAGTGCAAAGCGGCATTGCTCGCACTGGCACTTGGTTTGCGTTTCAACATACTGGTGTTACTCCTGATGTCATGAGTTTGGCAAAAGGCTTAGGCTCTGGCGTGCCGATTGGCGCGTGCGTGGCCAAGGGCGTGGCGGCGGATACGTTTGCGCCAGGCAAACACGGCTCTACTTTTGGTGGTAATCCGTTGGCAGCTACTGCTGGCTTAATTACGCTAAAAACAATTGAAGAAGAAGCATTGCGCGAAAACGCCCTAAGAATGGGTGATGTTATTTGCAATGGCCTGCGAGCCGCATTAAATGGACTTGCTGGCGTGGTAGTGATTCGCAACGCAGGATTAATGATAGGCGTTGAGCTGGATAGGCCGTGCGGAGATTTGGTGAAAATGGCGCTGTCGGATAAGTTGCTCATTAACGTCACCGCCGAAAAAGTGGTGCGTTTATTGCCACCATTGGTGATTAACGAGGCAGAAGCCAAAGAATTGGTGATGCGTTTAGCGGCTTTAATAAAGCAGTTTTTAACTGCGCCAATGGACATTAACGCAGATACAAAACACCATGTTAAAGATCTAGAAAAAGCAACATGGTAACAATCAAACACTTTTTGCAGTTTAACGATTTAACCACCGATGAGCTGAATCACATCTTCGCGCGCGCTTCTTGGATAAAAGGCCAGTTTAAAAGTTATCAACAATATTGGCCGCTGCAAGACCGTACTTTGGTGATGATTTTTGAAAAAGCCAGTACGCGTACAAGATTATCGTTTGAGGCTGGGATGCAGCAACTAGGCGGCTCGGCAATATATTTGAACACGCAAGATTCGCAGCTAGGTCGTGGTGAGCCAGTAGAAGACGCGGCGCAAGTGATTTCGCGCATGAGTGATTTGGTGATGATTCGCACCTTTGAGCAAGAAATTATCGAGCGCTTCGCAGCCAATTCACGCGTGCCAGTCATTAATGGCTTAACCAATGAGTATCATCCTTGCCAAATTTTGGCAGATATTTTTACTTATATTGAACATCGCGGACCGATTAAAGGCAAAACCGTGGCATGGATAGGCGATAGCAACAACGTGTGTAATACTTGGCTACAAGCCGCAGAAATGCTGGACTTTAACGTGCATGTTTCTACGCCACCAGATTATGAAGTAGAGCCAGAACGCGCCAATTTGTATGGGCATGATCACTTTGAAACCTTTGCCGACCCGATGGATGCGGCGCGTGGCGCAGATTTAGTCACGACAGACGTGTGGACCAGCATGGGTTTTGAAGCAGAAAATGAGGAACGTATGCGTGACTTTGCCGATTGGCAAGTGGATGCCGACATGATGCGGTGCGCCAATAAAGACGCGCTATTCATGCACTGCCTGCCCGCCCATCGCGGCGAAGAAGTTGCAGCAGATGTGATTGATGGCGCGCAATCAGTGGTGTGGGATGAAGCAGAAAATAGGCTACATGTACAAAAAGCGCTGATGGAATATTTATTGTTGGGAAAGGTTTAATTTAGCCACAGATAAACACGGATAAACACAGATAAAGGCGAATTTATTTATGTGTAAATTAGGCGCAGATTGTTGCCTCAAGTCAATTTAGATAGAGAGAGTTTTTAAATTTAAAGATCTTATCTGTGTCCATCTGTGTTCATCTGTGGCAAAAATGGTTTTGGGATAATTATGAGTAAAATTAAAAAAGTCGTTTTAGCCTATTCGGGCGGTCTTGATACTTCGGTGATTTTGAAGTGGCTGCAAGACGAGTACCAATGCGAAGTGGTCACTTTTACTGCCGATTTAGGCCAAGGTGAAGAGCTGGAGCCTGCGCGTGCTAAAGCAAAATCAGCAGGTGTTAAAGAAATCTACATCGATGATTTGCGCGAAGAATTTGTACGCGATTTCGTGTTCCCAATGTTTCGCGCGAATACGGTGTACGAAGGCGAATATTTGCTTGGTACATCCATCGCACGGCCTTTAATCGCAAAGCGTTTGATTGAAATTGCGGCAGGCACAGGCGCGGATGCCATCTCGCACGGCGCGACTGGCAAGGGCAAAGACCAAGTGCGTTTTGAGCTGGGTGCTTATGCGCTAAACCCCAATATTCACATCATCGCACCTTGGCGTGAGTGGGATTTGTTAAGCCGTGAAAAACTAATGGCTTATGCAGAGAAAAATAATATCCCTGTAGAAATGAAGCATAAACAAGGCGGCAGTCCATATTCAATGGATGCCAATTTGTTGCACATTAGCTTTGAAGGCCGTCACCTTGAAGACCCAGCGGCCGAAGCCGAAGACAGCATGTGGCGTTGGACGGTATCGCCAGAAGCGGCGCCAGATGCGGCGGAATATTTGGATATTGAGTACGTCAATGGCGACCCAGTTTCGCTCAATGGCGAAGCGATGAAGCCGCATGAGTTACTTGCACACTTGAATCAACTTGGCGGTAAACACGGTATTGGCCGATTAGATTTGGTGGAAAATCGTTATGTGGGCATGAAATCACGCGGTTGTTACGAAACGCCAGGCGGCACCATTATGCTCAAGGCGCATCGTGCGATTGAAAGCATTACTCTTGACCGCGAAGTGGCGCATTTAAAAGATGATTTAATGCCGCGTTACGCCAGCATGATTTACAACGGCTATTGGTGGAGCCCAGAGCGTTTGGCTTTGCAAACTTTAATTGACCACACGCAAAAAAGTGTCAATGGCTGGGTGCGCCTAAAACTCTACAAAGGCAACGTAATTGTGGCGGGGCGCGATAGCAAAACTGATTCGCTTTTTGACAGCAGCATCGCCACGTTTGAAGACGATAAAGGTGCTTATGACCAGCGTGACGCGGGCGGTTTTATTAAGCTAAACGCGCTTAGAATGCGTATTGCGGCTAATTTGCATAATCGGAAAAAATAACGCCTCCGTCATCCTCGCGAAAGCGGGGATCCATTAACGCCTTATATTAAAATGGATTCCCGCTTTGCGAGCTTTTACTGCGTAAAATGCCTGCTTAAACCACTGCGCGGGAATGACGATTTAAAAATTGAGAGAAAACTTAACCTTGAAATTGCTGCAAAAAAATATCACAGCCTACGACTCCACCTTACGCGACGGCGCACAGGCGCAGGGCGTGTCGTTTACGGTGGAAGACAAACTGAAAATTGTCGGGCGCTTGGACGCGCTGGGTATTGGCTATATTGAGGCGGGCAATCCAGGCTCTAACCCAAAAGATTTGGTATTTTTTGAGCGCGTGCGTGCGTTAAAATTAAAGCATGCCAAAATTATTGCATTCGGCGCAACCCGCAAACCCAATATCCACGCGGCTTCTGACGGCAATTTGCAATCGCTATTATTAGCAAAAACGCCAGCGGTGGCGATTTTCGGCAAAAGTTGGGATTACCAAGTGACCGATATTTTGCGCACCAGCTTACATGAAAACTTGGCCATGATTAGCGACAGCATTGCGTTTTTAAAAGCACAAAGCAAAGAAGTGGTGTTTGATGCCGAACATTTTTTTGATGGCTACAAGGCTAATCCAGAATATGCATTAAACACGTTGCAAGCCGCTGCTGACGCGGGTGCTGACGTGTTGTGCTTGTGCGATACTAATGGCGGCACATTCCCTGATGAGGTGTTTGCTATTACACAAAAAGTCGTTGCACTGTTCAACGATCAATTGGTCAACGTTCAAATAGGCATTCATTGCCATAACGATTGCGAGATGGGTGTGGCGAACTCAGTCGCGGCGGTAAAAGCGGGTGCAACACAAGTGCAAGGCACCATTAACGGTATTGGCGAGCGCTGTGGCAATGCCAATTTGTGTTCGATTATCCCTAACTTGCAATTAAAATTGGGTTTAAACTGCATTCCAAAAGAAAACATGGCCGATTTAGCCTCTGCGGCACGTTTTGTGAGTGAAGTCGCCAATATGATGTTTAACGATAAAGCGGCTTATGTTGGGCATGATGCGTTTAGTCACAAGGGCGGTATGCACATTGATGCGGTAGCAAAAAACCCGATTTCATATGAGCACATTAACCCAGCGTTAGTGGGTAATACGCGGCATATTTTGGTGAGTGAGGTGGCAGGGCGCAGTGCGTTGTTGGCTAAAATAAATGCGGTAGATGCCACATTAACCAAGGATTCGCTTGAAACCAAGCGCATACTAGAACATCTAAAATCATTAGAGAATGACGGTTATCAGTTTGAAAGCGCTGAGTCTTCTTTTGATTTGTTGATACATAAGCTTTTAGGCCGATTTAAACCGTTTTTTGCGCTCAATGATTACAAAGTCAGTGTACAAGAATACGCTGAAAATCGCAGCAATAACGCGCTTGCCAGCGTGAATATTACCGTGAACAATCAAACCGAAGCGGTGACTGCAGAAGGTGATGGTCCAGTAAACGCACTGGATAAGGCGATTCGCAAGGCGCTGGGGCGTTTTTACCCGACATTGAGCCAAGTAAAGTTGGTGGATTACAAAGTGCGTGTGTTGGATTCGGATAAAGCCACCGCCGCCAAAGTACGCGTGCTGATTGAATCGGCTGATCAAAATAGCAGTTGGACTACGATTGGTGTATCGACCGATATTATTGATGCATCGTGGCGTGCGCTGTGCGATGCGATTGAATATAAGTTGTTGCAAGATTCGCAAGGTTTGAAACCTAAAGGTGCAAAACAAAAAGCAGTTGCATAAATACTTAAAGATTTAAATAAAGGAAATACCATGGCAGCAAAAACGTTATACGATAAATTATGGGATTCGCATGTGGTGCATGAAGATGCAGACGGCACATGCTTGATTTATATCGACAGACATTTGGTGCACGAAGTGACCAGCCCGCAAGCGTTTGAAGGCTTGCGATTGGCTAACCGCAAACCTTGGCGCAGCGACACCATTGTGGCCAACCCTGACCACAATACGCCGACCAAAGATTGGGCAAAAGGCATTGAAGACCCAATTTCGCGCTTGCAAGTGGAAACCTTGGACAGCAATATTAAAGAGACTGGCGCGCTGGTTTATTTTCCATTTAAGCACGCTAACCAAGGTATTATTCATGTGATTGGACCAGAGCAAGGCACGACTTTGCCTGGCATGACGGTGGTGTGTGGTGATAGTCATACCAGCACGCATGGCGCATTCGGGGCATTGGCGCATGGCATTGGCACGTCTGAAGTCGAGCATGTATTAGCCACGCAAACCTTAATTATCAAAAAATCTAAAAATATGTTGGTGCGCGTAGATGGGCAACTAGGCGTTGGCATCACTGCTAAAGACGTGGCCTTAGCCATTATCGGCAAAATTGGCACGGCAGGTGGCACGGGCTATTCTATTGAGTTTGGCGGTGAAGTGATTCGTGCGCTGTCGATGGAAGGCCGCATGACGGTATGCAATATGGCAATTGAAGCGGGTGCGCGCGCTGGCATTATTGCGCCAGATGCGAAAACAGCCGAATATTTAAAAGGTCGCCTATACGCACCAAAAACTGAAAATTGGGATAAAGCTACTGCTTATTGGAACACACTAAGCAGTGATGCAGATGCGAAATTTGATGTAATTGTGCCGCTAAATGGCGCAGATATTGCCCCACAAGTGACATGGGGTACATCGCCAGAGCAAGTGTTGCCAATTGGCGGTCGCGTGCCAGACCCAGCCAATGAGAAAGATGCAACTAAACGCACCAGCATAGAAAATGCTTTAAAATACATGGGCTTAACCGCCAATACGCTGATTGAAGAGATTCAATTGGACAAGATTTTTATTGGCTCTTGTACCAATTCGCGCATTGAAGATTTACGCGCCGCGGCCGTTGTAGCCAAGGGCAAAAAAGTATCCAGTAATATCACCTTGGCAATGGTAGTGCCAGGCTCTGGCATGGTAAAACGTCAGGCCGAAGAAGAAGGTTTAGATAAAATATTTTTAGACGCAGGTTTCGAGTGGCGCGAGCCAGGTTGCAGCATGTGCTTAGCCATGAACGCCGATAGGCTTAGCCCAGGCGAGCGCTGTGCATCAACCTCAAACCGTAATTTTGAAGGTCGCCAAGGCCAAGGTGGCCGCACGCATTTGGTTAGCCCAGCCATGGCGGTGGCGGCGGCGATTGCAGGCCATTTTGTTGACGTGCGAAGCGTATAGAATAGAAATAGAGGAAAGAAAATGAAAGCATTTACCCAATTAACAGGTTTAGCTGCGCCAATTGACCGCGCCAATATCGACACTGACGCGATTATCCCAAAACAGTTTTTAAAGAGCATTAAACGTAGCGGTTTTGGTCCGTATTTGTTTGACGAATGGCGCTATAAAGACCATGGCGAGCCAGGTATGGATTGCAGCACGAGGCCATTGAACCAAGACTTTATCCTCAACCAAGCACGTTACAAAGGCGCGCAAATTATGCTAGCGCGTGAGAATTTTGGTTGTGGCTCCAGTCGTGAGCATGCGCCTTGGGCAATTGAAGATTACGGCTTTCGCGTGATTATTGCGCCTAGCTATGCGGATATATTCTTTGGCAATTGCTACAAAAACGGCATGTTGCCTATTGTGGCTAGCCACGCGATAGTGGACAAATTATTTGCAGAATGCGAAGCCAATGTGGGCTATAGCTTGAATGTCGATTTAGCCTCGCAAACCGTGACAATGCCATCTGGCGAATCTTTTGGTTTTGAAATCAATGCCACATCCAAGCATAATTTGCTCAATGGTTTGGATGAAATTGGCTTAACGTTGATGCATGCAGATGCGATTCAATCATTTGAGTCAAAACATAAACATAGTCAACCTTGGCTGTTCAATTAACACATATGTCAATAATAAAAAGGTAAAACCTTATGATTAAGTTCCTAGAAAAAACTTGGGGTCCAATTAGTTTTTTATCCACAACAGCTTGGGCAATATTAGATTTTCTGAGACCTCTAGGCAATTATATATATATCCTTGCAGCAGTTTTGCTGGTGTTAACAATTTTGTCTGTGCTTTGTAGTAAAAATAACGCATTACTTCAAAAAATTAAAAACTTAACTACATTTGCGCCCGATTTTATTAAAAATGAGCTAATTGAGTTATGGCAGCCTGATGACTTAGTGTTTTGGAAAAAAGGCTTATTTCAAGTACTTGCATTTTTAACTACACTATCTATAGCAGCAGCTGCATATGGGGAAGATAACAAACAAGGATTATTGTCTACAAACTTTGAGACGGTTGCCAGTCTACAATCATCATTAGGGGTAATTAGCAATAAATTAGATGTCATTTCAGAGAAACAAGATGAGATGAAAGAAGCGATTGATTTAGTCAAAAAAGAAACTAGTGAAGATCCAAGGAAAGAGTTGGCTAATCGGGGCGTGAGTTGGAATGCATCTAGCTTTTGGGATGCACTTATTCAAAACGACAAAGAGGCTATTCAATTATTTATTGATGGTGGCTTTAAAGATTTAAAAGAAGAAGATGGCAGCTTTGATTTTATTAATTTTATGAAACAAAACAAGGATTTAGATTTATTTCAAGAGCTTTTTGATAAGGGTATATTTGATAAAAACATTTTAAACTCTTTACATTACTTAGGCTTTTTTGAAGAGTTTGCTGCAAAAGAGAATGATATTACTTCGGAAGTAGACAAAAAGAACCGTGATACTTATATAAGACTTTACAAAGAAAATGCTATTGCAAATGATTTACATAGTCCAGTTTTTACTAATGTAAAAATAACGCCACTCTTGTATGCAATTTGGGATAAAAATCAAAGCATGGTTGATTTTTTAATTAAAAATGGAGCAAATACAGATCCTGTTATATTTAAGGCCGACCCTGCTTTTTCTTTTATAGATCATATAGATTTTATAAAAATTATTTATATATCAATGAAAGACGAAGCATTGAAAAATAACATTAAAATTAATCAGTAGTTAAAAATTGGAGTTTAAATGAAAATTGCAGTACTCGCTGGCGACGGCATTGGCAAAGAAATTATGGTGCAAGCCTTGCGCGTGTTGGATGTGTTAAAAGCAGAAGGTATGCCTTTTGAATTTACACATGCACCATTGGGTGGCCAGGCGTATGATGAATATGGTCATCCTTATCCAGAATTTACGCAAAACATTTGTCGCGCTGCCGATGCGGTTTTGTTGGGTGCCGTTGGCGGCCCGCAATACGACAACCTAGATCGCCCGTTACGGCCTGAACGCGGTTTATTGGCGATTCGTAAAGATTTAGGCTTGTTTGCCAATTTGCGCCCAGCGGTGCTGTACCCTGAGCTTGCTAATGCCTCAACACTCAAGCCAGAAGTAGTGGCTGGGCTAGATATTATGATTGTACGCGAGCTAACAGGTGATGTGTATTTTGGCCAACCGCGCGGCATTCGCGTGGGTGAAAGTGGTGAGCGCGAAGGCTTTAACACCATGATTTATAAAGAATCTGAGATTCGTAGAATCGCGCATGTGGCGTTTGATATTGCCATGAAGCGCCGTAAAAATGGCCAAAAAGGCAAACTATGCTCTGTGGATAAAGCCAACGTGCTGGAAACCACCGAATTTTGGAAAGAAATCGTCATCGACGTGGCCAGTGAATACCCAGAAGTAGAGCTGACACACATGTACGTTGATAATGCCGCCATGCAATTGATTCGTAACCCAAAACAGTTTGACGTGATGGTGACAGGTAATATTTTCGGTGATATTTTGAGTGATGAAGCAAGCATGCTGACAGGCTCAATCGGCATGTTGGCGTCTGCTAGTTTGAACGAGACCAAAAAAGGCTTATATGAGCCTTCGCATGGCTCTGCACCTGATATTGCGGGCAAAAACTTAGCTAATCCAATTGCTACTATATTATCGACTGCCATGATGTTGCGCTATACGTTTGAAAATGAGGCTGCCGCGCAACGCATTGAAAACGCGGTGAAAAAAGTACTAGCAGCGGGTTATCGTACGGGCGATATTTATGAAGCGGGAACGAAAAAAGTGTCTTGTAGCGAAATGGGCGACCAAATTGTTGCAGCAATGTAAAGTGACTACGCGGGCGAATTGCGGCGTTGCGCGGTGCTCGAAATCCTCATGTACTAAAGTGTACATTCTGGTTTCTCCGCGCCGCGCGCCTTGCACTTCATCCCGCGAACTCACTTTATGGTTATGAATAAAATTTAAAATTTTGAGGATTAAAAATGGCACAGTTTGATAATGTAAGTGTAAAGAAAAAAGCGAATGTGTATTTTGATGGCAAATGCGTCAGCCACACGGTATTGTTGCCAAACGGAACTCGCAGCACTATTGGCGTGATTTTTCCAAGTAGCTTAACTTTTAACACTACCGCGCCTGAGTTGATGGAAATTAATTTAGGCAGCTGCAAAGTGCGTTTAAAGGGCGAAGATAATTGGAAAACCTATGTCGCGGGTGATAAATTTACTGTGCCTGGCAACTCGTCCTTTGAAATCGAAACGACAGAAATGTTAGATTACGTTTGCCACTTTGAGTAATTATTAGCCACAGATGAGCACTGATTAACACAGATTAAAAGCCTGATTTATCTTTAAAATTGCTTTTGAATTTATTAGTGTGTATCTGTGTTTATCTGTGGCTAAATTGATTTTAAAGGATTTTTATGCCAAGTTTTGACATTAGTTCAGAAGTCGATAAAGTCGCGCTTAAAAACGCCATTGACACTACAGATAAGCAAATTACCAACCGCTATGATTTTAAAGGCACGGCTGCCAAATTAGAGTTTAACGAGAAAGACAATATTATTACCATTCATGGCGATAATGATTTTCAGCTTGACCAAATTAAAGATATTTTGCTGCCAGCGATGGAGAAAAAAGAGCCAGACTCGACCAAGCGTTTAGAGCATAAAGATGTGCAAAAAATGGGTGGCAATAAAGTGAAGCAAGAGCTTAAAATCAAAGCAGGAATTGATTCTGAGTTGGCTAAACGAATTACAAAATTGATTAAAGATTCTGGCTTAAAAGTGCAAGCCAGCATTCAGGGTGACGAAGTGCGTGTAACTGGCGCGAAGCGCGATTTATTGCAAGACGCCATCGCATTTTGCAAAAAAAGTGTGACGGATTTTCCGTTGCAATTTGGAAACTTTCGCGATTAACAGTATAAGGAAATCTTATGAATAAAATTATTGCATTAGCAATATGTGCTTTTGTATTAGCTGGTTGCAACACGGTGCACGGTGTTGGCAAAGATGTTGAAAAAGCAGGCGAGGCGATTAAAAAATCGACGCAATAGTTATTGTAGGGTGGGTTAGGCATAAGCCGTTACCCACTGAATATACATGGTGGGTTACGCCATATTTGGCTAACCCACCCTACGAGGTAAAGTGGCATGTTAAAAGTGGGTTTTGTAGGTTGGCGCGGCATGGTAGGAAGTGTGCTCATGCAGCGCATGATGGAAGAAAATGATTTTGCGCTAATCGAGCCGCAATTCTTTACCACCTCTAATGTGGGCGGCGCAGCGCCGAATATCGGCAAAGATTCTGCACCGCTTAAAGATGCCAGCAAAGTTGCCGATTTAAGCGCAATGGACGCGATTATTACATGCCAAGGCGGCGATTACACCAGTGAAGTTTATCCTCAATTGCGCGCTACTGGCTGGGCTGGGCATTGGATAGACGCAGCCTCTACCTTGCGTATGGAGCAGGAGGCGGTGATTGTTCTTGACCCCGTCAATAAGCATGTGATTGAAGACGCGTTACATAGAAACGGCAAGGTTTGGGTAGGCGGAAATTGCACAGTTTCGCTTATGTTAATGGCGCTGAACGGATTGTTTAAAGCCGATTTGATTGAATGGGTTACATCCATGACTTATCAAGCGGCATCAGGTGCGGGCGCACAAAACATGCGCGAATTACTGAATCAAATGGGTGAGGCGCACCGTGTAGCAAGTGACTTTTTAAAAGAC
Organism: Methylotenera sp.; assembly: GCA_031369365.1. GTDB lineage: Bacteria > Pseudomonadota > Gammaproteobacteria > Burkholderiales > Methylophilaceae > Methylotenera_A. The sequence continues at coordinate 27,919 of JANMOP010000049.1, forward strand.
CCGGCTTCTGCAATTTTAGATATTGACCGTGAAGTGGCAGGTACTTTACGCGATGCTGCATTTCCAACTTCTAATTTTGGCGTGCCCTTGGCTGGCAGCTTAATTCCATGGATAGACAGCGATTTAGGGCAGGGCATAAGTAAAGAAGAATGGAAAGGCTTTGTTGAGACCAATAAGATATTGGGTCGTCATGAAAATTCAAAATTTAAGCCAATTCCAATAGATGGCCTGTGCGTGAGGATTGGCGCCATGCGCTGCCATAGCCAGGCAATGACAATCAAGCTTAAAAAAGACGTGCCGTTAAACGAAATTAACCAGATGTTGGCTGAGGCGAATGAGTGGGCGAAAGTCATTCCTAATGATCGCCATGCGAGTATGCGCGAACTGACCCCTGCTGCGGTAACTGGTCAACTTATAACTCCAGTGGGGCGATTACGTAAACTGAATATGGGTAATGATTATTTATCCGCATTTACTGTGGGCGACCAATTATTATGGGGTGCGGCTGAGCCCTTGCGTCGCATGTTACGCATTTTAGTAGAACGATGAATTTAGTAAACTAGTGTTTAGCGTTGAAAAAAACCAACAGTAAACACTTACAATCACATAGCTAATGAATATAATGTGTATGATGAGCTTGCAACTCTAACTGATTGATGTTATTTTTGTTATTGCCGTATTTTAGTATATTAAGGGTGGATTAGTGCATAACTCCAAATTAAAGCGAATAACTGTTGCATTATGCATGGCTTTGGTGCCAATTTCTGTATTTGCCGCAGGTTTAGGTAAACTCAATGTGATGTCAGGGTTGGGCGAACCGCTTAAAGCAGATATAGAACTTATCTCAGTAACTCCAGAAGAGCTTAGTAGTATTACAGCAGCTATTGCTTCTGAAGAAGCGTATGTAACGCAAGGCATTGAGAAGCCTGCTTCGCACAATACGATTAAAGTAACTGTTGCCAAAAACGCAAATGGTACCCCAATATTAAAACTACAATCGGGTCAACCAATTAGTGAACCGTTTTTAGACATGCTCATACAAGTCGATTGGGCATCTGGTCGTTTGTTGCGAGAGTACACCGTGTTACTTGACCCGCCAGGCTATACTGGCGAGGCCGATTCAAGCACGCAAACTATGCAAGCACCAGTTGTGAAATCTGGTGATGTTATATCTAGCGGCAATATGCGTGATGACAACGTAAGCGGCGAAACAATGGCCAGCCGACCATCTAAATCAAAAACAGCGAGAACAAGCAGAACAAACCCAAAAGAAGCTATACCAACCAAAGATGAGATGCCAGCTGGCGATGCCTCTGGCGAAGAATATTTTACCCACAGCGGCGATACGCTAGCTAAAATAGCACGTGATATGAAGCCCGAAGGCATTAGTCTTGAGCAAATGTTGGTAGGCTTGTATCAAAGCAATCCTGATGCCTTTCAAGGTAATAATATCAACCGCCTTAAAATCGGTAAAATCATTCGCCCTCCTTCAGAACAAGTATTAAGTGCGATTACGCGTAAAGAAGCCTCAAAAGAAATTAAAGTTCAAACAGCTAATTGGAACGTTTACCGTAATAAACTAGCGGGTATCGTAGCAGAATCTGCTCCAAGCGACACTGAAGCCAACACGCAATCTGCGGGCGGTAAAATTAAAACAGCAGCTGAAGATAAATCAATCCCTAATGCTACTGGCGCAAAAGATGTAGTTAAGCTTTCTGCGGGAGACACCTCAGCATTGAAAGCTGACGCTGACAATGTAAAATCATTACAAGACAAAGTGAGCGCATTACAAGAAGAAGCAACCGCGCGCGAAAAAAGTGTAAAAGAGGCGCAAGATAGAACTGCATCACTTGAGAAGCAAATCGCCGATATGCAGAAACTACTGGCGCTGAAAAATGGCGCAATGTCAGATTTGCAAAAACAAGCTGAAGCACAAACTGCGGTTGAAAAAGCTAAAGTAGGAGAGGTTAAGCCTGTTGAGACACCACTTGTAAAGCCTGAAGCTGAAAAACTTGGTGATAAGCCTATGGCTGAAGAAAAGTCAGTATCCGAAGAAAATCCAACAACTAAGCCGCTGGAAAATGCGCCTGCCGCAACTGAGCCAGTAAAACCAGAACCAGTGATAACTGCTCCTACAAAAAAGCCAACAGCAAAGCCAGCAGTTCAGCCTGAGTCAGCTCCAGAGCAAAGCTTCATAGATGGTATTCTTGGTAATCTAGACATTCCCTTGCTATTGCCTGCTGGCGGTGTGCTTGCGCTACTAGGTGGCGGCTGGATGTATTTGCGTAAAAAACGAGAAAAAAGTCTTGCAGATTTTGAGCAAGGCATCATGACTTCAGGTGGCTTGAAAGCGAATACAGTATTTGGCAATACAGCTAGCGCCAGTGTAGATACTGGAGATACGTCATTTTTAACAGATTTCTCGCAAAGCTCAAATGGCGGTATGATTGATACTAACGATGTTGATCCAATTGCTGAAGCTGAAGTTTACATGGCTTATGGGCGCGACGCACAAGCGGAAGAAATTTTAAAAGACGCGATTACGAAAGAGCCTAAGCGCTACGAGCTGCATTTAAAACTGCTAGAAATGTACGCTGCAAGCAAGAATGTTTCTGCTTTTGAAACCATATCTGGCGAGCTATACACTACATTGGGCGCAGAAGACCCAACATGGGCAAAAGTAGCAGAAATTGGTATTAAGTTAGAGCCAAACAACCCGCTGTATCAGGCCAATAGCCAGCCTATTCGCAGCGGTAATTTAGCTGGCGCAGATGATAAGCCCACTAGTGTCACTAACGTTGATTTAGGTGAAAAATTAGATGTTAACGATTTTTCTGATTCACCATTAGCCAATGAAAAAGATCTGGATTTTTCGTTTGATAATGATACTTTAACAAAAGGTTTTGCCCGCACTGGCGCGGTGAAAGATGATGAATTGGGTACGGACACAAATACACCCGAAACTAAGCTAGAAATGTTTACTGCGAGTAATGTTAGCGAAGCTAAAGATAGCAATACAATGGATTTTGATATGGGTGATTTTAATATGGGAGACTTAGGCTCAGTAGAGCCGACCGCAGATTCATCCACAGCTGCACCGATTAAAACAGCGGTTGAAGAGTATGGCCATACTATGCCTGGCTTAGACATTCCAACGTTTACAGCCCCGCAATTTATGCCTGATGCTTTGGCGGAAGTTGCCAGTGAAAAAGCAGATGAGTTGCCTATGTTGAATGAATCGGCAGTAGAATCGTTCGAATTTCCTCAATTAGAAGAAACCTCAACTGAAGGTGTGCTAGATATTAGCGGCATGACAGCTAAATTTGCTGATGCAGAAGCAAGTGGTGCGGATGACTTTAATTTTGATGTCCCAACTTTTACACCACAAACCAGTTCTATGGGTGAGAATTTAGGCGAAGTTAGCACATATGACCTATCTTCAATTAACTTAGACTTGAACGAAGATGCTGCAAGCAATAGCGCAGGGCTTGGCTTTGGTGAAGACGGCGCAAGTGAGCCTATTGAAGTGGATACTAAGCTTGAACTAGTGACTGCATATATTGAGATGGATGATAAAGAGGGCGCGAAAGAGTTGCTAGCCGAAGTGATGAAAGAGGGCGGTGCTTTACAACGTCAACGTGCAGAAGCGCTTTTAGCAAAAATTACCTAAAAGTAAAGCATTAAAAAAGCCGGGCTTTTAGCTCGGTTTTTTTATTTTTAGTTTATTATTATTGTGTAAAAATTCACTACAATTTTAATTCTCGTCTGGGAGTTCATTTTTGAGAATTCTTTTTTGGCAATTTTGGATTCAATTTGGTTTAAATTTTGGGTCCAACCATGGAATCAACGTAACTCAACATAATGGTTAAAATTAACGTCATCACACAGCTCTTAGTGTTTTTTATGTTAGCTATTTTGGTGAATCAAACGTACTTGCCTGTGCTAATCTATATTGCCGCAATGCTAGCACTAGCTTTAAGCAGCATGAAAAATAATCAGTTTTTTCGCTCAATCAAACGTCTAAAATGGTTTTTTTTGGTGCTGATTACTATTTTTGCATTTAATACGCCAGGTGAGCATATTGTGATGCCTGTTGCGCTTATGAGCCCAACTTATGAAGGCCTAATTGCAGGAGCTACGCAGGCGTTTAGAATAATGGCGATGCTGGCCGCGCTTTCATTGATTTTGGCTGGTAATACAAGGCAGCAGCTAATTTCTGGCTTTTATTTCCTATTTTCGCCTTTGAATTATTTAGGGCTAGAAGTAGAGCGGTTTGCGGCGCGCTTATGGCTAACTTTGCATTATGTAGAATCGCAACAAGAAAAGGATAAGCAGCAGTTTTTTAGCTATTTAAACAACATGTCGTTTGCAGCAATAAATGAAACTACGCATGAAGAGGTTGATATTAGTTTCACGTTGCCCGAGTTTAAGGTGCAAGATTATGTGTCAATTGTGCTATCAGCCGCCTTGCTGATAGGTTTAGTAGTAAAAGCTTTCTTTTAATATGCGTATCGCATTGGGTGTGGAGTACGATGGCGCGCCATATTGTGGCTGGCAGAGCCAATCAGAAAAATGCGGTGTGCAAGATTCCTTAGAAAACGCCATCGCAAAAATTGCACAACAGCCAATACGCACGCATGCCGCAGGCCGTACTGATACGGGGGTGCACGCGCTGATACAAGTGGTGCATTTTGATACCGAAACTGCGCGTCCAGATAGCGCTTGGGTGCGTGGTGTGAATGCTTTTTTGCCCACAAGCGTGCGTGTGCATTGGGCAAAACGTGTGGATGAGGAGTTTCACGCACGTTTTTCTGCCAAACAGCGTAGCTACCAGTATTTGCTGCTAAATCAGCCTACCGCGCCCGCTATTAACGCTGATAAAGCGGGCTGGTATCACTTGCCGCTGAATGTCGCGCATATGCAAGAGGCGATTGCCTATTTGCAAGGCGAGCATGATTTTAGCGCCTTCCGCGCCAGCGAGTGTCAAGCCAGTTCGCCAGTGCGTAACTTGAGCGTAGCAACAATAAAAGCGCATGATGCGTTTATTATTTTCAACTTTTCCGCCAACGCTTTTTTGCAACACCAAGTACGCAACATGGTGGGCGCCTTGGTGTATGTGGGCAAGAGCAAATATCCGCCCGAATTCATTAAAAGCTTGTTAGAGAACAAAGATAGAACCTTGTCGCCGCCGACGTTTTCGCCCAACGGCTTGTATTTAACTGGCGTGGCTTACGATGCAAAATTTGCATTGCCTAATACCCAGCGCGCGCTAACGCTAATTTAACTGACAGCTTGCTTGCTTTAAGTTACGCTTATACATTATGCGAAATGATCAAAAAATTTACCCAAGAATTTATCCAAGAATTTATCAAAGAACTCGAGTCAAAATTTGCGGCATCACACGTATAGAAGACGCTATCAGCGCCGTCAATGCTGGTGCGGATGCAATTGGCCTAGTATTTTACGCCCCCAGCCCACGTGCGGTGACGATTGTTCAAGCACAGCAAATCGTGGCTGCAATTCCTCCGTTTGTAAGTGTGGTCGGCTTATTTGTGAATGCGGCACAAGCTGAAATCGAATCTGTGTTGTCCAAAGTTCGACTGGATATTTTGCAGTTTCACGGTGACGAGAATGAGAGTGATTGCCAGCAAATAAACTTGCCGTATTACAAGGCAATCCGCGTTAAATCCGATACAAATTTGTTACAATACGAGGCTGAATTTAAAAGCGCCAAAGCCTTGTTGCTGGATACTTTTTCCGAAGCGGCGGTTGGCGGCACTGGCCAAGTGTTTGATTGGAATTTAATCCCGAAAAACATGACTAAGTCTGTGATATTAGCAGGCGGCTTAACGGCGGATAATGTGGCTGCGGCGGTTCAACAAGTGCGCCCTTACGCGGTGGATGTGAGCGGTGGCGTAGAGCAAAATAAAGGGATAAAAGATGCAGCGAAAATTGCTGCATTTATGCGAGGAGTAATTAATGCAGATGTATGATATGCCAGACGTACGTGGACACTTTGGCCAATTTGGTGGAATTTTTGTGGCAGAAACCTTGGTTGAAGCGCTAGAAGAGTTGCGTGTAATGTACGAGAAATATAGATATGATCCTGTATTTTTAGCCGAGTACGCCTATGATTTAAAACACTTTGTAGGTCGACCCAGCCCGATTTACCATGCTGAGCGATGGTCAAATAAAGTGGGTGGGGCGCAAATTTATTTAAAGCGCGAAGATTTAAACCATACGGGCGCGCACAAGGTCAACAATACTATTGGTCAAGCTTTATTGGCGAAACGCATGGGCAAGCCGCGCGTGATTGCTGAAACAGGCGCTGGCCAACATGGTGTTGCAACGGCCACCATTGCCGCGCGTTTAGGCTTGGAGTGCGTGGTGTATATGGGCTCTGAAGACGTGAAACGCCAAGCACCTAACGTATTTAGAATGAAATTGCTGGGTGCAACTGTGGTGCCAGTTGAAAGTGGCTCTAAAACGCTTAAAGATGCGCTTAACGAGGCCATGCGCGATTGGGTAACCAATATTGAGAACACGTTTTATATTATCGGCACCGTGGCAGGCCCACATCCTTACCCGATGATGGTGCGTGATTTTCAAGCGGTGATTGGCATAGAATCCAAAGTGCAAATGATGGAAATGGTGGGTCGTCAGCCAGATGCAGTAGTCGCTTGCGTGGGCGGGGGCTCTAATGCGATGGGCATTTTCTACCCCTATATTGATGTGCCAAATGTGCGCTTAATTGGCGTAGAAGCGGCTGGACACGGCATGGAAACAGGCATGCACGCAGCACCGCTTACGGCTAACAGCCCAATTGGTGTATTGCATGGCAATCGTACCTATTTAATGCAAGATACGGATGGCAATATCGTCGATACGCATTCAGTTTCAGCAGGTTTAGATTACCCAGGCGTTGGCCCAGAACACGCTTGGTTAAAAGACATTAAACGCGCTGAATACGTCGCCATTACGGATGATGAAGCAATGACAGCCTTTCATAGTTTATGTCGCACCGAAGGTATTATCCCTGCGCTAGAATCTAGTCATGCTTTAGCACACGCCGAAAAAATGGCTAAAACCATGCGTAAAGACGAGATTATTTTAGTGAATCTTTCAGGTCGTGGCGATAAAGACATCAATACCGTAGCGCGTTTAGCCAATATAACTCTATAAAATAAACTTATGTCACGCATTCAAACCGTTTTTTCTGCGCTCAAAGCCAACAACAAAAAAGCTTTAATTCCTTATATCACTGCGGGGGATCCACACCCAAAACATACCGTTAATTTACTGCACGCCATGGTAAAAAATGGTGCAGATATGATTGAATTAGGCATTCCGTTTTCTGACCCGATGGCGGATGGTCCAGTCATTCAGCGCGCCAGCGAGCGCGCGTTAAAGCACAAAGTGGGCTTGAAAAGCGTGCTAGAAATGGTGAGCGAATTTCGCCAAACTGATGATAAAACTCCAATCATATTAATGGGTTACGCCAATCCAATCGAAGCGATGGGGCAAGCTAAATTCGCTCAAGCGGCTAAAGCAGCGGGCGTGGATGGTGTGTTGACGGTAGATTATCCGCCAGAAGAATGTGGCGACTTTATCGCCGCTTTGCAAGCTAATGATATGGATAGTATTTTTTTGCTTTCGCCAACGACTGACGCGGCGCGAGTTAGTTTAATTGTCAATCAAGCCAGCGGATTTCTGTATTATGTGTCGCTAAAAGGCGTCACTGGTGCGGCCAATTTAGATATTGAAGAAGTTAAAGCGCGTGTGGCAGAAATTCGTACAAAAACTAACTTGCCGATTGGCGTGGGTTTTGGCGTAAAAGACTCAGCCACCGCTAAAAAAGTGGCGGTTTTTGCTGATGCTATTGTGGTGGGTAGCCGCATGGTACAAACTATTGAAAGCGCTACAGAAGATAATTTAATGGGAAATGTTAGTCAATTAATTGCAGAATTACGCATAGCAATTGATAGCTGAAATAGGAGTAAAAATGAGTTGGTTAGATAAAATTCCACAAAAAATTCAACGCGCAGTGGGTGCAGTGCAGAGGAAAAACGTGCCAGAAGGTTTGTGGAGCAAGTGCGATTCGTGCTTAACAGTGCTCTACAGATCTGATTTAGAAACTAACGCTGAAGTATGTCCTAAATGCAGCCACCACAATAGAATCGGTGCGCGCGCGCGCTTAAATCATTTGCTAGACCCAGATGAAAAACGCGTAGAAATTGGTGCGAATGTTGAGCCAATCGACCCGCTTAAATTTAAGGACAGCAAAAGCTATGCGGACCGCATCAAAGCGGCGCAAAAAGAGGGTGGTGAGAAAGATGCGCTCATCGTGATGGAAGGCAAAATTCACGGGTTGAACGTGGTTGCAGCTGCTTTTGAATTTAAATTTATGGGAGGCTCTATGGGGGCGGTGGTGGGCGAGCGTTTTGTGCGTGGCGTGAACGCTGCAATTCAACTTAAAGCCCCATTTATCTGCATTTCGGCCAGTGGTGGTGCACGTATGCAAGAAGGCTTGCTGTCACTGATGCAAATGGCCAAAACCAGCGCAGCACTCACCAAGTTATCCCAAGCTAAACTGCCATATATCTCCGTGCTCACAGATCCTACCATGGGGGGCGTTTCGGCCAGTTTCGCAATGCTTGGCGATGTGATTGTTGCCGAACCCAACGCCTTAATTGGCTTTGCTGGTCCGCGCGTAATTGAGCAAACCGTTCGAGAAACGTTGCCAGAAGGCTTTCAGCGGGCTGAATTTTTAGTAGAACACGGCGCAGTAGATTTGATTATTGATAGACGTGAAATGCGCCAAAAATTGGCCAATATTTTGTCTAGCCTAATGCGGACGCCAAAGGCCGCCTAATAGGCTTACCCATTTATTTAAGCTAACGTGACAAATACGCAAACCAAGCCCAACACCGTAACCGAGTGGTTGGCTTACATCGAGGCGCTACATCCAAAATCTATCGCCATGGGTTTGGATAGAGTCAAAACCGTTGCAGATAAACTGCAATTAAAGCCAAAATTCCCCATTATCACGGTAGCTGGCACCAACGGCAAAGGTTCTGTTTGCGCCATGATTAGCCAAATTTATGTGCAAAGTGGCTTTTCCGTCGGTTGCTACACTTCGCCGCACTTGGTGCGCTATAACGAGCGCGTGTGCATTAATAATCAAACTATTTCGGATGATGATTTATGTAAAGCGTTTGCGGCGGTAGAAGCGGCGCGCGGCGATATTGCCTTAACCTATTTTGAAATGGGAACTTTAGCCGCAGTGTGGCATTTTTGCCGTGCTAATTTAGACGTGTTAGTTTTAGAAGTTGGCCTGGGAGGTAGGCTGGACGCAGTGAATATTTTTGAACCTAGCTGCGCTATTGTGACCACGATTGATTTAGACCACATGGAATATTTGGGCGACACGCGCGAAAAAATAGGTTTTGAAAAAGCAGGTGTTTTTCGCGCTAACAAGCTGGCGATTTGTGGCGACGAAAATCCGCCCGTAAGTTTGCTGGATTATGCAAAAAAAATAGGTGCGAATTTGCAGCTAATTAATCGCGATTTTACCGTGAAAAAAACCGCACAAGGCTGGCAATATTCGGCGGGCGATATGCAGTTACAACTTCCTAG
>JANMOP010000089.1:0-6582 GCA_031369365.1 Methylotenera sp.
AATGTGAATCTCAAAACGCTGGAATTTTCATCACAGGTGACTCGGCCACTAGCATGGGTAATGTGATGGTTACTAACAAAGACGGTAAAGTCACCACCGTTGATAAGACGTGGACATACGTCAAGGATGACGCTGGCAACCTGCGCATCGTTGTTCACCACTCATCACTGCCATACACTGGCAAGTAAGAAGCGTTCACCTAGAAATGGTGAAAACCTAGAAATGGTGAAAACAGGGTTTAGGCTGATTTAATTAAGCATTGTCAACTTAAAGTTGCACGAGCGTAAAAAATTAGATTGATCCTACCCCTTTTGCTTCTAAACAATTGTTGATTAACAGAATAGGATATTAAGAAATGAAAAAGTCGTTATTAGTATTAGCGTTAGCGACTGCTTTTGCACCAGTGTTGGCTCAAGCCGAAGCAGGTGACTGGGTGGTGCGTATTCGTGCAGCGCATATTAGCCCTAACGAAGACAGTGAACTAGGTACAACAGTCAACAAAAATATTGCCAACGTGATGAACCCTGGTGCAGAGCTAGATGTGAAAAGTAATACAATCCCCGAACTAGATATTTCGTACTACTTTACTAAAAATATCGCGGCGGAGCTAATTTTAGCCTTAGGTACGCGTCATGATGTTTACATTAAGGGTGATGATGGCGGGGTAATTGGTAATCAAAAATTAGGCAGCGTCAATTTGTTGCCACCCACCTTAACGGCACAATGGCATTTTAGGCCAGATCAAATGATTGACCCTTATATTGGCGCGGGTGTGAACTACACTTTAAAATTGGACAGGCATGCGCGGGGCACACAAGGCGCCATAGCGGGCGAAGAGATTAAAATTGATAGCCATAGCTTTGGTTATGCGTTGCAAGCTGGTGTTGACGTTAATTTAAAAGACGGCTGGCTAATTAACGCCGACGTTAAATATATTAACATTGAAACAGATGTACATTTACGCAGTGCAATTACTGGAGGTTGGACAAAAGTTGATTCATTAGATATCAATCCTTGGGTTTTCGGTATAGGTATTGGTAAAAAGTTTTAACTTACATCTTTAACAAGCGCCAGTAAAATCATATTACAATATGATTTTACTGGCTTTTTTAATATCAACCTTACGCTCAATATGAACACATTAAAAAATAAACTATTAATTGCAACGGCTTTAATAAGTCTTCCATTTCCATTATTTGCCGACACAATTGAAGATGGTCGTTATTGGTTTGGGCTTGTCATGCATGGTAAATTGCCAACAGAATATTGGAGCTGGAATTTCGACGTGCATCAACGTTTTAGAGACGAAGGCAAGCATGCTGACCAATTTCTTATACGTTCTAATGTTTCATATCAGGTCAGTCCTAAAACCAGTGTTGGATTAGGTTTTGATCATGTGGTTAATCACCCTGCAGGCAAGGAGGCGAGTGACGAGAATAGACTATGGCAACAAATTGTTTACAAGTTTGATTCAATTTATGGGGTTAATTTATCTAGCCGCACCCGTTTAGAGCAGCGCTGGCGCGAAGGCGGTGATGATACTTCTTATCGTTTTCGTCAAATGATCAGAGGAACAATGCCATTGGACATTAATCCTAAATTATCACTTGTGGCCTATGATGAATTGTTTATTAACTTAAACAACACTGATTGGAATGTTAATCGTGGCAATGATCAAAACCGCGTTTTTTTAGGCGCAAGTTGGGCATTTACTCCGAGTACTTCAGTTGAAACGGGCTACCTTAATCAATATGTAAATACACGTAATACTGATAGAGTAAACCATGTATTGGCTACTACGTTACGATTAAACTTTTAAGTATTTGCGATATTAAATATCGTAGCAACCCCAATAACTTATAAGGTTTGATTGCCATGATAGACATAGTGATTCTGTTTTTTATATTGGGCTTATCTGCAGGGCTTTTGCGGTCTGAATTGCGACTGCCAGCCGCATTATATGAAACATTATCGCTAGTTTTATTGCTTGCAATTGGTCTTAAGGGTGGTGAGGGACTTGCTAAACAGGCATTAGCGCCGCTGCTGCCGCAGTTGGGCATTGTGGTGATGCTGGGCATTGCACAAACGTTTATCGCTTTTTTTTTGTTACGCGTAATAGGTAAGTTAAATCGCGCAGATGCCGCCGCGACGGCAGCGCATTATGGCTCTGTTAGTGTAGCTACGTTTGCGGTGGCAACCAGCTGGCTATTCAGTCGTAATATTGCTTTTGAACCGCAATTAACCATATTTCTCACCGTGATGGAAGTGCCAGCAATCATTGTAGGCATTATTTTAGCGCGCGGCTTAAGCAAGCAGACAGATTGGCGTGCCTTGGCGCATGAAAGCTTTTTAGGCAAGGGCGTTACTTTGTTAATTGGCGGCATGGCAATCGGCTGGGCTGCTGGCCCCGAAGGCTTAATGCCAATTAAAGGCTTGTTCTATGATTTATTTAAGGGCGCATTGGCTTTATTTTTGTTAGAAATGGGCTTGATTGTTGCGCGGCAAGCGGGAGAGTTGCGTAGGCGTGGCTTATTTATTATTGCATTTGGGTTGGCCATGCCTTTATTATCCGCTTTGCTAGGCGCTGCATGTGGTGTTGCCATGGGGCTTTCAATCGGCGGTATCACTTTACTCACGACCTTGGCTGCCAGCGCCTCTTATATTGCCGTGCCAGCCACCATGCGTTTGGCCATACCAGAAGCAAATCCAGCCTTGTCACTAGCTGCAGTACTTGGGGTGACTTTTCCGTTTAATATTTTAGTGGGAATTCCGCTTTATTATTGGCTAGCTGTAAAATTGTCAGGATTGAATTAACTGTGTTGAATTGACTGGCTTGAATTGAAAAGAGCGATGACATGACTTTAACGACGGAAAAAAGAACACTTTTAACTATAATTACAGAAAGTGCAATCGAGGAACTTCTGTTGAAAGACTTAGATAAACTAGGCGTTCACGGCTACACTATTTCTGATGCGCGCGGTCGCGGTGGTCGCGGCGTGCGCGATGCGACATGGGGCGAGGTTTCAAATATTAGACTCGAAGTCATTTGCTCTCGCAGTTTGGCTGAGACCGTACTTAGTCACATTCAAAGCCATTATTACGATAATTATGCCATGGTGGCTTTTTTGCACGATGTTGAGATTTTGCGCCCAGAGAAATTCTAAAAAAATACTTGTTTAACGATGACCTTCTTTTGCCATATTGATTGAGTATTTTGGAATTTCAATCACCAAATCGGTCGTGCCAACAATCGCTTGGCATGATAAGCGCGAATTAGGCTCTAATCCCCACGCTTTATCCAGCAAATCGTCCTCTTGATCATCCGATGCTTCGATGGTTTTAAAGCCTTCACGAATAATTACATGGCAGGTGGTGCAAGCACAGGCTTGGTCGCAGGCATGGTCGATGTCAATTTCGTTATCTAGCAGCGTTTGGCAGATTGATTCGCCCGTTTTGGCCTCAATCGCCGCGCCTTCTGGGCACAGTTCAACATGGGGTAATACGATAATTTGTGGCATTTTCGTCTCTATTTCTTTAAATTGCCGTCATTCTGGCCTAGGCCAGAATGACGGTTAGAAGCTTGGTGGTTTTGGTAGGAGCGGCGCCCTTGTCGCGATTTAGCTATTTTATCGCGACGAGGGCGTCGCTCCTACAAATTCAAATTCTCTAAATTTTTACCTGCTAAGGCACGGCTTACACTAGCATCCATGCGCTTGGCGGCGAAATCCTCGGTTGCGGCATTCAAGGCTTCGGTAGCATGGTGTATTGCATCACCATCTTGGCCTTGGTTGAGTTGTGCAAGCGCGTTTAATTGCGTTGCAATCGCTTTGCTCTCGCTATCGCTAAGCAAATGTGAATCTTGGCTTAACGCGGCTTGTATTGCCAAAATCAGGCTTTGCGCTTCGACTTTTACTTCAGCGAGTGCACGCGCTTGTTTGTCACTCTCGGCCGCGCCAAAGCTGCTTTTTAGCATTTCTAGCATTTGTTCTTCACTTAAACCATAACTCGGTTTCACGACAATATTCGCCTCTATATTGGTGCTGGTTTCGCGTGCAGATACGCTTAGCAAGCCATCGGCATCCACCGCAAACGTCACACGTATGCGCGCCGCACCCGCCACCATGGGTGGAATACCGCGCAGATCAAAGCGGGCAAGCGAGCGGCAATCGCTGACCAGTTCACGCTCGCCCTGCAGTACATGAATACTCATAGCGGTTTGGCCATCTTTAAAAGTGGTGAATTCTTGCGCGCGGGCGATAGGTAAAGTTGAATTGCGTGGAATAATTTTTTCCACCAAGCCGCCCATGGTTTCTAAGCCTAATGAGAGCGGAATTACGTCAAGCAATAATAAATCGTTATCATTTTTATTGCCTGCCAAGGTGTTAGCCTGAATAGCCGCTCCCAGAGCAACGACTTTATCGGGGTCTAAATTGGTCAGCGGCGTTTGTTTAAAAAAATCGCCTACGGCCAATCGTATAGCAGGCATACGCGTCGCGCCACCCACCATCACCACACCTTTAATATCTTCGATACTTAAACCAGCATCGCGTAGCGCTTTTTTAGTTGGCGTAAGCGTTTTTGCCACCAAAGTTTGGCTTAACTCATTAAATTGTTTGGCGCTAATACTTAAGTTAATCACTTCGCCTGTGGTTAAAATACTGGTGATTTGCGCGCTTGGATGATCGGTCAACCATTCTTTAGCTCCACGCGCTTTGGTCAGCAAAAGCCGCGTGTCATTGGCGTTTACAGGCGCACATTTACTTTGCTCTAACACCCAGCAAAAAATTCTGCGGTCAAAATCGTCACCACCCAATGCGCTGTCGCCATTGGTCGCCAGCACTTCAAATACGCCTTTTGCTAAGCGTAGTATCGAAATATCAAACGTGCCGCCGCCAAGGTCATAAATCACATTCGTGCCTTCAGAGCCATTATCTAAGCCGTAAGCCACGGCAGCGGCAGTGGGTTCATTCAGTAGGCGCAGCACGTTTAAACCTGCCAGTCGCGCTGCGTCTTTGGTGGCTTGGCGCTGTGCGTCGTCAAAATAAGCAGGCACGGTGATTACTGCGCCGACCAGTTCTGAACTATTTTCATCTAAACCAAAGCTTTTTTCGGCACGTTTTTTTAAAGTCTTTAAAATTTCAGCCGAGATTTCTACTGGGCTTTTAACGCCCGCGCGGGTTTCAAGCTGCACCATCTCACGGCTATCGCTAAAATGATATGGTTGCAATGACACGTCAATATCCTTAAGCCCACGCCCCATAAAGCGCTTGGCCGAAACGATAGTATTTTGCGGGTCTAGCGATTGTGCGGCTTGCGCACTGTAGCCCACGTCAATATGATTTGAATCAGTACCGTCGTCTGGCATGTAACGCACGACTGATGGCAATAGCGCGTGACCGTCGTCATCCACTAATACTGTGGCTTGACCGCTACGCACGGTGGCGACTAGCGAGTTGGTGGTGCCAAGGTCAATACCCACCGCTAACTTGTGTTGATGCGGCGCGGTGGATTGACCAGGTTCGGAAATTTGTAAAAGTGCCATAATTTTAAGTCTTATTTTTTGCCACAGAGGTCACAGAGAAAAAACGGCGATATTGATTTTCTCTGTGTACTCTGTGCTCTCTGTGGCTTAATATTTTTTTCATTATTCCAGCAGCTCAATCGCTTTGTGAATATCCGCACACACTTTGTCCATAAAAATAAGCTTGCGCGCGGCGTCTGTAGCGGCTTTGTAGTCTTTTTTTGTGTCGATTAAATTTGCCAAATTGACTTGCAATTTTTTTGCGTCAAACTGCATTTCGGCCAATAGCTTTTCTAAATCACCGACGTTTTTTGCGGCTTTTGCGTCTTCCATCGCCTCGCGCCATTCCATTTGCTGCATCAAAAAATCCGCAGGCATTTGCGTATTTTTTTCATCAATCGCGTCAATGCCTTGTTGCTGCAACAAATATTTGGCACGATTGGCAGGGTTTTTAAGCGTTAAATACGCCTCATTGGCTAGTGTGGCGGTTTGCATAGATTGCAGCTTTTCGGCAGATGTGCAAGTCACAAAACGGTCTGGATGGCTTGTAGATTGGATGGCGCGAAAGTTACTTTCTAGTAAATTTAAATCAATTGCAAATTGCTCAGGCAAGTTGAAAAATGCAAAATAATTGGTCATCCGCGTTAATCTATGTGCATCTGTGGCAAAAATTTAAACCGTAAAACTTTCGCCGCAACCACACTCATCTTTAACATTCGGGTTGTTGAATTTAAAGCCTTCGTTCAGGCCTTCTTTAGTGAAATCCAATTCAGTGCCGTCAATGTAAGCCAAGCTCTTTGGGTCAACAATCACCTTCACGCCATGGCTGTCAAAGCTCGTGTCTTCAGGGTTTAAGTCGTCCACAAACTCAAGCGTGTAGGCCATGCCAGAGCAGCCTGTGGTTTTAACGCCCAAGCGCAAGCCTATGCCTTTGCCGCGATTAGCAAGGAATTTTTCGACGCGGTTTGCCGCAGTTTGTGTGAGAGTGATTGCCATACTTTTTCTCTTTTACCAGTGGAGCGACGCCCTCGTCGCGATTCTTTGTGCTTTATCGCGACGAG
>JANMOP010000095.1:0-45265 GCA_031369365.1 Methylotenera sp.
CCCTCGTCGCGATAAATATCACTTACAATCGCGACGAGGGCGTCGCTCCTACAAAAACTAGGCGGTGGCTAGCGATGATGGCTTGGCTTCTGCTTTGTCTTCAAACACCAATTTTACTTGGTCTTTGTCGTCAATATCCACATGCACATTGCCGCCATTGGCGAGTTTGCCGAACAACAATTCATCGGCCAAGGCTTTGCGAATAGTGTCTTGAATCAGGCGTGCCATTGGCCGCGCGCCCATCAGCGGGTCGAAGCCTTTTTTGCCGAGGTAGGTTTTTAATGCGTCGCTAAACGTTACTTCCACTTTTTTCTCGTGTAATTGGTCTTCTAATTGCATCAAGAATTTATCCACCACGCGGATGATAATATCTTGCG
This sequence comes from Methylotenera sp., assembly GCA_031369365.1. GTDB lineage: Bacteria > Pseudomonadota > Gammaproteobacteria > Burkholderiales > Methylophilaceae > Methylotenera_A. The sequence continues at coordinate 378 of JANMOP010000095.1, forward strand.
AAAGTGAAGCAAAAGAAACCGTAGCATCTAAACGATTACGGAATTCTGGTGAAAATAGGCGTTTAATATCCGCTTGCTCATCGCCCGCTTGTTTACTGTTGGTAAAGCCTATGCTGGATTGCGCTAAATTCTCGGCACCCGCATTGGTGGTCATGATAATCGTCACGTTTCTAAAATCGGCTTTGCGGCCGTTGTTATCAGTGAGCGTGCCATGATCCATCACTTGCAACAGAATATTAAAAATATCAGGATGCGCTTTTTCGATTTCATCTAACAACAACACACAATAGGGTTGCTTGGTAATTGCTTCCGTCAGTAAGCCGCCTTGATCAAAGCCGACATAGCCAGGTGGCGCGCCAATTAAGCGACTCACGGCATGGCGTTCCATATATTCACTCATGTCGAAGCGGATGAGTTCGATGCCCATGATGTAGGCGAGCTGCTTGGCGACTTCGGTTTTACCCACCCCAGTCGGCCCGCTGAATAAAAAGCTGCCAACAGGTTTATTATTGCCACCAAGGCCGCTGCGCGCCATTTTAACGGCTGTTGTCAGCACTTCAATGGCTTTATCCTGCCCGAATACCACAGCTTTCAAATCGCGGTCTAGCGTTTTAAGCGCGGTGCGGTCATCGGTCGAGATATTTTTGGGCGGAATACGCGCAATTTTAGCGATAATGTCCTCAATCTCTTTATTGCCGATGACTTTTTTCTGTTTGTTTTTTGGCAAAATACGTTGTGCAGCACCAGCCTCATCAATCACGTCGATGGCTTTATCGGGCAAATGTCTGTCATTGATGTATTTGGCGGAAAGCTCGGCTGCCGTGGTAAGCGCGCTGGCGCTGTATTTCACGCTATGGTGTTCTTCAAAGCGAGATTTTAAGCCTTTTAAAATCTCAATGGTTTCCGCCACGCTAGGTTCAGCCACGTCAATTTTTTGAAAGCGGCGTGATAGTGCGTGATCTTTCTCGAAAATGCCACGATATTCTTGGTAAGTGGTCGCGCCAATACATTTAAGCGTGCCGTTTGAAAGCGCAGGCTTGAGTAAATTGCTGGCGTCAAGAGTTCCGCCGCTGGCGGCACCTGCGCCAATTAGCGTATGAATTTCATCAATAAATAAAATCGCGTCTGGCTTTTCCGCGAGTTGCTTCATCACTGCTTTTAAGCGTTGTTCAAAATCGCCGCGGTATTTGGTGCCCGCCAATAATGCGCCCATGTCGAGCGAGTAAACAGTCGCGTTGGCCAATACTTCGGGTATTTCTTTACCAACAATACGGCTGGCTAAGCCTTCTGCAATCGCGGTTTTACCAACGCCAGCTTCGCCCACTAATAGCGGATTATTTTTGCGACGACGGCATAAAGTTTGAATAACGCGCTCTAGCTCTGGCGCGCGACCAATGAGCGGATCAATTTTGCCCGCAATCACTTGTAGGTTCAAGTTAAGCGTAAATTGCTCTAGCGCACCAGCTGGTGAACCTTCTGCTTCGGCATCGGTTTCCACGCCTTCAGGTTTGGCATCACCATCAGGCACTTTTGCCACGCCGTGCGAAATAAAGTTGACAATATCCAGCCGTGTAATGCCTTGTTGATGCAAGAAAAACACCGCGTGCGAATCTTTTTCGCCATAAATCGCCACCAGCACATTGGCACCTGTGACCTCTTTTTTGCCACTGGATTGCACATGCAACATAGCGCGCTGAATTACGCGTTGAAAACCCAAGGTAGGCTGCGTATCGACTTCATCCGTGCCATTAACGGTGGGCGTATGCTCTTCAATATAATGATTAAGCTCGGTGCGTAATACTTCAAACTTTGCGCCGCAGGCGCGCAACACTTCGGCTGCGGTTGGGTTGTCAATCATTGCTAGCAGCAAATGCTCAACCGTGATGAGTTCATGACGCTTTTGTCGTGCGTCCATAAACGCCATGTGAAGGCTTACTTCTAGTTCCTGAGCAATCATTTTTTAACCCTTAACTTTCATTAACTTACTATTAATACGGCCTATGTTGCCACTTCATCTTACCGCCAGCCTAGGCTGATGCTAGCTCCATCAGCTTACCCAACTAGGCTGGCTCTATCGCACATTGTAAAGGGTGTTGTGCTTCTTTAGCGTGTATCAACACCTGGTTCATTTTGGTTTCCGCGATGTCTTGCGGATACACCCCACATACGCCCACGCCCTCTGTATGTACTTTGAGCATAATTTGTGTCGCTTGTTCACGCGTTTTGTTAAAAAAATGTTCAATCGTTTCCACTACAAACTCCATTGGCGTGTAATCGTCGTTTAATAACAACACTTTAAACATCTCGGGCAGTTTAGGTTTAACTGCGCTAGGCTTAAGTGCGGTGTCGCCAGTGCTTTGCGTATTTGCCATATGCTTATTTACTTATTTGCAATTTGTAATATTACTTAGAGTGTATTTTGAGCCGAATAGCAAAAATTTCAAGCCTATTGTGAGTAGGGCTTTTAAAATTTAGCCATTTAAGGGAATATTTTGACGCTTTTGACGATTCTGTCTTGGGTTTGCACGATTTCAAGCGTGTGATTTCCTATTCTAAAACTGGTGCCAGCCTCAGGAATATCTTCAAAATGTTCTATTACCAAGCCGTTCAAAGTGCGTGGACCATTCAAAGGCAGATTGAGATTCAGCTTTTTATTTAAATCACGCAACATGCTGCTACCATCCACCAGCCAACTTCCGTCGGCCTCTTGGCGATAATTGCCAGCGCGACTGGGTGATTGCGTGGTGAAATCGCCAATTACTTCTTCTAAAATATCTTCTAGTGTGACCAAGCCTTTAAACTCGCCGTATTCATCCACCACCAGTGCAATACGTTCTTGCTTCTCTTGAAACTGTTGTATTTGTGTATAAAGCGGTGTGCCAGCAGGTACAAAATAAGGCTCTTCAATAATTTCACGTAGCGCTTCTTTGGTTAAATCGCCATTGTGCTGGTGCGCGCGCAGTTGGTTGATGACTTTGCGAATATGTATGATGCCGATAATGACTTCACTAGCGCCCTCGCGCACAGGTAGGCGCGTGTGGTGGCTGTTGGTAATACGTTGCAAAATATCCTCAATCGGCAAGTCAAAATCAATTACCTCAGCCAGCGTGTGTGCGGTCATCACGTCATCCACGGTAATTTTTTCTAGCTCAAATAAATTAAGCAAAATGGTGCGGTGTTTTTTGGGCATAAAATGCCCAGCATCGGTCACAATGCTGCGTAGTTCATCCATGGTAAGCGATTGCGTAGATTCGCTAAAGTTAATATTAATTCTGAATAACTTGAGCAATCCTTCGACAAATAGGTTGATAAACCATACGACGGGGTAGAGAAGTTTGAGCAGCGGATAAAGAATATAGCTACAAAAAATAGCCAGTTTTTCGGGGTAAGCGGCGGCGATCACTTTGGGCGTAATTTCACTAAACACTAGAATGGCAAATGTCACTGCCAGTGTGCCTATCATCAGCACCCATTCACCTTCACCAAATAATTCAACCGTGATGAGTGTGACCAGCGTGGCCGAGGCGGCGTTGGCGAAATTATTGCATAGTAAAATTACCCCGAGTAATTTGTCAGTTTTGGCTAAAAGCGCACTGGCAAGGCGAGCGCCGCGATGGCCTTCTTTAACCAAATGCCGCAACCTGTAACGGTTAAGTGACATTAAGCTGGTTTCAGCGACGGAGAAAAAGCCAGAAATGAACAGCAATAAGGCCAGAACTGCCAATTGCCACGATATAGGGATATTATCCAATGGATGTTAAATCGTTGTGATGAGAGGCCAAGTTTACCTGCATTTTGCTTTAATTATCAAGCGGCTTTAATTATCAAGCGACTTTAATAATCAGGCGGCTAAATGCACAGGGTTTATGGTGTGGCTTCAACACCTTCTTTATTGGCGTCTTTTTTATCAATATCGCCAATCAAGTTTGCGCGGTTTACACCAAGCCACATGGCGATTGGACAGGCCACCAATACAGAAGAATAAATACCAAATAAAATACCAATGGTGAGTGCTAGAGCAAAGTTGTGCAGCACTTCGCCACCAAATAGCAGCATGGAGCCGACCATGGTTTGCGTCATCACGTGGGTAATCACCGTGCGGCTCATGGTGCGGGTAATGGCGTTATCAATCACTTGCACCACGCTAGCTTTACGCATTTTTCTAAAATTCTCGCGCACTCGGTCAAATACCACCACCGATTCATTTACCGAATAACCTAGTACCGCCAAAATAGCGGCCAATACAGTTAAGTTAAACTCCCATTGAAAATAGGCGAAAAAGCCTAAAATAATCACCACATCGTGCATGTTGGCGATAATCGCCGCCACCGCAAAACGCCACTCAAAGCGAATCGCCAAGTAAGCCATAATACCCACGCACACCAGCAACAAAGCCAATCCTCCGTTAGAATACAGCTCGTCACCTACTTGCGATCCGACTGACTCCACACGACGAATTTCAGCTTTCGGGTCAGCTGTTTGTAAGGCTTTAGCAACGGTTTCAGAGAGTTCTGCAATTGACATATCTTTCTTTAGCGGTAAGCGAATCAGTACATCGCGACTAGTGCCAAAATTTTGCACAGTAACATCGTTTAAGCCGATGCTATCTACCGCTTTGCGAACGCTATCCATATCGGCCGCTTGTGGATAATTGACCTCCACCACCGTGCCACCCGTAAAGTCCACGCCATAATGCAAGCCTTTTGTGACTAAGAAAAATACAGCCAAAATAAAGGTAATGAGTGATATAGCCGTGGTTAAACGGCCATAGCTCATAAACGGGATATCTTTTTTAATTCTAAATAATTCCATAATCTTTACTCACAATAATCTTACTGAATAGACGCTTTAAATTAATCGGCTTTGTAAATCTGGCCAATAGAAAGTTTGGTCACTTTGCGGCGGTAACCATAAATGATATTGACCATGGCGCGCGAAACTAAAATGGCGCTAAACATAGAAGTTAAAATGCCCAGCACATGCACCACGGCAAAGCCTTTAATGGGGCCTGTGCCGAACATAAATAGCGCCATACCAGCAATTAATGTTGTCACGTTCGAGTCTAAAATCGTATCAAATGCACGGCTGTAGCCCGCGCTAATACTGGCTTGTGGCGTGTTGCCATTACGTAACTCTTCACGAATACGCTCGTTAATCAGTACGTTCGCATCAATCGCCATGCCCAGCGCTAGGGCAATTGCCGCCAATCCAGGCAAAGTGAGTGTGGCTTGCAGCATGGAAAGCAAGGCCACTAACAACAGCAAATTAACGCCAAGGGCTAACACCGAAACGCCACCAAATAGCATGTAATAAAACAGCATCATCACTGCAATCGCAGCAAAGCCCCACAGCGTAGAATGCACACCACGCTTGATGTTTTCTTCACCCATGCTAGGGCCAACCGTGCGCTCTTCAATAATTTCCATGGGTGCAGCCAGCGCACCAGCGCGTAACAGCAGCGCGACATCTGTCGCCTCTTGCGCGTTGGCCATACCAGAAATTTGTACGCGGCCACCGCCGATTTCTTCGTTAATCACTGGTGCGGTAATCACCTCGGTGCTGCCTTTTTCGATGAGCAAAATTGCCATGCGTTTGCCGACATTGTCGCGCGTTACGTTTCTAAAAATACCTGCGCCACGACCATCTAGCGTTACATTAACCACTGCACCACCATTTTGACCATCTACACCAGGGCCTGCATCAGTGATGCGGTCACCTGTTAGCACCACATTTTTCTTCACGAGTATTGGGTTGCCAGAACGATCTTTAAACAGCTCGTCACCAAAGGGCACTTGCCCTTTTACTGCGGCTTCTAGCGTTGCAAAATCTTTTTTATCTTCGTCCACCATGCGGATTTCTAGCGTTGCAGTACGGCCTAACAGTTCTTTGGCTTTAGCGGTATCTTGCACACCTGGTAATTGCACCACAATGCGGTCAAAGCCTTGTTGCTGGACTATTGGCTCAGCTACACCAAGCTCATTAATACGATTGTGCAGGGTTTGCAGATTTTGTTTTAGCGCAAATTCTTGAATTTTTAGTTTACTGGCGTCACCAATCGTCGCGCTTAACACTTGTTCTTTGCCATCGGTAGAGTCGTTGTAAGTTAAATCTGGAAAATCTTTAGCTAACGCTTTGCGCGCTTTTTCAAGCTCGGCTAGCGTTTCAAATTTCACTTCAACTTTTTGACCGTCGCGCCCTATACCAAAATAATTGATTTTTTCGCGCCGTAAACTGGTACGGAAATCACCCAGACTACTCTCGGCAGCCTTATCCAGCGCGGCTTTCATATCCACTTGTAGCAAAAAGTGCACGCCACCACGTAAATCCAAACCCAAATACATGGGTTTTGCGCCAATCGCCAATAACCAATTGGGCGTTTGCGAGAGTAGGTTTAACGCAACAGAATAATCTTTACCCAAGTTGGCGATGAGTTTATCTTTGGCTTTAATTTGCTCATCTGGATTTTCAAAGCGCACTTTCACGCCGTTAGCATCTAAAAATAGGCCGTTAAATTTAATATCAGCCAGTTGTAATGTGGCCTCTACTTTTTTTAGCAGCGCAGGGTCGGCTTTTAGTGTGGATTTGGCTGGCGATACTTGTACCGCAGGTGATTCGCCATAAAAATTGGGGATGGTGTAGAGCAGGCCAATAAAAATAACAACGGCAACAAGGATGTATTTCCAGGTAGGGTAGCGGTTCATAGTTTACGGTATTGAAACTCTGTATGTTAGTTGGATTTGTTAAATGTGGATTACTTAGATGGATTTAATTGTGCCAGGCGGCAATAAGGTTTGCACCGCGTGTTTTTGCACGTTAATGACCGTGTTAGCGCCAATTTCAATACTGACAAAGTTATCGCCCACCTTGGTTACTTTGCCAATTAAACCGCCAGTAGTGGCCACTTCATCGCCCGCTTTAAGCGCGTCTATCATGGCTTTTTGCAATTTCGCTGCCTTCATTTGCGGACGAATCAGCATGAAATAAAATAAAGCGAAAATAAATATAATCGGCAAAAAACTCATTAAATCGCCACCTGGAGCTGCAGGAGCTGCATGTGCGTTGCTAATAAATAGGTTGTTAAACATGGTGATTGCTTTCAAAAAAGGGTAACTAATTAACGCGAGATTTTAACACAGACTGCGCGAGATTTGAGCGGCTTAACTTTTCATTAACAGAACTAACTGGAATCGTCTAGCACCTGCAAAAATTCGACGCCATAACGCTCTAATTTGGCTTGCCCCACGCCAGTAATGCGGCTCATGGCAGATAGGCTGGCGGGTTTTTGCTGGTGAATTTCTAACAGCGTACTATCGTGAAAAATCACATACGGCGGCACGCCTTGTTCGCGGGCTAGCTCCATACGCTTAGCTTTTAGCGCCAGCCAAAGCGGGTCGTCGCTCACTTCGGCGTAACCTGCTTTGGTGCGTGAGCCGCGCTCGGCTTTGCTAGATTTACGCGTTGTAACTTCCACATCGCGGCGTAGCCATACCTCGCTAACGCCTTTTAATACGGGCTTCGCAGCCTCGGTAAGCTTTAATCCGCCGAAAGCTTCACTATCGCTTTCAAGAAAACCGCCTGCGACTAATTGCCGAAACACGCTGCTCCACTGCGCTTGTGCTAAGCCCTTGCCGATGCCAAATGTACTTAAAGTTTCATGTGAAAATTGCCGTACTTTTGGCGTCGGTTTGCCCAAAAGTACGTCAATTAAATGGACTACACCAAAACGTTGCCCCGTACGATACACGCAAGAAAGTGCCATCTGCGCCGCTTGCGTGGCATCCCACGTGTCCACGGGCTCTAAGCAGTTATCGCATTGGCCGCAATCACCCGCATGTTGCTCGCCAAAATAACGCAACAAAGTTTGGTGGCGGCAACTGGTCGATTCACAAAAACCAAGTAACGCATCTAACTTTTGCCGCTCCACCATTTTGCGTTCTTCAGGCGCATCGCCCGCATCCAACATTTTACGCATACTCACCACATCACCCAGCCCATAAGTCATCCAAGCGTTTGCAGGCAAACCGTCACGACCTGCGCGCCCTGTTTCTTGGTAATAGCCTTCCATACTTTTGGGAATATCTAAATGTGCAACAAAGCGCACGTTGGGCTTATCGATACCCATGCCAAACGCCACGGTGGCCACCATAATCACGCCTTCTTCGCGCAAAAATCGGCGCTGGTTTTGGTTGCGAATATTCGCGTCTAAACCAGCGTGATAAGGCAGTGTGTCCCAACCGCGCTGTTTTAGCCAATCTGCCGTTTCTTCCACTTTTTTACGACTTAAGCAATAAATAATGCCCGCATCATTGGCGTGTTCGGCTTCTAAAAACGCTTCTAATTGGGCTTTGGCGTTGGCTTTTTGGGTAACCCGATATTTAATATTGGGTCTATCAAAGCTAGAAACAAACTGCCGCGCGTTTTCTAGCTGTAAACGCTCAATGATTTCCGCACGCGTAGGCGCATCTGCCGTGGCCGTCAGCGCAATGCGTGGCACCTGCGGAAAGCGCTCGTGCAACACCGTCAGCTTACGATATTCAGGCCGAAAATCATGCCCCCACTGCGAAACGCAATGCGCCTCATCAATCGCAAATAAGGCGATGCCACTATTAACTCCCTCTCCCCTCGAGGGGGAGCCAGCATTTGGCTTCCCCGCCAGCGTTGGTGCTAAAGCACCTAATGCTGGCGTGAAGGGTTGGGGAGAGGGGGCAGCACTATTCAACTGCTCCAACATAGCCAAAAACCCACTCATCAGCAAACGTTCAGGCGCCACATACACAATCTGCAACTCACCCCGCATCAGCTGCGCGGTAATTGCACGTGCCTCATCCGCATCTTGGCTAGAATTCAAAAACGCCGCTCGCACGCCCAATTGCTTTAACGCATCCACCTGATCTTGCATCAACGCAATTAAAGGCGAAACCACAATCGCCACCCCCGCCCGCAACAAGGCTGGCAACTGATAACACAGAGACTTACCACCGCCAGTCGGCATCAATACCAGCGCATCACCGCCAGCGGCGACATGCTCGACAACGGCCTGTTGCTCGCCACGAAAAGACGAATAACCAAAAACGTCATGCAGGGTTTGTAAAGCGGAGGGATTTGACACTTTAAACTCAGGCCGTTAGACGCGCACGTTTGACCGCAAACTCTGTTTTAAATGCCTCAAACGTGCCGTTTTCTATAGCGGCGCGCATCCCTTGCATTAACACTTGGTAATAATGCAGGTTGTGGATGGTATTTAAGCGCGCGCTTAAAATTTCGCCCACGCGGAACAGGTGGTGCAAGTAGGCGCGGGTGAAGTTTTGACAGGTGTAGCAGCTGCAGTCGGCATCTAGCGGGCGAATATCATTTTTGTAGCCCGCGTTTTTAATTTTAACATCGCCATACTGCGTAAATAGCCAGCCGTTGCGGGCGTTGCGGGTGGGCATTACGCAATCGAACATATCAATACCTTGCGAAACCGCATCCACTAAGTCTTCTGGCGTGCCTACTCCCATTAAATAGCGCGGTTTGTTGGCTGGCATTTTGGGTGCGGTGTGGGCGAGAATGCGCAGCATGTCTTCTTTTGGTTCACCAACTGATAAGCCGCCAATCGCAAAACCGTCAAAATCAATATTCACCAAACCTGCTAGTGAAATATCGCGCAAATCTTCAAACATGCCGCCTTGAATAATGCCGAATAAAGCGTTGCTATTGCCTTGATGTGCATCTTTACTACGCTTAGCCCACCTTAAAGACAGCTGCATCGAATCGCTGGCTTCCTTAACTGTGGCGGGGTAGGGCGTGCATTCGTCAAAAATCATTACAATGTCGCTGTTTAGCACCTTTTGAATGCGCATCGATTCTTCTGGCGTTAAAAAGCAGGTGTCGCCATTTATTGGGCTTTGAAATTTAACGCCTTCTTCACTAATTTTACGCATCGCGCCCAAGCTAAACACTTGAAATCCGCCTGAATCCGTCAAAATTGGGCCATCCCAGCCCATAAACTTGTGCAAACCGCCGTGTGCGGCGATGACTTCTAGCCCTGGGCGTAGCCATAAATGAAAAGTGTTGCCGAGTACGATATGCGCGTCAATTTCTTTTAATTCAAGCGGCGACATGGCTTTAACCGTGCCGTAAGTGCCAACAGGCATGAATGCTGGTGTTTCAACGATGCCATGTGCTAGATGAACTGTGCCTCTGCGAGCAAGACCATCAGTTTTGTGAAGGGTAAATTTCATAACAATTTCTTAGTGAATATTGATTGGTATCTTTGAGTAGCCGCTATTTTAGCGGTTTTCTCATTATTTATTCTGAATAAATCTGGGTAACAAGCACGATATTAAATGTATAAAGGTGTTATTTAGTGCTTATGTAAGGCAAGGCTATATAAATATTAATAAGCTTTGCTATACTAATCCTGTTTAATAAGCATAAGTGATTTCAAATGGCAGAGCCTAAACAACGTCCAGCACGCAGATCTGCAGATGATGCAAGTTTGCGTGCACGTGGCATTTACTTGCTACCCAATTTATTCACCTCAGCGGCTTTGTTTGCAGGTTTTTATGCCATTGTGCAGGCCATGAATAGTAATTTTGAGCTATCTGCAATTGCGATTTTTATTGCCATGGTGATGGATGGCCTAGATGGCCGTGTGGCACGTATGACCAATACCACCAGCGCATTTGGGGCAGAGTATGATAGCTTATCGGATATGGTCTCTTTCGGCGTTGCTCCTGCGCTAATTATGTATGTATGGGCGCTAAAGCCGATGGGAAAATTAGGCTGGATAGCGGCTTTTATTTATTGTGCCTGTGCCGCATTACGGTTGGCGCGATTTAATACCAAGTTAGACGACGCACATCAAGATAAACGTTATTTTCAAGGCTTACCCAGCCCAGCATCAGCGGCTTTGCTCGCAGGATTTGTGTGGGTGGCGTATGAATATAATGTGGACGGCCGCGAGATATTTTTTGGCGCAATTCAAATGAAATGGATGGCGTGGGTGCTGACTATTTTCGCGGCTGGCAGCATGGTCTCTGACTTAAAATTTTACAGCGGCAAAGATATTAATTTAAAAGAAAGCGTACCATTTGTGGCTATTTTAGCCATTGTCATGGCATTCGTGCTGGTTTCATACAGCCCGCCAGAAGTATTATTTACTGTGGTGCTGGTATATGCGCTCTCTGGTTACTTTTTGTGGCTAAAATCACAAATTAAGAAACCAAATAAACTTGAATGATGTCTATTTCTTGAAAATATGCACATAAATATTTATACTTAAACTTATGTTGAATCAATTCACATTGCAAGTTGTTACAGGCTTATTGTTAAGCCTTGTATTGTTGCGCGCTTTAATTGCGCTACGCCCAGTTAATCTGCGCGTGCGCGCAGACTAAAACCACCCCAATTTTAAGTATTTTTAACGCGCATATTTTTAATAGGTGCGCGTAATCCATTTATAATCTGTATATTGATTAGGAAATAAACATGAACACGAACAGCGAAATTATTATTTTTGATACCACCTTACGCGATGGCGAACAAAGCCCAGGCGCATCCATGACTAAAGAAGAAAAGATACGCATTGCGCGCCAACTAGAAAAATTGGGCGTCAACGTGATTGAAGCGGGCTTTGCCGCCGCCAGCCCTGGCGATTTTGATGCGATTTCAGAAATTGCTAAAATCATTAAAAATTCAACCGTGTGCTCACTTGCGCGTGCTAGTGAAAACGACGTGCGCCGTGCGGGTGAGGCTATTAAACACGCGGCTTCTGGGCGCATTCATACGTTTATTGCTACCAGCAAAATCCACATGGAAAACAAGCTAAGAATGACCGAAGACCAAGTGGTAGAGCGTGCCGTACAGGCTGTGAAATGGGCTTTGGAATACACGTCTGACGTAGAATTCTCTGCCGAAGACGCAGTGCGTTCCGACATCGACTTTTTGGTGCGCGTGTTTGATGCAGTGATTGAAGCAGGCGCAACGACCATCAACGTGCCTGACACGGTAGGCTACTCCATCCCCGCGTCATGGGGCGAGCGCATGGCAACTTTGATTAAGCGCGTAAAAAATAGTTCTAGCGTGATTTGGAGCACGCACTGCCATAACGATTTAGGCATGGCAGTGGCGAATTCACTTGCCGCTGTTTCAAATGGCGCCAGACAGGTTGAATGCACCATCAATGGTTTGGGCGAGCGCGCAGGCAACGCGAGTTTAGAAGAAGTGGTGATGGCAATTAAAACGCGCGCCGATGTGTTTAATTTAACCACGCGCATCGACACCACGCAAATTGTCGCTACCTCAAAATTAGTTTCCACCATTACGGGTTACCCCGTGCAGCCTAACAAAGCCATTGTGGGCGCAAATGCATTTGCACACGAAAGTGGCATTCACCAAGATGGCGTGTTAAAGCATCGCGAGACTTACGAAATTATGCGCGCCGAAGACGTGGGCTGGAACACCAACAAATTAACGTTGGGAAAATTGTCTGGCCGCAACGCCTTTAGAACGCGCTTGACCGAGTTGGGCATTCAATTAGCCAGCGACGACGCCGTGAATGCTGCGTTTGCACGTTTTAAAGATTTGGCCGATAAAAAATCGGAAATTTTTGACGAAGATTTGCACGCCCTTGTGAGCGATGAATTCGTGAGTGAAACCAGCGAGAATTATAAACTTGTGTATTTGCAAGTGGCCTCACAAACTGGGGAAATACCGCACGCGTATATTACGATTAGCGATTTTGGTGTAGAGAAAAAAGCCGAAGCCGATGGCGGCGGCCCAGTCGATGCCAGTTTTAAAGCCATTGAAAGCATTGCTAACAGTGGTGCAGAATTGCAGCTTTATTCAGTCAACAATATTACCAGCGGCACAGATGCACAGGGCGAGGTGACAGTGCGGCTTGCCAAAGGTGGGCGCATTGTGAACGGACAGGGTGCGGATACCGACATTGTGATTGCCTCTGCCAAGGCGTATTTGAATGGGTTAAACAAGTTGCACAGCAATTTAGCGAAAATGAATCCGCAGGTTTAATCCGCGAGTACAATCTGCTCGTCATGTTAGCGTGGCGAAGAATCCAGTTTTAATGCGAAATCAGTTCTGGATTCTTCGCTTTTCTCAGAATAACGATGCTGATGCAGCGTCATTTACTCTTTAAAAACACAAATCAAGCAATGATAAAACAACCCCTATTAATAATTGCAGCGCTGTTTTGCACCTATTTTATTTGGGGTTCAACTTATCTTGCGCTTAAGTTCGGTATTGAAAGCTTTCCGCCGTTTTTGTTGGTTGGCGTGCGGTTTACAGTGGCTGGCGTTATTTTGTATCTTGTCATGCGCTATTTGGGCTCGCCTAATCCTACCAAGCAACAATGGCTGGGCGCAAGTGCTGTGGGCATTTTGCTACCCGCGTTTGGCAATGGCACCGTAACTTATGTGCAGCAAACAGTTAGCAGCAGCGTCGCGGCGCTGGCCATTGCCACGGCACCTATTTGGATGGCGATTTTCTCCTCTATATGGGGGCACAAAATCAACGCCCGCGAGTGGCTGGGTATTGCGGTGGGTTTTGTGGGCATAGCGCTGCTTAACCTCGGCGGTAGCTTGCATGGCGATTATTTAAATGCAGGCTTGTTAATTTTTGCGGCGGCAAGTTGGTCGCTAGGCTCGGTTTTAGGTAAACACATTGCAATGCCAAGCGGCTTAATGGCGGCAGCCTGCCAAATGCTGGTGGGAGGCTTAGTAACGCTTGCGGCGAGCGCCTTGCGTGGTGAAACTTGGCCTGCACAAATATCTGCAAAATCATGGGGCGCGCTGATGTTTTTGGTGGTGCTAGGCTCGCTGGTAGCTTATAGTGCCTATATGTATTTGCTAAAAACCGTGCGCCCGCTAGTGGCCAGCAGCAATACTTTTGTAAACCCTATTGTTGCGTTCGCAGTAGGCATTTGGCTTGCCAATGAAACCGTAACAAGCACAGAATACGCGGCGCTTGCGGTAATATTGGTGGGTGTGTTTTTGGTGTTATCGGCAAGTGCTGAGGAAACAGAAAAGCTTAATTAACCCAACTCCGTCATTGCGAGCCTGCCTTTAGCCGCGAATATTTATCTGTGGCGGGCGGCAATCTAAAAAAACGTGGATTGCCGCGCCTAAGATAAAACCTTAGGCTCGCAATGACGGAATTAGGTAAGATTTTATTGGCGTTCATCTGCGGCAAAATTGATTTTAAAATGCATGTAAAGATATAGAAAATGAAACAAAATATAACACAAAACCTAGCCTTGTTCGACCTAGACAACACGCTACTGGCAGGCGACAGCGACTACAACTGGAGTTTATTTTTAATTAGCGAAGGCTTGCTAAACGCCCAAACGCATCATGATAGAAACGAAAAGTTTTATGCGGATTACAAAGCAGGGCAGCTTGATATCGTGGAGTTTTTAAAATTTCAACTTAAGCCGTTAAGTGAGCATCCAAAGACTTTCTTGGATGAATTACACCTAAAATATATGCAAAAAATCATCCGCCCCATGATAACAGTGAAGGCGCAGGCCTTGGTAGATAAGCACAAAGCCGCTGGCGATTTATGTATTGTAATCACCGCCACCAATAGCTTTGTCACCAAACCAATCGCCACCGCGTACGGCATCGAGCACTTAATTGGCAGCGACCCAGAAATGGTGAATGGCGAGTACACGGGCGGCGTGACGGGTGTGCCAACTTATAAAGAGGGCAAGGTGATTCGTTTAAATCAATGGCTAGAAGCGCGTAGAAAAAAACTCAGTGATTATGAAGTGAGTTATTTTTACAGTGATTCGCATAACGATTTACCGTTAATGAAGCTAGTGACCAACCCTGTGGCGGTGGATGCAGATGAGATTTTAACAGCCTATGCGCTAGAGCAGGCTTGGCCGCTAATAAGTTTACGTTAGTAGATACCGTTATCCTTTGCAATCTTAAATGTTTGTTGGGTTGCGCCGTAAACGGCTAACCCACGCTACCAAAACTACTGCCCCATCAAAACCTGCAAAATAAACTTACTACCAATGTAAGACAGTAGCAGCAATACAAAGCCTATCAACGTTAAATAAATGGCTTTTTTACCGCGCCAGCCGTATTGGTAGCGTCCAAATAGTAGCCAGCCGTAGATCACCCACGAGGTAATTGAAAACACGATTTTGTGGGTGAACTCTAGCGGTTCGCCGTATAGTTGTTCGCTAAAAAACATGCCACTGATTAAGGTAATGGTGAGCAACACAAAACCAAACGTAATTACTCGAAATAGTAATTGCTCCATGACCAATAATGGTGGAAAATTCGGTAGCTTGATGAGCGTAGGCTTGTTATGCAAGCTGCGCTCGGCAATGGTCATGAGTAGCGCGTGTAGCGCAGCAAAGGTGAATAAACTATAGGCCAGTAAGGCGATGCCGATGTGCGCCATAAACAAAGGCTCTGCTGCTTGGGGTAAATAGTGGTTGTTCACCTCAAACGCAGGAATGAACGCAAATATTGCGGCTGGGGGCAATACAAAAGCTTGCAAGCTGTGTAGCTCGTGCTTTATATCGGCCAGCCAATACACCAGCACAGTGAGCCAAAATATGGCTGATAGGGCGTTGTAAAAACCTAAATTAAAGCCCACAGAAAAAATGTTTTGATAGAGTAACCAAGCGTGAATAACCAAGCCTAAAGCTATCATCGCAGAGTGTAGTTTTAATGAAGTTAGGCTGGTTGCAGATTTCGCGTCACGCCAAAAATCTGCCGCCACCGCAAAATATATAAAAGCCACTGCTAAATAAGGGATTAAATGCTGCGCTGAATTTTGCATGTGCTAATTATGGCAAAAGTCGGCTAAATATCATAGCTTGATGTAAAATTAACGCTAAATTTAATTAACCATCACCGTCATTCCCGCGAAAGCAGTAATCCATTTTAAGGTTACAAATCAAGTTCAAGATGGATTCCCGCCTTTTACGTGTGAATAATGTACTTCAGTACCTATATTCCACGGGCATGACCTTTACGGTTACGCGAGAATGACGAATGAATAAATAAAGTGATGTGATAACAATGCCAAGCTTGGTGTAATGCAAGTGATACTAGGAAAAATGAAATGTTAGAAAACTTAACGGGTCGTCTGCAAGGCGTTATAAAAAATCTGCGTGGTCAAGCGCGCTTAAGCGAGGACAACATCGCGGATGCCATGCGCGAAGTGCGTATGGCGCTGCTAGAGGCCGATGTCGCACTGCCTGTGGTGAAAGAGTTTATCGCTAAAGTAAAAGAGCGTGCACAGGGCAAAGAAGTGCTGCAAAGCCTAACGCCAGGCCAAGCGGTGATTGAAGTGGTGAACGACGAGTTAACCGCGTTGATGGGCAAGGCAAATGTAGGCTTGAACCTAGCTGCTGTGCCGCCCGCGATTATCCTGATGGCGGGTTTGCAGGGTTCGGGCAAAACGACGACATCGGCCAAATTAGCCAAATTGCTGAAAGAGCAAAAGAAAAAGGTTTTACTCGCCAGCGCCGATGTGTATCGCCCAGCCGCAATCGCACAGCTACAAACGCTGGCCAAGCAACTTGATATTGATTGTTTTGATAGCAATGCCTCGCAAAAGCCCGTGGATATTGCCTCGCAGGCCATCGAATTTGCCAAGAAAAACTATTATGATGTGCTAATTTTCGATACCGCAGGCCGCTTGGGCATTGACGAAGCGATGATGGCAGAAATTAAAGCGCTGCACACATTATTAAACCCGATCGAAACCTTGTTCGTGGTCGATGCCATGCAAGGCCAAGATGCCGTCAACACCGCCAAAGCCTTTGGCGACACGCTGCCACTTACAGGCGTAATTTTAACCAAGCTAGATGGCGATTCACGCGGCGGCGCGGCGCTATCTGTGCGCCATGTCACGGGTCAGCCGATTAAATTTATCGGCGTAAGCGAGAAGGTGGACGGCCTAGAACCATTTTACCCAGATCGCATGGCTGGCCGCATATTGGGCATGGGCGATGTGCTGGGCTTGATTGAGCAAGCGCACAAAAATGTCGATATGGCCGAGGCCAAAAAAGTCGCTGACAAAATTAAAGCGGGCACTAAATTTGATTTGGAAGATTTTAAATCGCAAATGTCTCAGATGCGAAAAATGGGCGGTATGAGTGCGTTAATGGACAAAATGCCCGCACAAATGGCTGGCATGGCCGCCAAGGTGAATAACGAAGATTCAGACAAAGCGCTGCGCCGCATCGAAGGCATCATCAACAGCATGACGCCGCTAGAGCGCAAAAAGCCTGAGTTAATTAAAGCCACACGCAAAAAACGCATCGCCGACGGCAGCGGCGTGCAAGTGCAAGAAGTAAACCGCCTGCTAAAACAGTTTGAAGAAACGCAAAAAATGATGAAAATGTTCAGCAAAGGCGGCATGGCCAAAATGATGCGCGGCATGGGGGGCAAACTTGGTGGAATGGGTGGCGGCAAGTTGCCAGGGCTACGCTAATCTTTGCTAAATAACTAAGTTCAACAAACCTATAAAAATAAAGGTGATAAAAGTTTAACTTATTTACTAGTTTTACATTGACCAAGCCGCTAGTTTCTAGCATAATGCGCCCTCTCAAAGCTAAAGCAATTTGGCCTAGAAATAAATCACCAGAACATAGAATTACCCATTAGCAGTTTGTAATAATACTGTAAGTTAAACAATGGGGCGTTAGCTCAGCTGGTAGAGCAGCGGACTTTTAATCCGTTTGTCGTGGGTTCGATCCCCGCACGCCCTACCAATATCCATGCGGCTTACAGCGATGTAAGCCGCATTTATTTTTTGCGGAAATACCTTATTTTTTTGCGGAAATGCCAGGGTTATTACACAAAAATGATGTGGTTGCTTTCTCAAGCGAATTCCACCATAGCAGAAAGAACCCATCACATTTGTAACGGATAGCTAATAACAGGGATTTATGCTGTAGAGTTATTTCGTGCATTCGAAACGGTAGTGCTCTTGCAGCGGAAAAATACATAATAAGAGGTAGGTCATCATGAAAAATTCTTACCAAGAAAAACTAAAAATATCTGCAAAATTTTTTCATAAAAACAACCGTGGTGAAAAATTTACCAATCGCGTTATATTCAGGCATCAATATGATGAAGCCGATATGACTAAACTTTCTTGGTGGGATGACGTTAGCTTTATACTCAACAACTATTTGGTACAAGTTGCGTGGATACACCCGAGAATGGCATTCAAAGATTGGGCAGAAGATGAGGCTCACAAAAAGGTAGCTCATTTAGATAAAGGTAATGATGGTTTTATGCGTCAGTCCAAGCCAAGTTATGTCAAGGTTGGTAGATCTAGAAAGAAAATTGTCAGCCGCACATTAGCAGGATCGCTTCTTTCAAGCGACTGGATGCAGGCTTTTGATGCTGCGTATGCTGAAACACTCAAAGAAGCTGATTTTCAGATTACACCATTTATCAAAACTGAAAGGCTGCAATATGGTTGCTTTGTAGAGATATGTGCGCCGATTGAGATTCGGAGCGAGCGAGACATGATGGCGTTAGTCAATTTGGTTAGAAAACTTCTTAAACGTGAAACTACTTTAGCGCAAGCGTTTGCTGGCTATGTTTATGCCAGAGATGAATGGATTGCAGAAAGTGAACGAAGAAGCGATTGATTGAGAGCTAAATATAAGGTCGTCCTCGCATTTGGCTTGGCTACTGGATAGACGAAACCAAGATTAATACGGGCGTGGCATATCACAAATCAAACGGGTTAATCACTGTTAAACCTGCTGCTATAAATGGCTTAATATCTCTTGTAGCGACAGCAAGCCCATGTGTCATCGCGATGGCTGCAATATAACCATCTGCAGATGCAATGGCTTGGCCAGCAGCACGTGCCTTAGTTCTCAATGTTGCATAAGCTTGTGATGCACCAATATCAAATGACAAAATACGGCCTTCAAACAAGGGCAACACGCGTTGTTCAAGGCTAGAGTGAAGCACGTCTTTACGCTTACCTTCAGGTAGTGCAGCGATGCCGAAACGTAGCTCTGCAAGACCAATCGTTGAAAGATATAAAGTCTCAATATTCTGCGCATTAATCCAATCCACTACTTTTGGATCACCCGACGCCTTTAATGGCTCAGAAATGACGTTTGTATCTAGTAATATCATTCAAAGCTCAACGGTTCTGTCGGTGTTTTGTCACGCTCTATCGCAATATCAACAAATCCGACTTCACGACCAATCTCGGCCAGCAATGAGCCGAGCTTAACTCTATCCTTAGGTCTAACCGCACTTTCTAAAATAAAGCGTATTTCCGCTTCTGTACTACGATGATGTTCGGCTGCACGCGCTTTTAGCGCACGATGCGTCTCTTCAGGTAAGTTTCTAACAGTGACGACTGACATTTGCATGCACTCCAATAAATTAACAGTGTAAATGCTATCACTATTTTATTATGATGTCAATTTATTGGTTTTGCCTGACAAATCTCGGCAACTTACCTATCCAACTATTGGGTGGATATTTTTACGTAAAATTACCTAAAAAATAAAGTGGCACTCATTTATGAAGATTGCATCAAATATTTCTTAAATTTGCGCTCATCTAATTAAAGTACAAAATAATCTCCCACTTCATGTAACCAGACCAAATTCAACTCAAAGATTTTTTATTCCGCAAAAATAGAAAGAGCCGCGTACTTATTGGGTGTATATTGCTTTAAAAGTGAGGTTTTGCGGAAGTAAAATGGTCTTGTAAGCCAATTCAATGCTAGATATTGGGTATGGACTTTTAATCCGTTTGTCGTGGGTTCGATCCCCGCACGCCCTACCAATATCTAAGCGGTTTAGAGTGAAACACCTCTAAGCCGCTTTTTCATGAACGTGACTAAAACGTGACAACGGTATGACTTTACCAAGTTGACCAGAGTCAATCCTGTTGGCGGCTACGGCTAAATGTTCAGTTGCAAATTTAGCGTAACGATCAACCATAGATCGAGACTTCCAGCCGCCTAGCTCCTTGAGTTCATCACATGACGTTCCAGCTTGTCTATGCCATGAAGCCCAAGTGTGCCTGAGATCATGAAATCTAAAATCTCCTAATCCGACACGTTCAACGGCTGCATACCAAGCGTGATTTTTAATAGCTCGCTTGATTGGTTTCCCTTGGTATGAGAAACAATATTGGGGATGGTTTCCCTTTAAAGCACTCAATACTTTTATTGCATCATGATTCAATGGCACATCGCGAGGCGAACCATTTTTAGTCTTGTCTAGCCAAGCCGTTCTACGTTCTAAATCGACTCGATTCCATTCAAGACCAGTAATCTCACTAGCTCGGCATCCAGTTGTTAAAGCAAATTTAACCATTGCAGCTAAATGAGGCGGGCATTCGGCGATTAACCGATTTGCATCCTCACGATTAAGCCAGCGATCGCGTTCAACCTCACCCGATAACAAACGGATTTTAGGTACAGAATCGATCCACTGCCATTCATCACGCGCCATCCTAAGAATTGCACGAGTCACCGCCAAATGACGGTTAATAGTGAGGGTGTAAATAATTTTGTGTAAACGTCATTTTGCAGGAAACTGCTATTTTTTAGAAATGGATAAAATATGACCACACAAAACAAAGCAGCAAAAGCACTACCCAACGATTTAATTGACGAATTACTAGCGCATTATCAAAAGCCAGAAGACATCATTGGCGAGAACGGCCTGCTCAAGCAACTCACCAAAGCCATTGTAGAACGGGCTTTGCAGGCCGAAATGACCGAGCATCTTGGTCATAACAAACACGCCACTGTGAGCAATAGTACTGGCAATGCCCGTAACGGTAAAAGCAGCAAAACCCTCAAAGGCGAGTTTGGCGAATTGCCCATTGAGATTCCACGTGACCGCGAAGGTAGCTTCGAGCCGCAGCTCATTCCTAAACATCAAACACGCTGGACGGGCTTTGATGACAAGATTATCTCACTCTACGCGCGTGGCATGACGGTGCGCGAGATACAGCAGCATCTGACGGAAATGTACGGCACTGAAATCTCGCCCACGCTCATCTCCACCGTCACCGATGCCGTGGTTGATGAAGTCAAACAATGGCAATCGCGGCCACTAGATGCCGTTTACCCAGTGGTGTATCTCGATTGCATCCACGTCAAAGTACGTGATACAGGCGCGGTACGCACCAAAGCGGTTTACCTATCGATTGGCATCAACATGAATGGTGAGAAAGAAATACTGGGGCTGTGGAACGCGCAAATTGAAGGCGCAAAGTTCTGGTTGAGCGTCGTCACCTAGCTGAAGAATCGCGGCGTTCAGGACATCTTCATCGCCTGCGTCGATGGTCTCAAAGGCTTTCCTGAAGCCATTGAGGCGGTGTACCCGCAGGCTGCCGTGCAACTGTGCATTGTGCACATGGTGCGTAATAGCTTAAATTACGTGGGTTGGAATAAACGCGATGTTGTAGCAGCCGATTTGAAGCGTAGTTACACCGCAGCGACCGAGGATGAAGCAGCGCAATATCTCACCGAATTTGAAGCCAAATGGGCTGATGCGTATCCGCCCATCGCGCAATCCTGGCGCACCAACTGGGCGAGTGTCATCCCGTTCTTTGATTACCCGCCAGAAATCAGAAAGATTATTTACACCACTAACGCCATTGAATCGGTCAACATGAGCTTACGCAAAGTCACCAAAAGCCGTGGGGCGTTTCCCAATGATGAAGCGGTAATGAAATTGTTCTATTTGGCATTGATGAATATCAGCAAAAGATGGACGATGCCACTGCGCGACTGGAAACCCGCATTAAATAGGTTTAGTATTGAGTTTGAGGAAAGAATGCCCCAGCAGTGATTAACCGACGTTTACACAAAATTCAGGACACACCCAGTTTTATTGGTTCTCGAGTTGACAAGATATATTCAGTCTATTACTGAACATTCTCCACTGCTAATTTTTTCTTCGAAACGCTTAAACTTACCTTTAATAATCCTGCCATCAGAAAACCTTACTTGTACTATTTGATTTCTACCATATTTTGTATATTCACGTTTGAATGTTTTTATTGGACTTTTTGTTTTGATGAAGTTGATTATGTGTGTCTTAATATTATTAAAATAGGTTTTATTAACATACATTAATTCATCTAAATAATCTCGTTGCATTAATTCTAAAATAGCAATTGCCTTAGTTAAACTATCCTCTTTACGTGAGGCCACAGCATTGAGAAAATCTAGATAATCAACCAATATTAATTTGGGTATATTTGAC
The DNA here is from genome assembly GCA_031369365.1 of Methylotenera sp. Classification (GTDB taxonomy): domain Bacteria; phylum Pseudomonadota; class Gammaproteobacteria; order Burkholderiales; family Methylophilaceae; genus Methylotenera_A. The sequence continues at coordinate 22,615 of JANMOP010000095.1, forward strand.
TTATCATCTATATTTAAAAAGTTCTGTTTGATTCTCTTAAAGTCATTAATCAAATCATTAGCTTTATCAAGCTGGCCAATTTTAATATGTTTATTTACCAATATATCTAGAATTCTATAATCCGCTTCAAGGTCTACATCCTCAATTTGAGAATCACAACTCCAATAATTTGATACATATTGCTCCTCTCTAATTGTGAAAAATTCAGCGTTATCTTCTATAAGTATTGCATAAACTAACAACAATCTCTTACTAGAACTATCTTGAATATCTATCGGCAATTCTAGCGCTTTATCTGAAATAATAAGTGCAATAGGATATCGGCCTTCAGTTATGCATGTAAACGCGGCCATAGTAAGTATGGAAAACGCATTCTCGGCATGGCTTAAATCGGCATCTAAAAGAAAATTTACAAATTTAGATAAATTTTGAGGATCTCTATCATTTGCTAATGCTTCAACAAGACTAATTGCGACATTAAGTGTAAATTTATTTGGATAACGTGGATCAGGTAAAGATACAGGAATGGAATTGTCATATATGTAATCCATTGTTTCTTGAAGTAATAGCTCTGCGGACTTATCGGATAATCCAGAAGTAAGTTGATAATTCAGTAAGCCAACCTTCGAAGTTTTGTCAGAAAGTTTAATTGCATTATTCAAATGAAGTATTGCTAATGGTTTATTTGAAAGTGCACTGTAGACGGTAGATAAATTTATATTAGCAACCGATAAAAGAATATCTGTTTGTGCCGTGTTTTTAACGCTTTGATTATTTTCAGCGTTGATGGCAATGTTTGCCAGTTTAATTATTTCTTCAGAGTTTTTCTCAATATCGCTTATTAATACACTAGTTAAATTAACGCAAGCATCATAATAGTAATGCAGAAAATTTACTGTTATACCGTCGCTAATAACTTCTCTAAAATAAGCTTCACTCTGAACTAATTCATCTAAGAAGAAATGGCACAATGCCAACCAATATTTTTGACTTAGATGTAGCTCAATACTTTGAGTACGCGGATAGGGGTTTTTTGTTAAATATAAAACTGCATTTCTATATTCTCCTAATTCGTATGAACTTGAACCCATCTTATGGTAAACAATTTGGTCAATAAGGTTATCGCTGGATATAGATTTAATATATTCTTGATAAAGAGGAAGTGCCTCTGCGTAATTCTTTGACTCGTACCATTTGTTGGCTCTTTCAATAATAGATGACTTACTTTCATCTATTTCTTTTAACCAAGACTCTGACAAAGATTCAGAAATAATTCTATTCTTTATAAATACTTTATCGCCCTTTTTAGAGCTGTTTACAATTCCAGCCAAGTACAATTTGCTTATTTGTTGCGTGCTTAAAGAGTCTGATTTCTGATAATGAATTGCTATTAAAGAGGTACGAACATCAGCATCATCTTCTGCCAAATCACGAATGTGATCTATTGGTGGAATATCAAAACTTTTAAAATAAGTTGACTCAACAAAATCATCTATAGATTTAGGGCTAATAGTTTTACCTTCCAAGATTAAACTTTCTACCCCAGAACAAATATCCCAAGTTACTCTTGGATTACCTCCCGCCCAATAATAAATTCGATCTTTAGCAATTGAATCAATTTTAATTTTAGATTTAATATAAAATTGTTCTAATTCATCTAGTGAAAAGTCATCTAGATAAATTTTCTCTCCAATATTAAACGGGGAAGATGACCTGTCTTTTATCAATTCGGAAGGCTCAGCTACACCAGACAATATATAATTTAATCTGTTGAATTCAGGGAAATTAACCCTGCCTGAAAAATAAACACTTCTGATAAAAGAAAAAACTTCGTCAGAGTAGTTAGTTTTAATTATTGAATCAACCTCATCAAGACATATTGTTAAATCACCTTTAATATCCTGTAACAAAAACCTAAGTTCTTGCTCATGTTCTTTGTGTGGAAAATTTTTAAGCTCTTCTTTATGTCTTAAGTCATGAACCTTTTTTGACGAAAGTATAAATTTTTCTGGAGAAGTTTCAATTGCGGTATTTATAATATTTCTAAAAAAACTTGATAAATTAGGAAAGTTATTGGATATATCTAAATATAAAAAAAAGTTTAAGCTATTTTGAAACTCCCTTTTTGCATTCAATAACAAATTAGTTTTGCCCATTTGTCTTGAAACCAAAACATAACCAGGTCGGCCTTTATCAATTATTATGTCTGCAAGTTGACTATCCGCAGCTCGCTTAACATAAAGTTCAGAAGGAACTATTGTGTGAGATCTTAGAATCTTAGTTTTTTTTATCTCTGTTTGCATATCATTGATTAATGGTAAGTGATAACACGTCGTCAAAGGACGAATCTAAATTCATAAATTTATTTCTAAAAAATGACTTTATAAAACGAGGAGAACCATTAGATGAACAAATTAAAAGATCCAGATTATGATCCAAAATAGAACTACTTGGAATATGTCTAATTATTAGATCAATTAAGTTTTTTAAATCTTTATCAGACCATTTTAAAAACTGAATTAATTTAATTTGTTCACTGCTTTTGGGTTTTTTTCTTATAGCTGATAATGGTGACTCTATAGAAGATAGCAAAATTTGCAAATTAGAATTTGAGGATCGTTGCTTTATGGAATTCAACATTTCGGATAAAGCATCCACAAAATCTTGCATGTCTTGACTATCATTTTTTAATGCAATTTCATCCAGATAAAGTATTGTGGGTGATTGATTTGAATGATTTGCTAAAAAATCTATGAGTACGGGTCTTGGATTATCTATAGGTGCTTCACCTTCATATAAGCCTAATTGCTTAGATGTAATTAATATTTCATTAAAGAAATAAATAGGGTTAAAACCACTTTTTATATGTGATAAACATAATTCAACAGGATTATGTTTTGAGCTGATAATAAAATTTCGTATTGCGGATGTTTTACCTGATCCTGACTCACCGCAAATCCATAAACTACTTAATTTTACGGTATCTCCAATTTGTTTATCAACCGCTCTAATTAAGTAGTATCTAATTGATTCTTTATCAAGAACATCGAAGATTACAGCGCTTTTTAATTTAGTGTCTGCACTTACATATGAAGAACGTTTAAACTCCTGATGCATTCGAGGAGTGTCGATTTTTTTTATCTTTGAGGTAATAAAACTTACTAAAAATTCGTGACTTGGATGTGAAAGGCTGTCAGGTTTGACTATGGAGCTATGGTTTGTATCTGGAATTGTTCTACTTAAAAAATATCGACTACCTGATGAATAATTTACTATTGGACTAAGTAATGTAGGCAAATATTTAAGCCTAGATATTGAATGGTTTTCTATACCTTCAACACCCTTAAGAACGAAATTTTTATCTTTATTTTCAAGCAATCTTTTAAAACGATCATCGAGATCAATTAAAAAATTATTCATGGATTCTAGCTGTCCAGCTGTTCTATTTTTATAAAATTGAATAGGCGCATCAAAAAAATCTGCATATCCTGATCCTAAAGATGGTGAAGCAAGTAAAACCAAACCTATGGTTTTGTTATTAAATGCAGTTTGATTAATTTCTAATAAATGTCTGACTACTATACCTCCCAAACTATGGCATACAAAAACAATATTCTTTTTTTCAATAGGTGGTCTTGTTCCATCAGCGTCAACATTGGAAATTTTTGCAAAAATTTCACTAGAACAGTCACTAATACTATATAAGCCAGAATTAAAATGAGTATAGTAGCCAGCCATATATATACTGACATTAGCAAGTCTTTGATCTGAAGATAATAACGATGGCCAATAGTTTTCTTTTGATTTCCAGCATTTAGAAGAGTTGGACATAAAGCCATGTACAAATACTGTTACAGTATCTCCCGAGTCATTGCACTGAAACCATCCATCGGAATGTGTAGGATTTGTTTTTGATATATTTTTCTTATTAAAAATTTTCATTTTTTTTTATTTTTTTAACAAACGAGTTACCTTAATAAATAGATTTAACGAAATTGACTGTAAAAATTTAATTTAGCTAAAATAAACAAATTATTTATTGGACATAATAACAAAACTTCTGCGTAATAAATAGCTAACGTGATAAAGCAGAGATTTATTAGCGATGATTAGCGAGTGTGGGCGGGTAAATCTAAATTAAAAACAACTTACTGTGACAACTTTTAACCCTATTTATTTTGTTTTAAATCAATAACTTGGCTATAATACGTGAAGATGATCAGTCACGGCTCACAGAGGACCTTCACATCTTACTGCTCCCCTATATATGCACCAATTTTTGGGAATTAACAAGGGTTACCAAGTACTGGTGAGTTGCGGCGCAAACGTAAGGATTTAAGCTTTCGGGCTTATAAAAACCAATCTTTAAACCCGTGATGATGATCCACGGGTTCAAGTTAGTTAATGTTAATTCGACTGGGAAATAGACTCAAGCGCCTCACCAGCAGCTTTATCATCTGTAATTGCAAGATCTCCAAGTGAAACGATTCCCACCAATTGTTTATCACTGTCAACAACCGGAATCCTGCGGACTTGTAAATCACTCATCATTTGTGCAGCATCTTCGACAGATTCATCTTGATTAATATGTTGGACATCAGGGGTCATAATTTCTCTAACATGATGCTCATTTGGGGAAAAACCTTTGGCAACAGCACGAATTGTAATGTCGCGATCGGATACCATGCCTACTAATTGATTATTATCGACAATGGGCAAAATACCAAAATCATAGTCTGACATCATCTGGGCCGCCATTTGCAATGTGTCATCAGGGGATCCAACCCAGACATCTGTAGTCATTACCTGGGTAATATTCATAATTTACTCCTCTATGGAAAGTGAACAAAATAATATTCTAGGATTTCTGCGTGTATTTTGTAACTAGAATTTGGATGAAATGCATGTAGGAATTTCACTTACCAGAGCGGATAGCAACAATAAAATAATTCGTTAGTTTAAATGGTAAATTGAGTAAAACTTCAAATAATCGTTTTGGGCCAAAAATAGGCATTTAAACTTAGAACATGAACTTTGACGAATGCATATGAGAATTAGCGAGTGATGGCGAGTAAATTTATATTAATAACAATATGTTGTAACAACTTTTAATCCGTTTGTCGTGGGTTCGATCCCCGCACGCCCTACCAAATTTAAAGCCTAGTCAGAAATGACTAGGCTTTTTTGTTCTATAATTCAACCATTGGGGTGTTAGCTCAGCTGGTAGAGCAGTGGACTCTTAATCCATTTGTCGCGAGTTCGATCCTCGCACGCCCTACCAATTTCTAATTAGCTCACAACGATGCCAGCTTTGATTTTGTTTCCTACCAAACTTCAGCGAGTAAAAACCGAACCACAGTGAAAAAGTCAGCGCTTTCTTACAAGAAACTCAGCATTATATTGCTTTTAAGTTTAAATAATTTTAATTAAAGTAGTGTGTGTATACAAGAAAAGTAATCATTTAGATGCCAATCTAATTCTTGTCATTCAATTATATTAACTTTTTAAAGGCTTTTATATGAAATTTACTAAACTATCAATCGCGACATTAGCCACCTTTTTCGCGATAGGATTGACTGCTTGCGAAAGAGACGGTTCAGCAGAACGAGCAGGAGAAAATGTTGATAATGCAGCTGAAAAATTAGGCGACAGAATGGAAGATGCAACCGATAATGCTGGAGATGAACTTGAAACAGCTGGTGATAAAGTGGAAGATGCTACTGATAAATAAGTATGGTGAAATATACTGATTACTTGGTTTGTAATTTAGTAAATTTGCACAAATTAACTAGTAAATAAACTTTATTGTGTAGTTAAAACTGGAAATGTTCTGGACGTTATGATGTAGGCTCAAAAGCATATTAGGTCATGACAATTTTAATTACCATAATTCTCACTGTTATATCGTTACTGGTATTAATGAATTTTGTTACTGCAGAGAAAAAAATCCAGCGTAAGCTGGATAAGCATTATTCCATTGAAAATCCACAATTTATGCGCTCAGTTAGTGCCTTGCTTGGGCCTTCTTTTTTAGAGGGTAATCATGTAATAGCATTAACAAATGGTATTAAAATTTTTCCTGTGATGCTTAAAGCGATTCAAGGCGCAAAACAAACCATTACGTTTGAAACATTTATTTATTGGGCAGACAGCATTGGTGAGGAATTTGCAGAGGCTTTAAGTGAGCGTGCAAATGCTGGCATTAATGTGCATCTGTTGCTTGATTGGCTTGGTAGTGTCAAGATGGAACAAAGCCAATTAGATAAAATGGTTAGAGCGGGTGTTGAAATTCAACGCTATCATAAACCGCATTGGAGTCATCTTCCACGCCTTAACAATCGTACGCATCGTAAGTTATTAATTATTGATGGTAAATTAGGTTTTACTGGTGGTGTAGGCATTGCTGACCAATGGCGGGGTAATGCACAAAACCCTGAAGAGTGGCGTGATACGCATTTTCAGGTAAGTGGCCCCGTAGTAGGGCAGATGCAAGCAGTATTTATGGATAACTGGATTAAGGCAGAGGGCAAAGTTCTGCATGATTTGAAATATTTTCCAGCTTTGAAAAATGCGGGTAGCCTGCCCGCGCAAATGTTTAGTAGCTCTCCTAGCGGCGGTGGTGACTCAATGGAGCTTATGTATCTGATGGCAATCACGGCTGCCCAAGACACTATCTATTTATCAAGTGCGTATTTTGTGCCAGATGAGTTATCGATTAACGCTCTAGTAGCTGCAGCTAAACGTGGCGTTAAAATTAGTATCATCACACCAGGCAAACATATTGATACTGGCATAGTGCGTAAAGCATCACGGGCAAGTTGGGGTTCAATGCTCAAAGCCAATATCCAAATTGCTGAATATTCCCCAACTATGTATCACTGCAAAATATTAATTATAGACAGCTTATTTGTTTCGGTAGGCTCAACTAATTTCGATAATCGATCATTCAGATTAAATGACGAAGCCAATCTTAATATCATGGATAAAGACTTTGCAAAAGAGCTAACAAAGGCTTTTAGCGAAGATTGGGCGAAATCTCATGTTGTTACTATTAAAGAATGGTCACAAAGAACATGGTTAGAAAAATTATTAGAAACGGCTTCGCTACTTTTTAAGTCTCAACTTTAGTTAACCTTATCAAAAACTGACACCTCACAAACTCAACCTAAAAATGTCAGCAAAAATAGCATTTTTCCCGACCAATCTCTTAGCATCTGGAGAATCATAAACTACTAATAGTGAAGGCTTGTTTTCTAAATATGGAAACAGCGACAATCCCTCAGCATTGTCCTTGCCAACCTTAATAGCCAAATCAAACAACACCTCCAAGTCTCCCCCATCTTGCCCAGTAATACTGTCGCCTGATTGTCCTAAAATCCCCTTTAACCGAAATACCATCAGCGCCCCAGCTAATGCCATCGTTGGCCCAGCTAAAATAATTAAATCATCACCGTTCCAACACAATTCCCTCACGCCCAATCCGTTCAAATCAACAAAGTGTTTCTTATACAATTTGCCTTTAGCTCCAATAGCTTTTAGCTTTAAAACTCCTTGCTTAGACGCTATCACTTCTATTTCTAAAATTATTGCCCATCCCTGCAGAACAGGCCCCCGTAAACCAATAAAAATTCGATTCCCGCGTACTGCCAATCCTTCAATATCAAAACCATTTTCTTTGCTTGGAATCGGCGATGACAAAAATAAACCTAGATGGCTATCATCTTTTAGCGCATCAGTCAGTAAATTCCCCGTTTTTGTCTGCTGAAGATATCCCGCTATCAGTTTAGTTTTCGAATTTTTAGAATTTGGAATCGACTTGCACAAAGCTCCATTTTTTACAGGAATTCTTGCCAACAAATAACGATTATTTTCTGCCTCTATTTTTGCTAAATTTTGAATGTCTTTACTCGGGTGTTTTCCTTTAATTTTTTTGCGTTTAGTGCTGTGTGAAGCCACAAACCAAAGATAATTGCTGCTGAAATCTATTCCTTCAATATCAATTTCACCATCATCTTCGGAAAAGTCGATAAAATCAGCAATCGCAAATCTTTGATGTTCTCCAAAAACATGTGACCCAGCAGGCTTCAAACGCTCGATTGAAGTTGTTTCATCGGAACCCAGCCACAGATGGCCGTCGGGAGTTAAAGCAACTGCGGATAAATCAGTAATTATATCTGCGGCATCGTTATTAAATTGTAGCAACATCCGTCCGAGTAAAAAAAATTCTGGCATATTTATTATCACCGAAATTATAGTTAGGGTAACTCATCTAGCAATTTTGAATGAGCCTAATATTTTGCATTACTCTCATCTATTTCAATATCTATGCAAAGCACTTTACTTTCTAGCTTAATATATTTAATAGTATATAAAAATATGACAGTCAAAAGCCCCTATTAATTCTGGTTCGAGCTTACAAAAATACTCTACGCGTTTGAAGTTGTGTAATTTTCCAGATTAAATTAATAATTTTTACAAAATTATGACGCATTATTATTAAAAATTAGTCTGTATTAACCACAAATTTATTATTTTTGTCTTGTAGATTTGGTAACATTAAATTTTACTTGGCAAATGGGTTTAAACTTTATGGCTATCTTAATCACTGGCGGTGCTGGCTATATTGGTTCTCACACATGTTTACAAATGTTAGCATCAGGCCACGAGATTGTAGTGGTAGATAATCTGTCAAATAGCTCAGAAGAATCAGTTAGCCGAGTAAAGCAAATCTCAGGTCAAAAATTCCCTTTTATCCAAGCAGATATTCGCGATAAGCGGGCGATAAGGGCAATTTTTCAACAGTATAAAATTACCGCAGTTATCCATTTTGCAGGGCTTAAGGCGGTAGGAGAGTCGAACGAGAAGCCACAACTTTATTATGACAATAATGTAATAGGTAGTTTACATTTATTCGAGGTAATGACAGAGTTTAATGTCAAAACGATTATTTTTAGCTCATCCGCCACTGTGTATGGTGACCCAACAATAGTGCCAGTTAAGGAAGATTTTGCGTTGAGTGCAACCAATCCTTACGGGCGTACTAAATTGATGATCGAGGATATTTTGCGCGATTTTCATGCCGCAGATAGTGCGTGGCGCATGGCGTTACTGCGCTACTTTAATCCTATAGGCGCCCATAATAGTGGCTTGATTGGGGAAGATCCAAATGGCATTCCTAATAATTTGTTGCCCTATGTGGCACAAGTTGCGGTGGGACGTTTAGCTAAGCTGCGTGTGTTTGGTAACGATTATGCTACCCACGATGGCACTGGCGTGCGTGATTATATTCATGTGATGGATTTAGCAGATGGTCATGTTGCGGCGCTAAATTACCTGTTGAAAAATGAAGACATGATTACTTTGAACTTGGGGACAGGTAAGGGGTATAGCGTGCTTGATATTGTCAATGCTTTTGCAAAAGTTAGTGCTAAAACTGTGCCATATGAATTTTTATCTAGAAGAGCGGGCGATGTTGCTATAAATTATGCTGATGCTAGCTTGGCTAAACATCTTTTAGGTTGGGTAGCCGAGCGTAATCTAGAAGAAATGTGTGCCGATGCATGGAAGTGGCAATCAAGCAACCCTAACGGGTATAAAAAACCAGTTTAAACATAGCGTTAGCCAAAAGCCTAACTCTCATTCTAAAAGTTCAAATTTAGCTCACTTTTTAATTCGACATCTCATGTAACAAGTTGATGTAAAATAAATCTCCTTAACAATTAATATTTAAATCCCCCTTTGCAGCCTCTTCATGATGTATTAAAACAACGTATTCCCAAGATTGGGATTACTAAGCTTTTAATGGGTGTCAATTGCATAGTGTTTATTGCCATGCTAATTAATGGCGCTGGTTTCTGGCACTCGCCAAATGGCGTGCAGCTTGCCTGGGGAGCTAATTTTGGCCCTGCTACACAAGATGGGCAGTGGTGGAGATTAGGAAGCGCCATGTTTCTGCACTTTGGTGTAGTACATCTTTTGCTCAATTTGTGGTCGCTCTGGGATGCTGGTCAACTGGTCGAGCGTATGTACGGACATTTTCGCTTTGCCTGTATTTACTTAATAAGTGGATTGTCAGGGAATTTAATCTCTTTAGTTGTGCAGGGTAATTCGGCCGTTTCAGGCGGTGCATCGGGCGCCATTTTTGGTATTTACGGCGCTGCACTTGTATTCCTGTGGCGCGAGCGTGCTGCAATTACCCCTCACGAGTTTCGTTGGCTATTTTGGGGGGCTTTAGGCTTTGCATCCGCCACAATTGTTTTAGGCTTTATAGTTCCAGGCATTGATAATGCAGCGCATATTGGCGGATTTATAACAGGAATTTTGCTTAGTGTAGTGTTTGCAAAGTCAATTACAGCTAGAGTGATGCCTATAAAAATCAGCTTTGCCGCAGCTTCTATTCTAGTGATAGCTACTGCGGTACTTTTTCTAAATATCCCTGCGCCTAAGTATCGCTGGAGCGATGAATTGTTAGTACGCAATCAGATTAATGAGTTTTTATATCAAGACCAAGCCATTAACCGAACTTGGCTGGAAATCATGCACGATGGCAAACAGGGCAAAAAAACTTTGGATGAGATTGCGGGTAGGATAGATTATGATATTAGCGAGCCTTATGCAGAAAACTTCGAAAAATTATCACGACTACCCACCAACCCAGCTTTGCCTTCTGCAACTCAATTAGAAAATCTATTACAATATGCCCAGCACCGCAAAGAAGAATCCAAAGCGCTGACAGAAAAACTTAGAAAGAAACAATCTAGCAATTCCCAACCCTAGTAGTATTTCCACCCCAGCGGCATATTGCTTGCGTAATATAATTTAACGAGATTGTTGCAAATCCAAACAATAGCGCATTTGAAAAAGCATTGATACGAACGCGCATCATTAATTTTAGATGGCATGATTTACGTCATACTTGGGCTAGTTGGCATGTTCAAGCTGGGACACCGCTATATGTTTGGCAAGAGTTGGCTGGTTGGCAAACAGTTGACATGGTTAAAGTCTTTGCACATTTAACGGTTCAGCATTTAGCTGCTAATATGGATAAAGCAGCGAGCAGAAAAGTTGTAAATTTGGCTGATGGTTACGAATTAGCTACGGTGCAGGTTATAAAAAAGGGTTAGAAGCAATTTGCTACTAACCCTTTATTATGACTACTAAAAATGGTGCGCCCAAAGAGATTCGAACTCCTGACCCCTTGGTTCGTAGTTAATCTATTAAGCGTAAGTTATTGATTTTATTGTAAATTAAAGCCGCTCAATTCCCGCTTTATGTGCTGTTTTGTACCGTTTGTAAGAGGTAAGTCCCCCAAAAGTCCCCACGATTTGTGAGACTCGTATTTTCAGATTGATTTGCTGCTTTTGTAAATCGATGAGAAAATTGAGTAGACAAGCAGCGAAGGTGCGCGTCAGCATGCTAATAGATTATCAATGCTCTTGATAAATTATCACCTTTTATTAGGTTAAATCAAGCTTTGAAGGTTATGTCGAACAAATGATGCGTGTTTCATCGACTTATTTAGTGAGGGTTGACCGTAGTCGCTATATTATTCCTGCAGGGTTTGCAGGTAAAGCAGTATTTATTCGTATCACCGCAGACCAAGTGCGCATGGTGGCTGATGGCGAAATCATTGCAGCACAGCAGCACATTCACGCAGCTTTGGGCGCAGCAACTGGTCTGCGACCCTTGGCATTATTAATCTCTACTAGAAAAGAAGCCTAGTACATTGCGTGACGGCGAACCCATTGTCATTTGGGATTACCCAAGGCGGTCAAGTTAGTGAGTGATCGTATTTTAAAACAAGACAAAGACGATTGTGCTTTTGTTAAATTACTGATTTTAGCCAGTGAGGCTAGGTTTGATGCACTAATATCGCTTGTGAGTTAGCCGTAGAGACTGGCATCATCAGTGCGCCGATTGTAATGACGCATTACGGTGGTTAATTGAGCCTCATACTGACACAGCGCACATTGGTGTGCCTGATGCGATTGACTTGGCAAAAGAGCCGATGGCTAATTGCCAGCGATATGATTGCTTATTAGGAGTAGCGCAAGCATCAAGCCAAGCCCACTGATTACGCCACCAGTTTAAAAGCCTTACAGCTTTACGGATGGTTATGGCTTAGAGTGAGTTGCAAGCAAAGCAACCGAGACAAACCCACCGTCCAGAAACTTGGATGGAGCGTTGGCTTGAAGCAGAACAAAATGACCGTCAACTTAAAAGCTTACGCTATCAACTCAAAGCCGCAAGATTTCCCAATCATCGTGACTTAACAGGCATAGGCTGGACGGAAACGCGCTTATCACAAGCAGCCGTTGAACAATGGGCTATTGCAGGATTCATGGAAACGCGCATAACTTAACACTGGTTGGGGGAATTAGCACAAGTAAAACGCATCTTGCTATCGCCATTTGCGTGGCTGCGAATCAAGGTAAACATATGTGATTTTACAATGCAGTAGATTTGGTGAATCAGCTGGGGCTGGGCATAACTGTTTCATCTGATTAGCCAGCTTTATGAGAAGACATCGCTCATCATTAAAAAAATCTCACCTTTAGTGTATGGGTGCAAGTATTTGGTGATGCAAAGATGACAATGGCGCTACTTGACCGTATTACGCATCATTGTTACATTTTGGAAACGGGTAATGATTTGTATGGCTTCAAGCATCGTAAAAGTCGGGCATAATAGTGCGGGAAAATGGAAACAATTGGACGCTGATTAGTGGAAAATATTCGACGCTGCTTGCAAGTATGTAAGCTTACTGTAACTGTCTTATGCTATGAATAACCTAAAACATCACATCTGATAAAAAGTGATAGTAAGCCTTGATTTGTATTTATCATTTATTACAAAAATATGACGGACTATTATTAAAAACTAGTCTGTATTATCTAGGTATTTGTATTATTTTTGTCTTGTGGATTTGGTAGTATTAAAATTTAATGAGTAGATAAGTTTAAACTTTATGGCTATTTTAATTACTGGCGGTGCTGGCTATATAGGTTCTCACACGTGTTTACAATTGTTAGCATCAGGCTACCAGATTGTAGTGGTCGACAATCTCTCAAATAGCTCAGAAGAATCTATTATTCGAGTAAAGAAAATTTCAGGGAAAGAATTCCCTTTTATCCATGCAGATATTCGCGATAAGCAGGCATTAAGGGCGGTTTTTCACCAGCATAAAATTACCGCAGTCATCCATTTTGCAGGGCTTAAGGCGGTAGGAGAATCGAACGAGAAGCCACAACTTTACTATGATAATAATGTAACAGGTAGTTTACATTTATTCGAGGTAATGGGAGAGTTTAAGGTCAAAACTATTATATTTAGCTCTTCCGCCACTGTGTATGGCGACCAAGCATCAGTGCCAATTAAAGAAGATTTTGCTTTAAGCGCAACCAATCCTTACGGGCGTACCAAATTGATGATTGAGGATATTTTGCGCGATTTTCATGCCGCAGATAGTGCGTGGCGCATTGCGCTACTACGCTACTTTAATCCTATAGGCGCGCATAATAGTGGCTTGATTGGGGAAGACCCAAATGGAGTTCCTAATAATTTATTGCCCTATGTGGCACAGGTTGCGGTAGGGCGCTTAGCCAAGCTGCGTGTATTTGGTAACGATTATGCTACCCACGATGGCACTGGCGTGCGTGATTATATTCATGTGATGGATTTAGCAGATGGCCATGTTGCGGCGCTCAATTATCTGTTGAAAAATGAAGACATGATTACTTTGAACTTGGGTACAGGTAAGGGGTATAGCGTACTTGATGTTGTAAATGCTTTTGCAAAAGCAAGCGCCAAAGCTGTGCCATATGAATTTTTATCTAGAAGAGCGGGCGATGTTGCAATAAATTATGCTGATGCTAGCTTGGCTAAACATCTTTTAGGCTGGGTGGCCGAGCGTAATTTAGAAGAAATGTGTGCCGATGCATGGAAGTGGCAGTCGAGCAACCCCAGCGGTTACAGTAAAACAGTTTAAGCAATCGTGTCAGCCAAAAGGCTAACTTAAAGTTAGCAAAAAAAGGGCTGATTCACTAAAGAATCAGCCCAAGGGGGGGGGGGAAGCAAATTTATTTTGGGAGTAACTATTTTTGTTTACGGCGACGTGCCACAGCGCCTAGCGTAACCGAGGCCAGCAATCATCATTGCGTAAGTTTCTGGTTCTGGAACAGGGGCTGTCATCAACATCAATTGGCCACCTTCTACAGTTACTGGATTTCCAGAGGCTAAATGGCTTTGTGTGACCAATAAACTGTATTGCACACCATCGTTGCGACCCAGTAGGCTAGTCACATCAATCACGCCAGAACTTTCTTCATCTCTTGTTAAACTACCAGTAATAGTAAGGTCACCAAAGCGTGCAACATCGTGTTTGTATATTTGTTTGAGAGTGTCGGTTACTGGGTCATATTTCCAACCTTTACCATTGTGCACGGCATTACCTACATCCTCTTGAAATAAGAGACTACCATCTTCATTTACAGTCATGTTATCCATCATGACTTGACCCTCTGAGCCATCAAGCAACATATCGATACTGCCACCAAGTGTCGGGTCAGAAATGTCGCTGAAAGTCATTTTATATAAACGAGAACGACCCACTTGAGTACCAACTCCATCAGTAAACGTATCAATTTGGTCTGTAGTTACAAAATAATAACCATTATTGCTTTTAGTATCCCAAGCACCATCTTCTGGGCGTGAGAATGAAGTAGCTGCATTGGTTGACAGTGTAAAAGTAGCGCCTGGAGCGATAGAGTTGATTGTAGTAGCATTAGTACGTTCTTGCGTCATGCCTGCTACATTGACATAATAAGTGATACCGTTATCAAGGCCAGCTCTTTGCACATCGTTACCAGTATTGGTTTTTGTACCTACATAAACGGCAACTGCGCCATTCACGTTAGTACCATTCACGTTGGCGGTGCCATCAGATTGACCAACCACAATAGTTTTATCCTGAGCGTATCCATTAGCTGCCAGGTTTTCCCAGCTTGCAGCACCAAAGTTATCTAATACATAGCTAGTGCTTTTATCTGTGCCTGTAGCAGTATGTGCTAATGCTCGGCTACCAATGGAACCAATCACACCAGAAGAAGACTCTTCACCATTCATGAATAAACGGTTTTGAGTCCCAAGTCCAGAAGCTGGGTTGTAGAATGCAGTCGTTGCAGGTAAGTCAGCAGAACAGAAGCGTGAGAATGTTAGTGCGCCAGTGTAAGCACTACCATTAGCATTTTTAAACGTTGTCATTAGATCTGCGCCAGATTGAACTTGCAAAGTAGTTTTATCAATAACCCATTCAGAGACATAAGCACCAATAGCACCATGAGCGCGAGTTACACCAAGCGTATTGTTAATTTCATGATTCATTAGTAAGGTGAATGTGCCATTGCCGTTGTCATAAGCACCTAAACCATCTGGAATGCCTCCCATAACATAACCACTCACACTGTCACCAGTAGTTAAGATAGATGTGAAGCTAACACCTGGGGCAGTTGCTGTAAGGTAAGGTGTAGTAGTGGTGCTAGGGCCAATTGCAGCTAGCGCTAAATTAGTGCTAATTGCAAACGCTAAGCCTACAGCGTATGCGGTAGGTTTAATTTTAAACATAATTTTCTCCCAGAATTAAATAGTAAATTTAGCACTCAATCTTAATCGTGTATTTAGTTAGTCAAGAGTGGTTAATAAACATCATCCAGTAATATTGTTTCAAATCAATTAAGAAATAGTAGGCCAATCGGCTTGTGGTTTTTAAGGTTTATTTAAGTTGATGACACAATTTCGAAGAATTTACGTAACAAGATATAAATTTAGATTCTAATTTTTAGGCATGCTAATTTCTTCGAAATTTTGGGTTTCCAAATTCAATCTAGCAATGTCAGAAGTTGTTATTGCGCCAATTCCAATGGTCTCGAAATCAATCTCACAAGTTGAATTTAAAAAATCACACGCAGAAAAATCGGAAGCTTGATTTCGTAATTCACGCAATCTAGTTAAAAGTTTCATTTTTAATTTCCCGTTACGAAAATCAAATTTTGCCCATCGTATATTTCAATATGATGGAAAAAAGAACTATTTACATAAATAATTTCAATATTAATGCACTTTAGGATTAATGCACTTTAGGCAGTATTAAGTTTTACGGCAGCTTTAGGTTTTACTAGTCCGTTCGGACTATATAAACCTAGCTTTTATTCATACGAATGAAATCTACTTTAGTCATCATTGCACCATTAAAGATAAACACAATATCCGCAATGAGGAATATTACTAGGTGAATTTTTTAAATAAATGGCTACGAATAATTAAACCGTCAAATTTAATTAAAAATCTTATCGGCCAAAACAGTCAATTTTTCAACGGGTCGGTGCATCTCAGCCGTGGAAGTCAGATATTTAATTTCGCACACCAGCGCTCTGCACACCAGCGCTCTGCATATTTGGGTTTAATTGCTTTATCCAGCAACGAAATTCTTTACCCTAAAGCATTTATTACAAATGCGAATTTGCATCAAAGCATTCAATATTATGATGACGATGTTAGAGATGAAGCGGTTGTTGCAAGGCCTTTACGTGTAATGATGTTGGGTCTAAGAGGGTTTCCTGATGTGCAGGGGGGGGTGGAAACACATGCTGAACATTTAACTCCTTTATTAGCAAAATTAGGTTGTGATTTAGAAGTGGTTGTGCGTTCACAATACCAAAAAACAAGCGTGGGCAAACAATGGTGTGGTGTAAAGTTTACTAAACTTTGGGCTCCAAAATCTAAAGCGCTAGAAGCTGTGATCCACACCTTATTGGGTGTGCTTTATGCTGCAATTAAACGGCCAGATATATTACATATACATGCAGTAGGGCCAGCGCTATTGACGCCTTTAGCAAGACTTTTGGGATTGAAAGTAATTGTTACGCATCATGGGCAAGACTACCACAGACAAAAATGGGGAGTTTTGGCACGGAACATTTTGTTGCTCGGAGAATGGTCTGGGATGCGCTTTTCTAATAGCAGAATAGTTATTTCAAATGTCATACGCGATTTAGTTATGCGTAAACATGCCATGCATTCAGAGTTAATATGCAACGGCGTTGCAATGCCAGACTTAAATGTGTCGGATTCGCATCTAGTCCAGTTTGGGTTGCAGAAAAATAAATACATTTTGCTAGTAAGTCGTCTAGTGCCAGAAAAACGTCACTTAGATTTAATTAATGCTTTTAATGTGGCTAATTTTGATGGTTACAAATTAGTATTTGTCGGGTCTTCTGATCATCCAGATGCGTATATGCAAAGTGTGATTGATGCTACCTTAGCTAATTCAAATATTGTACTGACCGGCTTTCAGACTGGAGATGCCTTGCGAAGCCTATATACGCATGCAGCCTTGTTTGTATTGCCTTCATCTCATGAAGGCTTATCTATTTCGTTATTAGAGGCCTTAAGCTATGGCTTGCCAGTAGTTGCTAGCAATATACCCGCCAACCTTGAACTTGGGCTTAATCCCGCATGTTATTTTGAATTAGGCCAAATAGATCAGCTTGCCGAATTACTCAAAAGTAATATTTACTATCCAGCCTCGATAGAAAGAAGAATGGAAGTAAGAGCATGGGTGGGTATCAACTATAATTGGCGCAGGGTGGCAGATAAAACTTATAAAGAGTATCAAAATATACTGCAATGAATAACAACTAAATTTTTTAGATAGCTAATCAATTTTTTTTAATCAGAAGTCTTAACATACATACTGGTGTCACATTTCCAGTCTAAATTGTATTGCTATTTTGAAACAAAAATAAGCATGTACTATGAAATTTCAACAGCACCTCAGCTTTAACAGGTCACTAAGTCTTCCACTACTAATCAAAATACTGATAGATCCAGTATTGATGATTATGACACTTTTTTTTCTAGCGATTTACTACGAGCATAAATTAACATCTCAGTATGTTGTGCTATCTATCATGCTGTTTGCACTAAGCTTTCCTGGGTCGTGGGGAAATTTAAAAAGTTTCAAAGAGGAATTCTTGAGTACTTTTGGGCAATGGTTTTTAGTTTTAGGCATTCTTTTATTTTTTGGGTATGCAACTGGTTTTTTGAATCAATATCCTCAACAAGTCATATTATTATGGGGCTTGGTTACTCCAATAGTCCTAATAATTTCTCATCTAGTTGCCAGTAAATATTTATCTAGCAATTACTATATTTCTAGTGTTAAAAAGTCAGCAGTTATTGTAGGAGTTAATGAGTTAAGCAATCAGCTTCAAGAGCGAATTAACGCAAATGTCGAACTAGGCATAGAACTTAAAGGTTTTTTCGACGTGATTTCAGAGCGCTCAGTTGCGCAAATGTCCGCTAAAAACAGTCAATTTATTGGCAACGTTGACCAGTTATCAATTTATGTAAAGCAAAATGGAATAGAAGTAATTTATATTGCATTACCACCATCATTGCACATAGAAGTTTTGAAGTTGTTAGATGACTTAAAAGATACTACCGCTTCAATATATTTTGTGCCAAATTTCTTTATGGCGGATTTAATTCAGGCCAGAATTGACGATATTGATGGGATGCCTGTAGTCGCTGTATGTGAAACCCCGTTTTCTGGATTCAATGGCTTTGTTAAAGGCTTGAGCGATGTGACAATAACAAGTTTAATTTTATGCTTGATTTTTCCTTTATTAATTGTGATAGGGGTAGGGGTTAAGTTAAGTTCACCAGGCCCAATATTATTTAAGCAAAGACGTTACGGGTTAGATGGGCATGAAATTGTTGTGTATAAATTTAGATCAATGACAGTAGCTGCAGAAGGCGAGAATGTAATACAAGCAACTGTTAACGATAAGAGAGTAACAACATTTGGAAAATTTATACGTAAAACCTCGCTCGATGAATTGCCTCAATTTATTAATGTGTTGCAAGGGCGGATGAGCATTGTGGGGCCTAGACCCCATGCAATTAGTCATAATGAGCTTTATCGTAATCTGATTAAAGGCTACATGGTGAGGCATAAAGTAAAGCCTGGCATTACAGGCTGGGCACAAGTTAATGGGTTTAGAGGCGAAACAGAGTCAGTAGAAAGTATGAAAGCTAGAATTGATTTTGATTTAGATTACCTAAAAAAATGGTCTCTTGCGCTAGACTTAAAAATTATTCTTAAGTCAGTTCTATTGGTATTTAAAGACAGTAAAGCCTACTAAGAGCTGAGTTACTCATATAGCCCATTCGGGCTATTCTAGTCCGAAATAACTAGATTTTTAATAAAAAATTAATCATTTTGTAATGATGAAGGCGCACTATCGGGTTTCTAAATTGATAGGAGTGCGTAATGAAATTTTTTAATAATGTATTAGTGTGGATTCTAGTGACCTTCTCTTCAGCGGCTATATCTGGCCCTAATATCCCGCATGATTTTGATCTTCCTTCTGCAGAAAGTTTATTTGCTGCTACAGCTGGTGAGGTTGTCGTTACTTTTTTATCTAAAACAGCTAAGTATTCTAATGATCTTTATTTACAAGGGTCACCAAATATAATTTTAAATAATCAAACTGCAATTTCAGGCCAACAATTTTCTCTTGGAAGTTTTGAGGCAGGTAAAGAGCTGGTTTTTAGAATGTTTGTAAGTAATACTGGACGTTCGTTTTATAATGGGCTTGCTAGTAATAACCTAGACAACACGCTACACGCTGCTTATAAAGTAAAGCCAAACAATTCAGTTATTGTAGGGTTTGAAGATATATTTAGAGGCGGCGATAGAGACTATGACGATTTGGTATTTTCTCTTAGCAATGTAAAAGTGGGGCAATTTATCCCTACGCCAGTTCCAGAGCCAGAAACCTATGTCATGATGGCCGCAGGCTTGCTAGTGCTTAGAATTGCAAAAGGCCGTAAAGCTTAATTGTTTAATTTTAAAAAAGCGGCTTTAATAAGTCGCTTTTATTTTTTGCAATAATAACTTTTGATTGTTTAAGTCACGAATAATTAATAACTGGTCGTTACAATCAATTTATAGTTAATTTAGCCCGCACCCAAATCCATTTGTATTAGAAAGTACTAGTTATGAAAGCCATGATTTTAGCTGCGGGCAAGGGCACGCGTGTTAGGCCTCTCACATACGAACTTCCTAAGCCGATGATTCCAGTTTTAGGTAAGCCTGTAATGGCCTATTTAATCGAACATTTGGCGAAGCATCAAGTGAATGAAGTCATGATAAACGTAAGTTACTTGCATGAAAAAATCCAGCAATATTTTGGAGATGGACACCGTTTTGGTATAGAGATTGGTTATTCTTTTGAGGGTGATATTAGCAACGGCATGATTATTCCAAGCCCTGTTGGATCGGCTGGCGGTATGCGAAAGATTCAAGATTTTGGCGGTTTTTTTGATGAAACATGCATTGTGATATGTGGTGATGCAATTATTGATTTAGATATTACTGCGGCAGTAGAAGAGCATCGTCGAAAAGGTGCAATGGTTAGTCTAGTGGCTAAAGAAGTGCCGATGGACAAAGTATCTGGTTATGGGATTGTGCTAACGGATAAATTTGGCAAAATCACTTCGTTCCAAGAAAAGCCTAGTCAAGCAGAAGCTCGATCTAATTTGGCAAGTACGGGTATTTATATTTTTGAGCCAGAGGCTTTAAGTTTAATCCCATCTGGCAGTACGTTCGATATTGGTTCGGATTTGTTTCCATTATTAGTTGAAAAAGACTTGCCATTTTATGCCATCAATCAAAACTTCAACTGGATAGATATAGGCGTAGTGTCTGACTATTGGGAGGTGATGCAACAAGTAATGCAAGGCGAAGTCCCATCAATGAAAATGCCTGGTAAACAAGTAAAGCCTGGGGTTTGGGTGGGTTTGAATGTACATATTGATTGGCAAAATACAAAAATTCAAGGACCTGTTTATATTGGTTCTGGGTCACGTGTCGATAAAGGCACAGAGATTATTGGGCCTACATGGATTAGTGAGGGCTGTCATGTGCAACGCGGTGGTCGCGTAGTACGTAGCGTGTTGTTTGAATATACCCGTGTTGGACAGGACTACAGTTTTGAAGAAATGATAGTGTGTGGCGAATATTGCGTTAATAGACAAGGCAGGATGATGCACGTCGATGACGAAGCTTGCGATTTGATTTGGTCTGACGCGCGTGAAAAAGTAATATATCCAATGAATTATGCACAAGCAAGGCTCTAACATTTTTGTGCAATTACTAAAACACAAACCCTTTTTGAATTATGACAAAATTGTCACAAATCTGAAATTTTACTGAAATCAAAATTGAGTATGATTGTCACTTAAACTTAATTGAGTGCAATTTGTATCTTGTCATATTTTAATAATCCTAAGCACTTACGCCTAAAAAATAAAGGCTTTACCTTGCTTGAATTGCTCGTGGTCATGGTGATTATCGGCCTGCTAGCGGGCTATGTAGGGCCTAAGTATTTTGAGCAAATTGGCAAATCAGAAACTAAAACAGCACGTGCGCAAGTGGATGCTTTGGGTAAAGCGCTGGATCAATACCGTATTGATACTGGGCAATATCCCACTTCAGGTCAAGGATTAGCTGCGCTGAATAAAAATCCTGGCAATGAAGCAAAGTGGCAAGGACCATATTTGAAAAAAACCTTACCAAATGATCCTTGGGATAACCCCTATATTTATAAATCCCCTGGAGAGCATGGTGATTTTGATATTTATTCCTTAGGCAAAGATGGTCAGCTTGGTGGCGTAAAAGAATCTGAAGATGTATTGAGTTGGTAGTTTTAATTTAGCGATGGATCAAGCAGGTCTAACTGCGCCAGTGGCTCTGCGTAAGCTGCGTGCGGGCGAACGTGCGGAAAAATTAGCGATATGACGGAACGCATTGCTGCATTATATGATGAAGAATTATCACGCTGGATAGATTGGTTTACACGTCTTTTTGAGCCGATTTTTGAGTTGGCGGGGAATATTCAATGAGTGCGCAATTACAAGAAATTACTCAGCCGATTACGAATGCGCCATTGGCGGCAATTGGTATCATTAGTGCTGCGCAAATCAAGCAAGCTAAATTGCAGGCAAAATTGCAGCAACGTCGCGCACTTGAAGTGCTTGAAGAAATTACGCAATATGATCAAGAGCAGTTTTTGCATGCACTGAGTTGCACCTTGCATTTTTCTGCAATTGAAATGAAAGAACTCAATACCTTAACGCCAGCTTTTGAGCGGGTAGCATTTTCTACTGCCCAACAAAAAGAATGTCTAGCTTTTAATACTGAAGATAATAAAGTGGTATTGGTATTTGCTGACCCCTTAAATGAAAGTTTACAAGAGTGGGCATTAGAGCAAATTAAGCAGCCATTTACTTGGCGGCTAGCGCATCGTAGCGATATTGCCGCTTTTTTAGCGCAGCATGAAGAAACCATGCGGGCAATGGATGGTATGCAAGATTCCGCGCATAACAGCAAGACAGACTCTAACGAATCGGTGGCACATTTGTCCTTAAAGTCGATTAACGAAGACACCAACCCCATTATCAAGCTGATTAACTCCACGCTGTACGATGCCCTGAAAATAGGCGCCAGTGATATACATTTAGAGTGTTCCAATGCTGGGTTGTCAATTAAATATCGTATTGATGGCGTTATAGCCAACATTGGCGGCAC